>JAVBTE010000128.1:0-23561 GCA_031556335.1 Eubacteriales bacterium | reverse complement strand
GCGGCCGCGGCGGGCGCGCTCTCCCTGGGGGGGGCCGGGGCTGCGCCTGGCGGGGGTCCGCGCCCCCCCCCCCCCCCCTTCCCTCTACTCCGCCGTTTCCGCCGTCTCCCCCGCGCCCTTTGGCGCCCAGCCCTTGCGCATGGGGTACTCGCCCTTGGGCCAGTTGTCCGGCAGGGGATACTGGCGGCCTTCCGGCAGGCCCTCCACCGTCACGCCCAGAAGCCCTTCCAGCTCCCGCTCGTAAAAGGTGGCGCCTTCATAAATGGGCAGCACGGAGGGGATGGTAACGCCGTCGCCCCGACCGGTCTGATAGCGAAGGGTCATCACAACGCCCTCGGGCTCGGCCAGATGATAGAGAAATTCAAAGCCTTCCCCGTTGTCCAGCCCCGTGATGGTACACAGGTGGTCAAAATCCAGGTCGTTTTTGGCAAAGGCCAGGGCCTCCAAAATCTGGTCCCCCGGCAGGGTGACATACACCCTGTTGTGGGCCGTCGCGGTCTTTTCCATATCCACCGCCGGAAAGCGCTCCTTCATCCGGTTCAGCAGGTTCATTTCCTTTTCCAACGCCTTCGCCTCCCTTGGGTCACAGCTTTTTCAAAAGCTTGACAACGCCGTCAATAATGGCTTCCGGCTTGGCCGGGCAGCCGGGAATGTACATGTCCACGGGAATGGCGGTATCAATGCCGCCCTCCACGCAATAGCAGCCGGAAAACACGCCCGCCGAGCAGGCGCAGGTGCCCACGGCCACCACAAACTTGGGGTCCGTCATCTGCTGATAAATGGTCACCAGCCGGTCCCGCTGCTGCAGGGTGACCGGGCCGGAACAGACCAGCACATCCGCGTGGCGGGGGGAGCCTTTCAGCTGAATGCCGAAGCGCTCCACGTCATACCGTGGGGTGAGGGCGGCCAACACCTCAATATCGCAGGCGTTGCAGGCCCCGGAATTGAAATGGATGATCCAGGGGGATTTGCCCCTGGCCCACTGTACGATTCTGTCTACCGTTTGCATCTTTGCATTACCTCCGAAGCAGCATAAAAAGGCCCAGCACCGTCACGCCGATGTAGACACCGGAGGCCACCGTCAGCCCCTCGGGGTCGGTGGCCACCACCAGGACGACGACGTGCATGATGGTGAAGAAAAAAGCAAACTTGAAAAACTCGTTGTATTCCGGCTGCACGTGGTTTTCCGCCATGTCCTCGCCGCAGGCGTAAGCCTGCTCTTTGGCGGCGGAATCCACGCCCCGGGCCGCCAGTCGCTTGGACACCAGGGAGATGCCCATGGACAGCAGCCAATACAACAAAAATACCACCGGCGGCGCCAAAAGAATCGTTTCCATGCTCGGCCTCCATCGCTTCCAAGGGACCCGCCCGACGGCTTAGCCCTTGAGGTTGTTCAGGTCTTTGGTGATCAGCGTGCCGGTCTTTTTGTAAGCCCCGAACACGATGCCCGTGGCCACCACCAAAATCATCACCTCAATGACGATGATGGTGATGACATAGGACTGGGCCGCGCCCATGTTGCCCGTCAGGTATCCGGCGCCGATCATCAGCAGCGTCACCGCCTTGGTGAGAATCTCCACGGCGATCAAAATCCGCATCAGGTTGCGGGTCACCACGATGCTGTAAATGCCCACGGTCAGCATGAGCAGCGCGGCAATCAAAAACAGGGCGAATAGCAGCGTCATTCTTGTTCACGCTCCTTGAAGAAAATCAGCACGCCGAAAATGCCAGCCAGCACGATGATGATCTGGCCCACCAAATCGGCCTGGCGGGTGTTCCAAAACACCTCCGGCTCCGCCTGAACGCCCCCCGCGGGAATATGGGCGATGGGCAAAAGCTCGCGAAAGTGGGGCCACAGAATGATCAGCGCAATAACCAGCACCGCCATCAATAGAACGGGCAAAAACGCAAAACGCTTCCGCCGCGCTTTTTCTTCCTCCGCAGCCTCGTCCTTGGTACGCAGGCGGGTCATGCTGACGGCGCTGATGAACACCACGGTAATCAGCCCCGCGCAGACCGACAGCTCGAACACCGCCGCCAGATGGGCGTCCAGCAGAAACATGATCACCGACAGGATGCCGCTGACCACCGCCAGGGCAATGCAGGATTTGAGCAGATTATGAAAGAACACGCACACAACGGCGGACACCACAAGTCCCACCAGCAGAAGGACCATCACGGTGATGTTCAAAGGTTCATTCCCCCTTCTTCCGGATCCGAAAAGGTCTGTTTACAGCATTCCCCGGCCCTGCAAAAACACCAGCAGCAGCGGGAACAAAAGCCCCGCACACACGTTGAGGCCGGACAGCAAGAGTTCCACAAACCTGAGGCCGCCGTCGCATTCCGTCACGTTTTCCATGCCGGGCGCCAGCTTGCCAAAGAACACCTTCCGTTGCAGCACCAGGAAATACCCAAGGGTCAGCACGCTGAGGCTAAGGGCCGTAAGGCCATAGGCCGGGGCCGCCCGCCACACCGCCAGCACGATTAAAAGCTTGCTCCAAAAGCCGGACAGGGGCGGAATGCCCGCCATGGACAAAAGGCCCACCACGCTGGTCCAGCCGGTCACGGGCATTTTCTGGGCCAGGCCGCCCATCTTGTTCATGTCCCGGGTGCCCGCCCGGGTCACGATGGCGGCGGAATCCACAAACAGCAGGGACTTGAAGGTGGCATGGTTGAAAAAGTGCATCACCGCGCCCACAAACCCCAGGGCGGAACCCGTGGCCACGCCCAGCACGATGTAGCCGATCTGGCTGACGCTGGAAAACGCCAGCATGCGCTTGATGTCCGACTGGCCAATGGCCCCCAGAGCGCCCACGGCAATGGACACCAGCGCCAGAATGGACAGGGCGTTGCCCAAGGCGGGGTTGGACTGGAACACATCCCGGAACACCCGCATCAGGGCATACACGCCGGACACCTTGATCACCACGCCCGCCAGAATCACGGACACCGGCGAGGGCGCGGAGGAGTGGGCGTCTGGCACCCAGGTGTGGAACGGCACCACGCCGGACTTGATACACAGCGCCACCATGAAAAGCACCATGCTAAGCCGCAGGGATTCCGGCGGGTTTGCGGCAGCGCCGCGCACATAGGAGGCCACGGAGGCATAGGAGGTGTCCCCCACCATCACAAACAGCAGCACGATGGAAATCAGCATCATGACCGTGGCCAGGGCGGACATCAGGTAATACTTGAACGCGCCCTCCAGCTCGTCCTTCTTCCGGTTGATGGCAATCAGCAGGAAGGAAGAGGTGGACGTGACCTCGATGAACACATACAGGCTGAACAGGTCCCGCACCATCACGATGCCGTTCATGCCCATCAGCAAAAGCAGCAAAGCGTTGCCGAAGCTAAAGCGGCTGGACTTGATGGTGGTATGGGCCACGATCACGGTAATGAAGGTGATAAGCCCGATGATGCACAGCACCACCGCGCTGAATAAATCCACAGAAAACTGGCCCAGAAAAGTGGACTGAATGGGCCCTTGCCCGGCAAGGCATTGATACACATCCAGGCCGCCCAGCACAAGCTGGGCCGCGGCGGCCACCACCACCGCCCACAGGGCCGACCAGCGGTTGCTCCACGAGAGAATATTCAGAATCACCACCGCCAGCAGCGGGATGCCAATAAACAAAAACGGCACTTCTCTTTCCCCCCTTACGACATCAGGAAAATGACCGCCACAATCACAACGCCGGCCATCACCCACACCACGTACCGGGCCTGGTTGCCATTGTGGGCCCTCTTCACCAAAGAAGAAAGCCATTTCACAAAGCGCACCGCCAGCACGTCATACACCCAGCTGATGCCGTCGTTGATCTTCAGCGAAAGCCTGGCATAGCCCCGCACAAAGCCCCGGGACATCTCATAGGGGTCAAAGTATTTCTTTTCCGCCCATCCGTACACGGTCTTAAGGCCGGGGGCGTGGTGGAAATGGTCCGCCGCCTCAATGCCCTTGCCGGTCTTTTTGAAGCCCCGGCAGTGGTCCAGCACCGCCAGCAGCAGGATGCCGGCGGAAATGCCCACCAGCAGCCAGTTGGTGTGCTGGCCCACATGGCCGGCCTCCCCAGCCGCGCCCAAAATGGGGGTGAGCACATGGCCCACCACATAGGACTGGAAAAAGCCCAGCGCCAAGCATCCGGCCGCCAGCACCACCATGGGAACCAGCATGGCAAGAGGCGCTTCCCTGGTTTTTTGGGTTTCCCTGGTGGGCTTGCCAAAGAACACGGCATGGCCCAGCTTCAGGAAGGACACCGGGGTGAAGAACGCGCCGATGGCCGCCACAATGTAGAAGAGAACGCCGGATTCGATGGCCCCGTCAAAGATCAGTTCCTTGGAGAAAAAGCCGTTGGTGAAAGGGAAGCCCGCAATGGACAGGGCCGCCACCGCAAAACAAACGAAGGTGACCGGCATTTTGCGATAAAGCCCGCCCATCACGTTCAAATCGGTGGTGCCCGTTTGCTTTTCCACCGCCCCGGCGGTGAGGAACAGGCAGCACTTGTACACCGCGTGGTTCAGCATGTGGAAAATGCCGCCGATGACGCCCACGGGCAGGCCCGTGCCAATGCCCAGCATCATATAGCCCACCTGGCTGATGGCGTGGTAGGACAGCAGGCGCTTGAAATCCCGCTGGATCAGCGCCATCATCACCGCGAAAAGCACCGTGCACACGCCCAGGGTCATCAGCACGTAGCTCATGACGGAGCCGTGCTCAAACTGGAACAGATCCAGGCAGATTCTGGACAGCAGGTAAATGCCCAGCAGCTTTTCCAGCGTGCCCGGCAGGAAGGGCAAAAAGGGCATGGGGGCCTTGTCCGCCGCGTCGGGAATCCAGGTGTGAAAGGGCATGGACCCCGCTTTGGACACCGCGCCCACCATCAGCAGGATAAAGGCCACCAGGCCCCAGCCCGTCAGGGGCAGGCGAATGTGGTCCATGGCCAGGGTTTTGGAAAGGTAGGCGGTCAGGCCGATGCCCAGCATCATGCAAAGGTCCGTCAGGCCCGCGATGACCACGGCCTTCACCGAGGTTTTGTAGGCGTCCTTGCCCCCCACCATGATCATGCCGAACATGGTGGCCAAAATGGCCTCCCAGAAAAACAGCATCACCACCAGGTTGTTGGCCAGCACCGCGCCGTTCACCATGGCAAGGGTCAAAAGCATGCAGCCGTACAGCATGCGCTGGTAGGTTTTCCCTTTGGCGAAGGCCACCGTGTAGATGGACACCAAAAAGGAAAAGGCTGCGGCGGCCAGCACAATGAAGCCGCTGAAATGGTACAGCCGCAGGGAAAACTCAATGCCGAACCCCGCCCAGGCCTGGGTGAAGGCGTAGTCCTTGCCGTAGCACACAATGGCCAACGCAAGCGTGGCCCCGGTGCCCAGCGTAAGCAGGCCGCCCTTGGCCCAGGTCCATGTCTTGGGCGCGCAAAACACCAGCGCGGCAAAGGCCGCGGGCACCCAAATCATCGCCAGCAAAAGTCCGGTCAAATTCATACCGTTCATCGAATCGCCACCCCCATCTGCTGCACAACCGCCTGAATGAGGCTGGAAGGATAGGCCACCAGAAGGCCGCTGACCACGGACAACGCCGCCAGGAAGGCCACGGAAAACACCATGGTGCCGCTTCCCTCATGGGGGGAATGGTCCATGTGGGTCTGCCCCAGAAACACCCGCACAAAGGCCCGCAGCAGGTACAAAATGGTCATGACCGCGCCCAGCAGAAAGACGATGGCCAGCCAGGGCTGCCCGGCCTCCACCGCGCCGTTGATAACGAGATACTTGCTAAAAAAGCCCCCAAAGGGCGGCACGCCCATCACGGAGAAGGCGCACAGGAAAAAGGAAACGGCGGTCCAGGGCATGGCCTTGTAAAGCCCGCCCAGCTGGCGGATGTCCTTGGTGTGGCAGCCATGCTCCACAATGCCCGCGCACAGGAACAGCCCCGCCTTGGAAATGGCGTGCATCAGAATGTACATCAGCCCGCCGGCGACGGCCATGGGCCCGCCCACGGAAAGGCCCAGCAGACTGAAGCCGATCTGGCTGACCGTGGAATAGGCAATGATGCGCTTGATGTCGTTTTCCACAATGGCGGCCCCGGCGGAAAGCATGGCGCTGACGGCCGCGATGACGGGCACCGCCGTATGCCAGAAGGCATCCAGGGAAAAGTTCACCACAAACAGCCGGGTAAAGGCGTATACGCCGATCTTCACCAGCACCGCCGCGTGAAGTAGCGCCGTGGCCGGGGTGGGGGCTACGCCGGCGTCGGCGATCCAGGAATGCAGGGGAAGCGTGGCGGACTTGGACAGGATGCCGCACAAAATCAGCGCCACGGCGGCATTGCTGATTTCCTTGCCCCTAAGAAGGGTCAGGTCCGTGGTGCCATATTGGTGATAGATCATCAAAAAGCCGCCCAGCATGACAAGCGCGCCCGCCCCGGTGATGAGGAACGCCTTGTTGGCCCGGCGCACAAACTCCTTTTCCCGGAAATAGCCAATCAGCCGCCAGCAGCACACGGCCGAAATTTCCCAGAACACATACAGGAAAATCAGGTCCGTGGTGAGGGTGATGCCCATCATGGCCCCCAAAAACAGCACCACGGACAGATAATACTCATTCTGGTTGTCGGCATGGCTGATGTAGCCAAAGGAATAAATGACAATGATGAGGCCCAAAAAGGAAGAGATCAGCGCCATCAGCACCGCCAGCCCGTCGGCCATCAGCCCGAAGCTGAGCCCCAGCGGCAGGGCCACGCGCAGCACGGGCGGGTTTGCGCTCAGGGCCGATGGCAAAAGCGCCAACAGCAGCCCAAAGGACGTCAGCACCAACGCAAAAGCCAGCCCGTTTCGAAGCCTGGGGGACACCCGCCCCGCCAAAGGCAACAAAAACGCGCCCACGATGGGCACAAAAACAATCAGCAGTAATAAAACTTGGATGAACATATGCACCTGACCCCCATACGATCATTGCTTGCCGGTGTAAAATTCCGGTCTCTCGTCCAAGGCCGGTGCAAAGCCCTGGCGGGCGCTGTCATCCCGGAGAGGAACGAGGCATCCTCCCCCATGCAAGCCCGCGAAAAAGGCAATGAACGTAGTATCCGGCGGTTTCCGCGCCGAACGCCTAGCAAAGCAGCCTCATTATAGACCCGTCCGGCCAGTCCGTCAATGGTGGAAACCCGTGTTTTTCCCATGAATCCAATAAATAATTCTTTCACAATCGGCATTTTTCGCCAGGTGTTCCTTTTGCCCCGGATTTGCTTGAAAACCGCGTTCGTTGGGCATATAATGGTGCCTTGGGGAGGGACGCCCATGCACGAATACGGCCTGACCAAGCAAATCGTGGCCATTGTAAACGAGGCCGCCAAAGCCCACGGCGCGGCCCGGGTCACCGCCGCCCATTTGGTGATTGGGGAAAACACCTCCATCATTCCGGAGTCGGTGCAGATGTACTACGACCAAATCGCCCGGGGCACTGCCGCCGAGGGGGCTGTTTTACAGATGCGGCTGGTGAAGGCGCAAATGCGCTGTCCCCGCTGCGAAAAGAACTTTGAACGGCCTCGCTTTTCTTTTGCCTGTCCCGTTTGCGGGGAACTGGGCAACCCTACGGACATCGGCGGCGAGTGCTACGTGGAAAGCGTGGAACTGGACACCGGCGAAGACTGACCCGTTCACTGTTTGATTGACTATCTTTAATGAGGTGATCGTATGAGCGCACAGGACATTGCCGTCATGGCGGACATCAACGCGGAAAACGACCGCATCGCGGGGCGCATTCAGGAAAAGCTAAACGGAAAGGGCATTTACGCCGTCAACGTGATCGGCGCCCCCGGCGTGGGCAAAACCTCCAGCCTGATTCGCATCATGGAGGGGCTTCCCGGGGTGAAATGCTATGTGGTGGAGGGGGACATTCAGTCCGACATCGACACGGACAAGCTGACCGCCCTGGGCATTGAGGCCGTGCAGATCCACACGGGGGGCGCCTGCCACATCGACGGCAGCCTGATGGAGGAAACCCTGCCCCGCCTGAGCCTTTCCAACGCAGGGGTATTGTTTATTGAAAACATCGGCAACCTGGTGTGCCCGGCGGAGTTCAACATTGGCGAAAACATGAAGCTGCTGATCGTGACCGTGGCCGAAGGGGCGGACAAGCCCTACAAATACCCCCTGGCCTTTGAAAAGGCCGAGGCCATTTTGCTGAACAAGGCCGATTTGCTGCCCTATGTGGACTTTGACATGGACTATTTTATGAAGGGCATTCGCGCCCTGAACCCCGCCGCCCCCGTTTTTCAGGTGTGCGCCAAAAGCGGGGAAGGCTTCCCGGAGGTTTCCGCATGGCTGAAAGCCAAGCTGTAAAAGGCGTTTTTCGCATCGAGGGCGTGGTGCAGGGGGTGGGCTTCCGGCCCTTTGTGGCCCGGCTGGCCCGGGAGATGGGCATGGTGGGCACGGTGCAAAACGTGCTGGGCCATGTGGCGGTGGAGGCGGCCGGCAACCCCGAGGCGGTGGCCCTCTTTGCGGACGCCCTCCTCACGCGGCCCCCTGCCGGCAGCCACATCAGCCGCTTTCAGCGGCACATCGCCCCCTGGCCCACGGAAACGCCCCTGCCGGAGGGGTTCCACATTTTGGAAAGCGACCCGGCGGCAGGCGAAGATCATGCCCTGATCATGCCCAGCCCGGACCTGGCCCTTTGCGACGACTGCCTGCGGGAGCTGTTCACCCCGGGAAACCCCCGGTACCGGAACCCCTTCATCAGCTGCACCCATTGCGGGCCCAGGTTTTCCATCATGGCCTCCATCCCCTACGACCGGGACGCTACCGCCATGGCCCCCTTTCCCCTGTGCCCTTTTTGCGAAGGGGAATACCGGGACCCGGAAAACCGCCGTTACCACGCCCAAACCGTATGCTGCAACCAGTGCGGCCCCACGCTTTTCTATGAAGGGCCTTCCGGGCGGACCCAGGGCACGGAAGGGGCCCTTTCCGCCGCCGTGGCCGCGCTTCGGGCGGGGCAGATCGTCGCCGTGAAGGGCATTGGCGGGTATCACCTGGCCTGTTCCCCCTTTGACCCGGAGGCCGTAAAGCGGCTTCGGGCGCTGAAAGGCCGGGAGCAAAAGCCCTTTGCCGTGATGTTTGAAACCTTGGCGGAGCTGCAAACCCATTGCCATGTATCCGGCGAGGAAGAAACCCTGCTTTTGAGCCCCGCCCGTCCCATTGTGCTGCTGCGCCGCAAGCCCTCGGCCCTGGCGGCGGAGGTCTATACCACCAGCCCAAACCTGGGGGCCTTTTTGCCCTATACCCCCTTGCAGCACCTGCTGCTGTGGGAGGCCGGCCCGCTGGTTATGACCAGCGCTAACGTCTCCGCCCTGCCCATCCTCACCGAGGACGAAGAAATACTCGCCTTCCTGGCCCGCCACCCGGCCCTAAGCGGGGTTTTGGGCCATGACCGGACCATTTTGCGCAGGCAGGACGATTCCGTGGTTTTGGCTGTGCTTGGAAAGCCCTTGTTTTTGCGGCGGGCCAGGGGCTACGCGCCCTTGCCTTTGCCCCTGCCGGAGGGCGGCCAGGCGGTTTTGGCCTGCGGCCCCCAGGAAAAAAGCACCGTATGCCTGGCCCGGGAGGGCTGCGCCTACCTTTCCCCGGAGATCGGCGACCTGGATACCCAGGAGGCCGAAGGGGACTACCGGGACACTGTACAAGGGCTCCAACGCCTGCTGCGGCTGCATCCGGCCCGGGCGGCGCAGGACCTGCACCCCGGCTATTTTTCCACGGCCTACGCCCAGAGCCTGGGGCTTCCCCTGGTTCCCGTGCAGCACCACCATGCCCACATCGCCTCGGTGATGGCGGAGCACGGCCTTCGGGGCCCGGTGCTGGGCGTGGCCTTTGACGGTACCGGCTATGGCACGAACGGCGCCCTCTGGGGCGGGGAATTTTTGCTGGCAGAGGGAACCGGTTTTGCCCGGGTGGGGCATTTGAAAGCCGTTCCCTTCTTCGCCGGCGACGAGTCCGTCCGCCAGGGCTGGAAAAGCGCCGCCTGCCTTTTGTGGGACGCGGGGGCAACGCTTGCTGCCACCCCACGCCTGGCTCTTGTGGACGCGGCCCTGGCCCACGGCGTTCATACCGTTCCCTGTTCCAGCATGGGCCGGGTATTTGACGGGGTCAGCGCTTTGCTTGGCGTTTGCCAGGAATCCGGCTACGGCGGCCAGTGCGCCATCGAGCTGGAAAACGCCGCGACCCGGTATCTTTTACGGGCCGGGGAAAATGCCAACAGGCTTCCCCTGCCCTTTGCCCTGACGGAAGAAAGCGGCCCTCTGGTGGCGGACCTGGGCCCCTGCCTGCGGGAGCTGCACGCCCTTTGCGCCGGAGACGCCCGCGTTTGCCGGGAGGAACTGGCCTATCGCTTTCATGCCACCGTGTGCCACCTCATCGCCGAAGCCTGCGCGCGGCTGGGCCAAAAACACGGCGTTCGGGATGTGGCCCTCAGCGGCGGGGTGTTCAACAACCGTTTGTTGTTGGAAGGAACCGTCCCCCTTTTGGAAAGCGCCGGGTTCACGGTGTACCGCAACCATTTGGCCCCCGCCGGGGACGGCGGCGTGGCCCTGGGTCAGGCCTACCTCGCCAGCCTGACCCCCGCCCTTTAAGAAGGAGGAAACACCATGTGCATCGCCATTCCCGGAAAAATTCTTACCATAGACGGTACCCGGGGCCGGGTGGACATTCGCGGCAACATCCTGCCCGTGGAGCTGGGCATTGTGGAAGCCCAGCCCGGGGACTATGTGCTGGTGCACGCGGGCTGCGCCATTTCCCGCATTTCCCAAACCGAGGCCCAGGAGCTGGAAGAGCTGTTGCGGCTGGTGCAATCCTATGAAAACGAACATTGAAAGCCTGGTGGCGGCCCTCCAGGCGTATGACGGCCCGCCCCTGCGGCTGATGGAGGTCTGCGGCACCCACACCCATCAGCTGAGCCATTTTGGCATTCCTGCTTTGCTGCCCCCCACCGTCTCCCTCATTTCCGGGCCGGGCTGCCCCGTGTGCGTCACGCCGTCGGGCTATATTGCGCGGGCGGCGACCCTTTCCCTGCGGCCCAACACCACCGTGCTCAGCTTTGGCGACATGCTGCGGGTACCCGGCCACGGGGTTTCCCTGCTGCAGGCCAAGGCCCAGGGCGGAAGCGTGGCCATGATGTATTCCCCCATGGACGCCATCGCCATGGCCGAAAAGGAGCCAAGCCGCATGTTTTACGTGGCGGCGGTGGGCTTTGAGACCACTTTGCCCCTGTACGCCCTGCTGGTGCAGCGGGCAACGGAGCGGGGCCTGCATAACATCAGGCTGCTGCCCGCCTTAAAGGCGCTGGTGCCCGGCCTTGCCTGGATCTGCCAAAACGAGCCCGATATCCACGGCTTTCTGGGGCCCGGGCATGTCAGCGCCATTCTGGGCTACGGCGGCTATGAGGCCCTGTGCCGGGACCACCGCATTCCCATGACCGTGGCGGGCTTTGGTTACGAGCAACTGATCGCCGCCCTTTGGGACCTGGTGTCCCAGGCAAGGCGCGGCCAATGCCAGGTGCACAACCTGTACCCCGGCGTGGTCAGCCGGGCGGGCAACGAAAAGGCCCAGGCGCTGATCCGGCAGGTATTCCTTCGCAAGGCAGACCGCTGGCGGGGCCTGGGGATTCTGCCGGATTCCGGCTATTTCCTGCGGCCGGAATATTCGGCCTTTGACGCAAGCGCCCAGGAACCCGAGGCCGATGACCCGGAGGCCGACGAAGCCGACGAGGCGGGCTGCGGCTGCGGGCAGGTCATTCTGGGCCGCATCCGGCCCGTGGATTGCGGCCAGTTTGGCCGCCGCTGCACCCCGGAGCATCCCCTGGGGCCCTGCATGGTGTCCAGCGAAGGGGCCTGCGGCATCTGGCACGCCAGCGCCCGGAAAAAGTGAAGCATTCAAGGAGGCGTTATGAAAATTACATCGGCCCACGGCGGGGGCGGCAAGCTGATGGACGAGCTGATCCATTCCGTTTTCGCCAAGCATTTCGCCAATGAGACCCTGGCCCAAATGGAGGACGCGGCGGTTTTGACCCTGCCCTCTCCCCGCATCGCCTTCACCACCGATTCCTTTGTGGTATCGCCGCTGTTTTTCCCCAGCGGGGACATTGGACGGCTTTCCGTATGCGGCACCGTGAACGACCTGTTGATGCGGGGCGCGGTTCCCAAATACCTTTCCGCCGGGTTCATCCTGGAGGAAGGCCTGGACATGGGCCTGCTGGAAAAAATCGCCGCCTCCATGGCCGAAACAGCCAAAGAGGCGGGGGTGCAAATTGTGGCCGGAGACACCAAGGTGGTGGAAGGCCAGGGCGGGCTGTACATTAACACGGCGGGCATCGGCGTTTTGGAAACCGGGCTATTGATCAGCGCCCACAACGCCAGGCCCGGCGACGCGGTCTTCATCAGCGGCCCGTTGGGCAACCACCATGCCTGCATCCTGTCCGCCCGCATGGGCATTGAAAACAGCATCCAAAGCGATTGCGCGCCCCTTGGCGGCATGGTGGCGGCCCTGCTAAACGCGGGCCTGGATGTTCACGCCCTGCGGGACATCACCCGGGGCGGGCTTTGCACCGTCCTTCACGAAATCGCCCTTGCCTCCCGGGTGCAGGTTACCCTGTCCGGCGACGTTTCCTTTGCGGACGATACGGTCCAGGGCTTTTGCGACATTCTGGGCCTGGACCCCCTCTACATGGGCAACGAGGGCAAGCTGGTGCTGCTGCTGCCGCAAGCCCAAGCGGAAGAAGCCCTCCGCATCCTTCGCGCCAGCCCCTACGGCGAAGGCGCGCGGCAAGTGGGCCTTGTCGCCGCCACGGACGCCCCCGGGGTCCGCATCCAGACCCGGGCCGGAGGACACAAAACCCTGGGGCCGCTTCCGGGGGAAGGGCTGCCCAGGATTTGCTGAGGACGGGGAGGGGAACGGGGAACGGGGAGGTTTGCAGGGGTTTCACCCCTGCACCCCACCAGGGCTCCGCCCTGGACCCTTCACTGGCTGCGTTTCACGCAGCCAGATTTTTTCATTGATTCATTTGCCCTGGACCGCGTGAAACGCGGTCCAAAATGGGTTCAGGGCAAAGCCCTGATCGGGGGTGCGGGGGCGAAAGCCCCCGCCGTCCTTCTCCGCCTCCCCCCGCCGCCGTCCTTCGCCGTCTCCCCCGTTACTTCGCCATGTCCTTGGCGAACTGGCGGATGGCGTCGGAGGACACCCGGTCCACGGGGCCGCTGGTTTTGGTGATGAGCCGCATGATGAGTCGCTCGAAAAAGCCGCCTGTTCTAGGGTCGAACGCGCCGCCCAGCACGGCCTTGGCCTTTGCGTGGTCCACCAGGGCTTTGGGGCCATTCCGGGCGAGGGTGCCTTCCGCGCCGCCCATGTCCAGGCCGGACACAAACAGGCCCAAGGGCTTTTGCAGGAGTTCCGCTTCGTTTGCCGCCAAAAAGTCCTTGGCTTCCTTGCGCAGGGTGCCCGCATAGACCGACGAGCCCACAATCACCTGCTCGGCGGCCTTCAGGTCTGGGGCGGGCCCCGCCCCAAGGTCTGCCAGCTGGGCGTCGTCCAGCTCCTTTTGCAGTTCCTGGGCGATCCGACGGGTGGCTCCGTGCTTGGTGGCGTATAAGATCAATGTTTTCATGGCGATGCTTCCTTTCTGTGTCCATTGGGCATTGGTTCAGGCAGCCGCTTTGTCCGGGTTTTTCTCCGGCTGTTGCAGGGCATTGGCGCTGGGCAGTTGCTGGCCGCTTTGGGTGACGCCGCCATCGGCAAAGACCACAAGGGGCAGGGCCATGGCCACGATGGGCAAATAGTAGCGGAAATAGTCGTTCACCGGGGACAACAGGCAGGTGGCCAGGCTGAACAGGGCCGGGGCAAAGCCCACCAGATCACGAAAACGCCGCTGCCGAAAAAGGCTCAACCCTGCCCCCACCAGCAGCCAGGTATAGGCCGCGCAGCAGTATAGCAGCATCAGCCCCGGAATATGCCGCCAGCCCCGGGCAAACACGGCCAGCAGGCTCCGGGCTTTTTCCAGCGCGGGAATGGGCCGGGTGTGCACGTCCAGGTTGGTGGCCACTTGGGCATGGGTCTCAAACACGAAACGGTTGCCCGCCTGGTTGTTGTAGGTTTCCCCTTCCAGCTTGGGCAGGAAGGCGTAATAGCCGCTGTTCCCGGCCACGAAGGTCTCCAGGTACGTCAGGGGATACTTGCGGAGCATGGCGCTCCAGGTTTTCATGTACCGTGCCAGGGCTTCCTTTTCTGCGGTTGCCCCCTGGCCGTAAAACTTGAAGGTGTATTTGACCGGATCGGAAATCCAGGGCTCGTATAATTCCGGCAGGTTTTGCGCGTCCAGGGCTCGGTCGATCTCGGCATACTCCTGAGGGGTGACCGCATCCCCGTGGTCCCGCAGGGTGCGGGCGGATTGCTGGAAGCACACGGAATAGATGCCGCTGGCGGTTTCATCCCGAATGCCCAGGGCGGGAAGCAGCGCCCCGGAAAACAGCACCGCCAGGGCCAAGGCCCCGCCCAGGAAGGCGCAAAGCTTGAGGCACAGCGCTCCCCTGGCGGCAAACAGCGCCACCAGCACCGCCGTGGGCAGCACGGCATAGATTCCGTTGCTGCGCACCAGGCAGGTAAAAAGCGCCGCAGCGCCATAGCAAAGCAGGTCTTTCCCCGAAAGCGCCCCCCGGGCCCGCAAAGCCTGGAGGGTTTGCAGGGCAAACAGCAAGAGCAGGGCGGTGTACAGCGTATCTTTGCAAATGAACTGGGCGTAGCTGCCCCAAATGGGCGAAAGCCCGAAAAAGCACAGGGCCATGCCTTGGGTTACGCGGTTTGCCCCCATCTGCCGAATGCGCCGCACCGCCTCCCCCAGCGCCAGGGCCAGCGCAGCCGTTTGCAGCAGCATAAACAGGGCGGCCCCCAGGTTATCGCTGTGGAAAAGCCGGCCCAGCCACAGGCACGCCCCCACCACCCAGGTCAAAAACACGGGATGCCAGGTATCCATGGCCCGAAGGCCAAAAAACTGGGCCAGCATCTCGCCAATGTCCCAGCTGAGCGTGCCGGGGAAAAAGGCCAGCAAATAGGGCGACCAGCACAGCGCAAAGAGCGCGGCGCAAAAAAGCGTGGTGTGCTCCCTGTACAGCCGCCGCAGGCGTGGAAAACGACGGGTTTGAAAGGCGTCCGGTCGAGTAAGCACACCCTGGGCCAGCGCATGGGACAGCAGCGTAAGCCCCGCCGCCATGGGCAGGCCCTGGCCCAGGCATTGCAGCAGGGCCTTCCCCAGTGCCACGGGGCCGCTTACAAAACTCCAGGTATCATAGGCAAACAGCGTAACGCCAAAATAATTGACAACGCCAAATAGCAGGCCAAAGGCCACCGGGGCCGCCCGCAGGGCAAGGCCCCGTTTCACAAACGCGAACCAAAACAGTCCGGCAAACAAAAGCCCAAGGGCGCTCCACAAATAGCTGGTGGAGGCGGTCGGCGGGGCGCTGAGCCCTACATAGCCTGTGGCGCTCACCCCAAAGCACATGGCGCAGGCCATGCCCAGCCCGGCGCAGGCAAGGCCTTCTCCCAGCCTCCGCCAGGGGCCTTTCGTGGCGCTTTGTTTCACCCTCAACGCTCCTTTGTTTCAGCCGGAACGGCCCTGTCGTGCAGCAGTTTCAGCAGGTTCAGGTCGATCTCAAACTGCTGGCGGTGCTTCCGGGCCACTGTGTCCAAAATCAGCCCGCACACCAGCATGAGTAGCCCCAGCGTGAACATCACGCCGGACATAATCAGCGTGGGAAACCTCGGCACCAGGCCGGTTTTAATGAACTCCGCCAGCACGGGGAGAAACATGCACACCCCCACCAGGCCAAAAAACCCTGCAAACAGGCCAAAAAAGGACAGGGGGCGGTATTCCTTGTACAGCCGCGCAATGGTGCGCAGCACCCGAAAGCCGTCCGTGTAGGTGTTCAGCTTGCTGACGCTGTCCTCCGGGCGGTCCCGGTACTCCACAGGAATGCTGGCCACGGCCAGGTTTTTGTCCAGGGCGTGGATGGTCATCTCCGTTTCGATTTCAAACCCCTGGGACAGCACGGGGAACGACTTCACAAACTGGTAGCTGAAAGCCCGGTACCCGGTCATGATATCGGAAATGCCGCCCCTGAAAATGGTGTTCACCAACCGCTTCACCACCCGGTTGCCCAGGTTGTGAAAGGCCCGCTTGTTCTCCGCAAAATAGGTGGCGGACAGCCGGTCCCCCACCGCCATGTCCACATGGCGCTGAAGTACCAGGTCCACCATTTCCCGGGCGTTTTCCGCCGGGTAGGTGTCGTCGCCGTCGATCATCAAATAGCAGTCCGCCTCAATGTCGCGAAACATGGTGCGGATGACGTTGCCCTTACCCTGGCGGTATTCCTGGCGCACGGTGGCCCCCGCCTCCCGGGCCGCATCGCCGGTGCCGTCGCTGGAGTTGTTATCGTACACATAGATTTCCGCTTCCGGCAGCGCGGCCCGGTAGTCCCGCACCACCTTGGCGATGGTTTTGGCTTCATTGTAGCAAGGAATCAGCACCGCTACCTTCATATGTACCTCCGGCCCTCAAATGCCCGCAGGCGCCCAAAATGCTGTGAAAATCATATCATCGTTGCCGGGTTTTGTCAAACCCGGCACGAACCGCCGACAAACTTGTTTGGAGGCGGGATGGGAGCCTGCTCAAAAAGGTACAGCTGTGAGAAAGCAAGGTGGCATAAGGGGATGAGCGTACACAGAAGTACGTGATTCCCCTTTGCCGCCGAAGCTGACGACGCAGATGGGCCTTTTTCAGCTGGCTGCGTTGCCGGGTTTTGTCAAACCCGGCACAAGCCGCCGACAAACTTGTTTGGAGGCGAGATGGGAGCCTGCTCAAAAAGGCACAGCTGCGTGAAAGCAAGGCGGCACAAGGGAATGAGCGTACACAGAAGTACGTGATTCCCCTTTGCCGCCGCCGCTGACGACGCAGATGGGCCTTTTTCAGCAGGCTGCGTTGCCGGGTTTTGTCAAACCCGGCAATTGTTTGGCGGGCCCATCCGTGGTATAATCACAGGCAAACAGCGCCGTTTCAAACAACCCAAAACCCCGCGAAAGAAGGACCTTTCATGAAGCACATCTCTCCCCGCCTTTGGCTTTCCATGGTTTTGATCGGCCTGATGGGCCAGTTTGCCTGGACCCTGGAAAACATGTATTTCAACGTGTACCTGTACAACACCGTCTCCACCGACCCTGGCTACATTGCCGCCATGGTGGCCGCCAGCGCCGTGGTGGCCACCCTTACCACCCTTTTGATGGGCGCCCTCAGCGACCGGCTGGGCCGGCGCAAGGCCTTCATTTCCGTGGGTTATCTTTTGTGGGGCCTTAGCACCGCGGCCTTTGGGCTGGTGACCGTGGAAAACGCCGCCCGGCTTTTCCCCGCCGCAAACAGCGTGCACATGGCGGCGGTGATGGTCATTGTCCTGGACTGCGTGATGACCTTTTTCGGCTCCACCGCCAACGACGCGGCCTTCAACGCCTATGTGACCGACAACGTGGCCGACGAAAAGCGGGGGCGGGTGGAAAGCGTGCTGACCGTGCTGCCGCTTTTATCCATGCTGGTGATCTTCGGGCTGTTTGACGGCATGACCCGGCAGGGTCGCTGGCGGGAATTTTTTGGCATTTTCGGGCTGGCGGTCACCGCCGTGGGCGGGCTGTCCCTGCTGCTTTTGAAGGACGCGCCCCTTTCGCCGCAAAAGGAGCCCTTCTTTCGCCAGCTTGGGTACGGGTTCCTGCCCTCGGTGGTTCGGGGCCATGCGGGGCTGTACCTGTCGCTGCTTTGCCTGTGCGTTTTCAACATCGCGGTGCAGGTGTTCTTCCCCTACCTGATCATCTACATGCAGCACTTTCTGCGCCTGCCTAACTATGCCCTGGTGCTGGGGGCGGTGCTGCTTGCGGCTTCGGGGGTCAGCGTGGCCCTGGGGCGGTTCATTGACCGGGTGGGCCGGCTGCGCTTCGTGCCCCCCGCCGCCGGGGTGATGCTGCTGGGCCTTGCGGGCATGTACTTTGCGCGGGACACGGTTCCCGTCATCCTTGCCGGAGCCGTGATGATGAGCGGCTACATGCTGGTGACCGCCGCCCTCACGGCGGAGATCCGGGCCCGCACCCCCCAAAACAAGGCCGGGCATTTTCAGGGCATCCGCATGATTTTCGCGGTGATGCTGCCCATGCTGGTGGGGCCGTGGATTGGCGCGGCGGTCATTCGCGGCAACGGGGAAACCTATGTGGAACTTGGCGTGGCAAAGACCGTTCCCACCCCCGCCATTTTTCTGGCAGCCGGGGCCGCGCTGCTTTTGGTGCTGGTTCCCCTGGCCCTGCTTCGCGGGCTGCAGGCCCGGGCCTCTGTCCAGCATCCGAAGGAGGCGAACCTTTCATGAAAACCATCTGGGGCGAAACCCTTGACCCTGCCCATATTTTGCCGGAATACCCCCGGCCCCAGCTTCGGCGGGACAGCTACCTGAACCTGAACGGCCCCTGGGAATACGCCTTCGCCGCCGGAGACGCGCAGCCGGATCGCTACGACGGCACCATCCTGGTGCCTTTTTCCCCGGAAAGCGAGCTGAGCGGCGTTTGCCGCGGCCTCACGGCCGGGGAAACCCTGTGGTACCGGCGGGAGCTGGTTTTGCCGGAGGGCTTCCTGCCCGAAAAGGGCCGGGCGCTGTTGCACTTCGGCGCTGTGGACCAGGAAGCCCGGGTGTTTGTGAACGGCCAGGAAATGGCCTGCCACATGGGGGGCTACACCGCCTTCACCGTGGACATTACCCCCGCTTTGCAAGAAAAAAACACCCTGGTGGTTCGGGTGCGAGACGACACGGACGCCAGCTTTCACAGCCGGGGCAAGCAAAAAACCAAAAAGAGCGGCATCTGGTATACGCCCCAAAGCGGCATTTGGCAAACCGTGTGGCTGGAGGCCGTGCCGGAAAATTACGTGGAGCGGCTCACCATCGTGCCCTGCCTGGCCCAGGCCCAGGTCACGCTAACCGTGCACGCGGTGGGAACGGGCCCCTGTACCCTCACCCTTAGCGGCGCGTCCCAGACCCTGCGCCCCGGCGTGCCAACCGCTGTGCCTGTTGCGGACCCCCATCCCTGGAGCCCCGAGGACCCCTTTTTGTACGATTTCAGCGTCACCTTTGGTCAGGACCGGGTGGAAAGCTATTTCGGTCTGCGGGACATCTGCGTCCAGGCGGACGAGCAGGGCGTGAAGCGGCTGCTTCTCAACGGCAAGCCCTACTTTCACACCGGCCTCCTGGATCAGGGCTACTGGCCCGACGGTCTTTACACCGCGCCCAGCGACGAGGCCCTGATTTTTGACATCGAAACCGCCAAAGCCATGGGCTTCAACCTGCTGCGCAAGCACATCAAAATCGAACCCCTGCGCTGGTACTACCACTGCGACCGCCTGGGCATGCTGGTGTGGCAGGACATGGTAAACGGCGGTGGGCAATACAAGCCCTCCACCGTCATCTTTCCCCTGGTCACCGGCCTGCACCGCAACGACCGCAACTACCGCGCCTTTGCCCGGGAAGCGGAGGAAGGCCGCGCCGAATACCTGCGGGAAATGGAAGAAACCGTCCGGCAGCTTGGAAACGCGCCCTCGCTGGTGCTGTGGGTACCCTTCAACGAAGGCTGGGGCCAGTTTGACGCGGCCCAGGTTTCTCAGCGGCTTCGGGCCATGGACCCCAGCCGCCCCATTGACCACGCCAGCGGCTGGCACGACCAGGGCGCGGGCGACTTCAAAAGCCTGCACGTATATTTCAAGCCCTACCGCTTCCGCAAGGACCGGCTTCATCGGGCCGTGATCCTCAGCGAGTTTGGCGGCTATCACCTGCGCATGGAGGGCCACGCCTCCGCCCAGGCCGATTTCGGCTACAAGCGCCTGCGGGATGCCCCGGCGCTGCTTACGGCCTACCAGCGGCTCTATGAAACCCAGGTTCTGCCCGCCATTCCCAAAGGGTTGTGCGCCGCCGTCTATACCCAGCTTGCCGACGTGGAGGGCGAGGTGAACGGCCTGGTCACCTGCGACCGCAAAATGGTGAAGCTGCCCGTGGAGGCGGTACGGAGGTTGAACGAGAGGGCAAGGAACGCGGGGGAAGTGTGAACAAGCGCCGGGGGACCTTCTTTTTGCAAAAGCGGGTTCCCCCGAACCCCCTCCTGTAAAACCGAATCAGAAATGCTACTCTTCTGTCATGGGAACATAGCCCGCCTGGGCGACGCACCGCTGCCCCTGGGGGCTTACCAGCCATTCCGTGAACGCCGCGCCAATGCCGTCCCCCTGGCGGCATACGGCATAGTAGTTCGTGGTTAACGGATACTTGCCGCTGCGCAGGTTTTCAGGGGTCGGGGCAACGCCGTCAATGGCCAGCACCTTCACCTCGCCGGAGCGGTACAGGTTTTCCACATAATACAGATACGAATAGCCCAAGCTGCTTTTTCCGTTGTCATAGTCTCCAATTTGCCGAATCAGGTCCCCCATGCCGTCGGTTACATAATTTTGCACCACGCCGGCCATGGGCAGCCCCTGCATCACCAGGTTTTCCATAGCGGTTTGGCTGCCGCTGTTTTTTTCCCGCTGAAAGGGAATGATCTCCCGGTCCGGCCCACCCAGTTCCTGCCAGTTTTGAATCTCCCCGGAATAAATTTTCCGGATCTGGTCCAGCGTCAGGCTGGCGACCGGGTTGGAAGCGTTTACCAAAAACACGAAGGCGTCATAGCACACCGGGGTTTTTTGCAGGGTCACCCCCGCGTCTTTGGCCATTTGCAGCTCCTCCTGTGAGGGCTCGGTGGCCAGAATCAAATCCACGGGGTGCTTGTCATCCATGGTGATGTTTTGGGACGCGATCATGACCGACGGGCTGGGCTTTTGGCCGATCAGCCGGTCATAGGCGTTGTGGGTGGTGGAAAAAACCACAAACCCCGGCAAGTCCTTTTCCTCCATGTCCAGCAGCTGCCGGGCCAGCTCCATGGCCATGGGCACCGCCACCGTGGAACCGTCCAGGCAGGGATAGGTGCCGTATGTTTGCTCCATCAGCGTCGCGCCGCCCGCCTCGCCCAGCGGCGCGGTGCTTCCCAACGTAAAAGCGCTGCCCTCTACAATCTTTGTCCAACCCTCCGGCCGGGTCACCGGTTGGTTGATCTGCCCCCAGGAGCCCTGGGCCATGCCGCCGGGCAGCCCCAGCGCCCACAAGCACAGGAACGTCGCCAAAACAAACGCGGTTTTCTTCATTCCCTTTCCTCCGCTCTTTGTACCACTTCAATAAATTTCTTCATCATATAGCCTTCCTGGATTCCCACCCGTACCCGGTACCAATCCCCCGCGTCTTCCAGAATATCCACCTGGGCGCCGCTGAAAAACTTGCCAAGAGACTGGCCGCCCTGGCGCGGCGCTTCCCGCAGGTGCAGCCGATCCCGGGCATCGTCCGCGATGACCACCCCATAGGTTTTTCCCGGGGGAATGTCCTTGGCGAATGCCGTTACCTGGCCCGCCCAGAGATAGCCCCAATCGGCATACCCTTCGGTGATCACCTGAAACCATTGCCCCTGCTGGGGCCATTCCTCCAGCGCCAACATCTTTTCCCCGGCCCTCACCTGCCGCTCCTCCCCGGTGACCCGGGAATCCGCATAGGTGTTGGCATAAAGGGGCGCCTGTTTCAGCCCTTTGCGCAGCATGAAATAACTGGGCTGAAACAGCCCGCAGTAAGAATTGAACACCTGCACCAAACGCTTCTCCACATACCCGTCCACCCTGGCCTCGTTGCCAAACTGCTCCAGAAAAACCTTATAATAGGCCCCTTCCTGTCTTTCCACCATCACCAGCCCCCCGCAAGGAAAGCGGGCCAATACTTCCTGGGACGCAAGGTCGCGCAGCACCGGCACCGTATCCCGGGCGTTTTCGGGATTGAGCACGCCATAGACTTGGGTTTTCGAATAGGTGCTCGGTGGCTGAGCAGGAGCGGGATTGTCCTCCCCCGGAAACATCCCCAGGGCGGGGCAGTTATAGAACCCATCCTCTTCCACAACGCAGGCGGGAGGCGGCAAAATTTGCTTGAGGTTGACGCAATCCCCGAAGGCGTATTTCTGAATGGTCTTCAGCGTGATGGGCAGCGCCACCGACCGAAGGGCCGTGCACCCCGCAAAGGCCCCCTGCATAAGGGTTTCCATGGAACGGGGCAGGGCGCAGCTTTCCAGCCATGGATTGTGCCTGAAAGCGTATTCCCCGATGCTTCTGGTGCCCTCAGGCACATCATAGTGGATGTTTTGCCGATGCCTGGAATAGTATAAAAGCCGCTTTTCCCCCTTGTGAAACAGCACCCCGTCGATGGTTTCATACGCCGGATTTTCGGCGGCCACTTCCACGCTTTCCAAGTCTCCCGTAAGATATTGCATGTTCAATTGCTCCAGGGAGGCGGGCAACTTCAACCGTTTTGCGGGCAACTCGCCATATTCTTCGGTTGTTTTCGCCCCAAGGGTTTTGATCCCCTCGGGGATCGTCACCTCTTCCAGCGGGTGGGAGACCCAAAACGCGTCCAGGGCAATTTCCTGTGTGCCGGCGGGCACTTCATAGCGCCCCCGTCTTGCCGATGGAAACATCAGCAGGGTTTTGCCGTCCTTTGTAAACAGCACGCCGTCGACGGCTTTGAAATAAGGATTTTTCTTGTCCACCTGGTACTCTTCCACCTGGGAGAGCGCGAATACGGACAGGTCCTCCACGTTCTCCACGTGGGCGTTCAGGCGCACCACCCGGGGTTCGGTCCAGGTTCCGCCGCCGTACTTTGCCTCATACAAATCCTGGCCTGTTGTTCCCGTCAGGGTCAAAACGCCGTTTTCGTTGCTTTCAAAATAAACGGGGTGTTGCATAAAGGATGCCGCGCCCGCCGCCGACAAACACCCCGAGATGGCCAAAAGCGCCGCCAGACAAGCGCTGATCACAGGCCGCCTCTCCATTTTCGTCACGGAAACCACTTCCTTTTATTTCCTACATGAATAACGTTTCTTTCCACGGTATTCTTTCCAATCCCTGCAAAAAAAGCGAAAGGGCCCTGCGGCACGCCGCAAGACCCTTCCACTCTATTCCCTTTTCTTTCTTCCTATCCCTTTCACCGCGTCAAACGCGGTGAAAAAAAGGGGTTTGGGGGCATGCCCCCAGGCGGGGTACAGGGGTGAAACCCCCGCAATCGTCCCCTTCGTCCCCCCCCGTTCCCGTTACACACTCAATTCCTGCTTCTCCCCCAGCACATCGCTGTTGGCGTTCAGCAAAGGCCGCACCGCGTCCCGCAAAAACTCCGTCACCTGCTCGCTGGAGCGGCCAATGAAGTTTTTCGGCTCCAAAATGGCCTCGCACTCCTCCCGGGTCACCAGGAAGGCGGGGTCCCCGGCAAGGCGGGCTACCAGGTCGTTGGCGGCGCCTTCCGCCCTCCCCAGGCGGGCGGCGTCCCGGCTGTGTACCCGCAGCTTCCCGTGCAGTGCCTGGCGGTCGCCGCATTTTTTCACCGCGTCCATCATGATGTTTTC
>JAVBTE010000139.1:0-10380 GCA_031556335.1 Eubacteriales bacterium | reverse complement strand
TTTTCCGGGGAATATGGTAGGCTACGGGAAACCACAAGAAAGCGAGGATTATGCCGTGGAGCAGAATCAAGCGGAGTGGGCCCTGGAACAGGAAAAGCTGGAGAGGACCGTTGCGGTGGCCCGGGCCCAGTGGGAGGCCGTGGCCGGGCAAAGCCGGGAGCGGGAAAAGGCCATCCAGGCCGTGCAGGAGGAGATGCTGGAGCGGGTCACCTACGACATGGGCGGGCTGTATAGCGCCCAGGGCTTTCTGGACTTGCTGGAGCTGAGCCAGGCGGCCCAGCCCCTGGCCGAGGCGGCGGCGGCCCAGGGCATGGACGACCAGGCTATGCGCTCCCTGGCGCGCATGATGGAAACGCCCTACTTCGCCCGCATCGATTTTCGCTTTGACGGGCAGGCAAAAGCAAAGCCTATTTACATTGGCCGGGGTACCCTGATGGAGAAGGGGAACCTGACCATTCATGTGTACGACTGGCGCACGCCCATCGCCAGCGTGTTTTACCGCTATGGCGCGGGCCCCGCCCGGTACGACGCCCCCGCCGGGCCTGTGACCGGGGAGGTGACGCTCAAGCGCCAATACGAAATTCGCCAGGGCAAGCTGCAGTATTATTTCGACGCGGACGTGCAGGTGATGGACTCCTTTTTGCGGGAGCGGCTGTCCCGCTCCGCTTCCACGGTGATGAAAAGCATTGTGGAGACCATTCAACGGGACCAGGACCTGGTGATTCGGGATATGGAGAGCGACGTGCTGATGGTGCAGGGGGCGGCGGGCAGCGGCAAAACCTCGGTGGCGCTGCACCGGGTGGCCTATTTGATGTACCAGGGCCTGGCGGAAAAGCGGCTGTTGGCCAACGATATTTTGATTTTGTCCCCCAACGCGGTTTTTGAAAAGTATATTTCCCATGTGCTGCCGGAGTTGGGGGAAAAGCAGGTGGAGACCGCGCTGTTTGACGAAATTTTCCGGCGGCTTTTGCCGGGGCTGCGGGTGCAAAAGCGCGCCGCCTGGGCGGAGGAATGGCTTGGGTGTGAGGATGCGGCCAAAAAGGCGGCCATGGGCCGCGCCCGCGCGTTGAAGGGCTCCCGGGCGTTTGTGACGATGCTGGACCGGCTGGTGGAAGAATTGCCAAGGCGCTGGATTCCCTTTGCGGATGTGGACTATGACGGCGTTCGGGTGGCCTGGGCTGGTCGGGCCCGCACGGAGGTGTGCAACTGGAAGCGGCGTTCGCCCCTGGCGGTGCGGCTTGGGTGGCTGGAAAACAGCGTTTGGGAACGGGTGCACGCCCTGCGCCCAGCCCGGATGGAAAAGCTTGTGGAGTTTGCCCGACGCTTTCCCCAGCATGGCCTGGAGGTGCCCGAATACGCCCGGATGCTGTCTATTCAGGAAAGCGGCAAGCTGCGGGCGGTGCTTCGCGCCTTTACCCGGGTGGACTGCGGAAAAATCTACTGTGCGATGTTTGAAAGCCCGGAGGCCTTTGCCCGGCTGGGCCGGGGGCTGGCCCCGCCAAAGGAGCTGGAAGCGGTGCGGCAGTATAGCCTGGAGGCGCTTTCCGGGAACACGCTGCCCTACGAGGACGGGGCGGCGCTGGCCTATTTGAAGGAGAAGGTGGAAGGGCGGGGCCCCTATGCCCACATGCGCCAGGTGGTGCTGGACGAGGCCCAGGACGCGGACGCGCTGCACATGGCCCTGCTGGGGCTGCTGTTTCCCAAGGCCCGGTTTACCATTTTGGGCGACGTGCACCAAACCATTACGGGCCGGGCGGACGCGGGGCTGTATGAGGAGACCCGGGACATTCTGGGAAAGCCAAGAAGCACCTTGGTTCGGCTGGACAAAAGCTTCCGGTGTACCCGGGAGATTTGGGATTTTTCCAGCCGCTTTTTGCCGGAAGGCGAAGCGGGGGAATGCTTTAGCCGCTCCGGGCAGCCGCCCCGGGTGCATGGATGCGAAAGCCCGGAAGAGGCGGACGAAGGGCTTGTGCAGACCGCCCGGGAATGCCAAAGCCAGGGGCACACCTCCGTGGCCCTAGTGTGCAAAACCGAGGCCCACGCCCGGGAGGTGCACAGGCGGCTGAAAGACAGGCTGGAGCTGAAACTGATGCTGGGAGACAGCGGCATGGACCCGGTGGGGGTTTTCGCGCTGCCCCTGTATGTGGCCAAAGGGCTGGAGTTTGACGCGGTGCTGGTGTGCGACGTGGACAAAGCCCATTACCACGGGGCCGAGGACAAAAATTTGCTGTATGTGGCATGCACCCGGGCGCTGCACCGGCTGGAGCTGTTTTGCGCCGGGGAACGCAGCCCGCTACTGGCAGAAGGAGGGCGTGAACATGGCGGAGCCGATTGAAACGACCGTTGCGGAACTGATGGGGATGATCCTGTCCAGGGACCCGCAGGAGATGGCGCCCGGCTTTGCGCTGCGCCGGGAGAACCGGGTGGAGCCTTTGGACGTCGCCAAGCTGGCCATGGCCATGGAGGAACACTGGAACGTACGGATTTTTGACGAGGAAATCGCGGAGTGGCGAAGCCTTCGGGATGCGTCGGCCTGCATGCGCCAAATGCTGGAGGACGGGTGGGATCAGCCGGAGCAACGAAGCGAGGAGGAACGGACGGCCTGGTTTTACGAGTAAAAAGGGCCATCTGGCGAAGGAAAAGGGCCAAAGAGCGCGCTGATTTCACGGGGATGAGATCGGCGTGCTTCCTTTGGGCAGGCCGCTTGACGAAAGGGGCCCATCGGCGGTACAATGCCAAGCGGGCCTGACAGGGCAGAGAGGATGATGGATTTGTGTAACACCCCTTTTGTGGAAATGGTGACAGAACGAAAAAAAGGGATGCTTTTTCGCTATGCAGTGCTGGACTTTGACGGCACCCTCAGCCTGATCCGGGAGGGTTGGCAGGCCATTATGATCCCTTATTTTGCCGAGGAATTGCAGAAAACCCCCGGCGGCCGGGAAAAATCCTTCCAGGAGATGGAAGAGCTGGCCAAGGAATTTATTTTTCTGCATACGGGCAAGCAGACCATTTACCAGTGCATTGCCCTGAAAGAAGAAATTGAAAAGCTGGGCGGAACGGCCCAGAACCCGCAAACCTACAAGGATGAGTACCACCGCCGACTGATGGAGCGCATCGACCACCGGCTGAAAGGCCTGGAAAGCGGCGAAATCGACCCGGAAACCCTGACGGTGCCGGGAACCTACAAGCTGTTGGATTTGCTGCGGGAGTACGGCGTGCAGCTGTATTTGGCCAGCGGCACGGATGAGGAATACGTGCTGAAAGAAGCGGAGCTTTTGAAGGTGGCCCCTTACTTTGAAGGGCGGATTTTTGGGGCCCAGCGGGAGTACCAGAGTTTTTCCAAAAAGATGATCATCGAGCGCATGCTGCGGGAGCATGGCCTGATGGGCGAGGAATTGCTGGGCTTTGGCGACGGCTATGTGGAAATTGAAAACGTGAAGTCCGTGGGCGGGCTGGCGGTGGGGGTGGCCTCCGAGGAAAAGACCCGCCAGGGGATTGACGAATGGAAGCGGGAACGGCTGATTCGGGCCGGGGCCGACGCCATTGTGCCGGATTACAGGGACATTGCCGCGCTGGAAAAGTATTTGTTCGGCATGTGACGGGAAAAGGCATCGGAATGAAAAAAGAGGCTGGAACGCGTGCCGCGCCACAGCCTCTTTTTGATGCCTGAGGATTTCGTTATTCGTCCAGCCGCTTTTTGCGGTAGATCAGCCCAAACATAAGAATTGGCCCCACGGTCCACAAGAACAGCACCAGCGCACCCTTGGCGCCCTCCGTGGACCAAAAGCTGCCGCCGGCTTGCGCAAGGCTCATCAGGCGCATGACCCACGAAAGGGGCGTAAACTTGGCGATGGTCGCCAAAAACGGGCTGAGAGCGCCCAGCATGGGAGGCAATAACAGCAACAGGGAAATGGGGGCGGAGAGCACGCCGGTGGACATCTGGTCTTTGCACAAAAGGCCGATGGCGGCCCCGATAAATAAAAGCCCCACCGAGCCCACGGTCACCAGCAGCAAATAGGCCGGCAACAGCGGAAGAGGGCTGCGGGTGATGAAAAAGCAGGCAATGGACGTGGCTTCCAGCAGCAGCAGGGTCAGCAGCACTTTGCTGAGGATAAACTCCATCGCCGTAACGCCGGAAAGCATCAGCGTGCGCAGGGTGTGCTTTTCCTTTTCCTCCGCCACCAGCGTGGACAAAAAGCTGGTGGGGATGAGGGACAGGGTCATGCCCATGACGATGTTCAGCACGAAATTGGGGGGCATGTTCGCCGCCATGCCGCTGAAAATATGGGTGTACAGCACCCCAAACACCAGGGGCAAAAGCACCAGAATCATCACGTTCATGTTTTGGAGGGTATCCTTGCAGTCCTTTTGAAACAGCGCGGCAATCACCTTTCCATGTCTTTTCATACAAGCTCCCTCCCCGTTACCTTCAGAAAGATTTCTTCCAGGTTCGGCTCCTGGGAAGCGATGCGAAGCAGGGCCCGGGGGCCCAGCTCCTCCGCCAGGGCCCGGAGGCCTGCGGCGGACCTTTCGCAGGAAAGGGCTTCCCCGCCTTCCGCCTGGGCGGTAACTTTGCCGGAAGCGTATTTCTGCTTCAAAGTTGCGGGCTCTCCCAGCTCGGCGATGTGGCCCTGGCTTAAAAACGCCACCCGGCGGCACAGCTTGTCCGCTTCCTCCATGTTGTGGGTGGTCAGGAAGATGGTGGTGCCCGCTTCGTTCAGCTTGCGCAGCAGCTTATGAATGGAAAGGGCGTTGCCTGGGTCCAGGGCGGCGGTTGGCTCGTCCAGAAAGAGAAGCTCCGGCTGGTGCAAAATGGCCCGGGCCAGAATGACCCGCTGCTTCATACCCTTGGAAAGGACCTTGGCCTTTTTGTTTTTGTCCGCGGCCAGGCCCACGCTTTCCAGCGCATCTTCCACGGCGCGGCTTGGCAGACCTTTGATGTTGGCAAAAACAGACAGATTGTCCCACACGGAGAGGCGATCGTACAGCCCGCTGTTGTCCGTCAGGATGCCGATGCGGCGGTAATCCTCCAGGGAAAAGGTGGAAATATCCCGGCCAAAGACGGTGATCTGACCGCAGTCTGGCCGAAGCTGGCGGGTAAGGAGCTTGATGGTGGTGGTCTTTCCCGCGCCGGAGGGCCCTAAAAAGCCGAAGATTTCCCCGGACTCCACCGAGAAAGACAGGTCGCTGAGGGCGGCCACGGCGCCAAAGGTTTTGAAAACGCCCGTCATGGTGAGGGTGCTGCTCAAATGCGGTGCCTCCTTTTGTATCGTTGTTTTGATGGTGATGCCTATGGTACAGGAAAAAGAAAAGAAACACAAGGGCCGTCATGCCCTGCCGCCCACCAGCTTCATGAACGACGCGGCGTGATATTGGTAGCTGGACAGGGGCCGCATGTAGGCGTCGTTGGTGTGGGCGGCGACGTACAGGTCGGTCGCCGTGGCTTCCACCACCAGCAGGCTGTGGTAGAAGGCGCCGGAAGGGTTCATCAGCTGGACCAGGTCGCCGGGGAGAAGCTCCTGTCTGGGAACGATGCGGGCATAGGGGCCCACGCCGGCGTTTTCCAGCAGAAACCGATGCAGATACCGGGCCCCCGTCCAGGCGGGAGCCCGGTGGTTGCTGTCGGTGTAATACCACCCGGTGGTGGGGGTGTAGTTCATGACGGGGACGCCCGTAAACAGGCACTGGGAGATGAAATTGGTGCAGTCGCCCCCCAGCGACGAAAAATCCAGATAGGCGGGGTTCCGGCCAAAGGCCCAGTGCCGGGCGTATTCGGTGGCGGCCGCCCGGTCATAGGCAATATTCCGCATCAAAGCACCTGCCTTTCCCAAAAAGGAGAGAATACGACAGGATATGCGGGGCAGGCGGCAAGGTTTGCCTAAAGCAGCTTAAAGTGATTTTTCCAGTAATCGATCCGCCCCTCGGCCTTGAGGCGGGACAGTTCCCGGGAAAGGGCGCTGCGGTCCGCCCCCAGAAAGTCGGCCAGTTCCTCCCGGTTCATGGGAATGGAAAATTCCCGGCCATGCTGCTGGGCAGCGCTTTCCAGGTAGCGGATGAGGCGGACCCGGATGGATTTTTCGCTGAGCAGTTCCATGCGCCGCTGCATGGACAGGTTTTTGCCCGCCAGCACCGCCAGCATGTTTTCCAGCAGTTTGGTGTGAAAGGAGCAGGCGTTGGAGCAGGTATGCAAAATGCGCTGAAAGTCCAGCTGCAGCACTTCGCCGTCCGTATCCGCCACCACGCTGACCGGGCTTTCTTCCACCCCGGCGCAGCACAGCGCTTCCCCAAAAAAATCGCCGGGGCCCAGGGTGCTGAGCAGGGAACGGTTGCCCTTTGCGTCCTCCCGGACGATCAGAAAACGCCCTTCCAGCACAATGCCGATGGAATCCACCTTGCCCCCGGCCGCAAGGGCCATGCCGTCCCGGGGGACGGTTTTTTGCTTTACCCCCAGGCAGGCCAGCAGCGGGCCCAGTTCCTCCGGCGCGATGCCCTGAAAAAGGGGAACGGAAAGCAGCACAGTTTCGTAGGATTTCACGAAAAAAACGCACCTCCAAAATGTTGCGTATGCAACGGAATATCTGTGGGCAGTATAGTACAATCAACCTGAAAACGCAAGCGGTTTGCCAAAGCGCCAGGGAAAGCGCCTTGCCATGCAAAAGCCGCTGATCGTCAAGGAACGAAGGAGGACTTCAAAATGGAGAATATGTTTTGCTACCAGTGCGAGCAGACCGCCAAAGGGACGGGTTGCACCATGGCGGGGGTATGCGGGAAAAACGCGCAGACCGCCGACGCCCAGGACACGCTGACCTGTGAAATGATCGCCCTGGCCAAAGCGGCGGCGAAAAAGGCTACGGAGAGCGCGGTGGTGGACCTGCTGGTGGACGGCCTTTTTACCACCGTGACCAACGTAAGCTTTGACCCGAAGAAAATTGAGGAGCTGGCCCAGAAGATAAAGGCCAAGCGCACCGCCTTGGGCGGCGGAAACCCCATGAGCAACCAGGACCTTTTCCACGGCAATGAGGACTTGGTATCCCTTCGGTCCACGCTGTTGTTTGGCCTGCGGGGCATGGCGGCCTATGCCCACCACGCCCGGGTGCTGGGCAAGCGGAACCCGGAGGTGGACGGCTGGTTTGTGAAGGGCATGGCGGCCCTGGACGGCGAGCACAGCGTGGAAGAATGGCTGGGCCTGTTGATGGAGTTTGGCGGCATCAACCTGAAGTGCATGGCCCTTTTGGATGAGGCCAACACCGGGGCCTATGGCAACCCTGTGCCCACAAAGGTGCCCCTGAGCGTGGAAAAAGGCCCTTTCATTGTGGTGTCCGGCCATGACCTGCACGATTTGCAAATGCTGCTGGAGCAGACAGACGGCAAGGGCGTGAACATTTACACCCACGGGGAAATGCTGCCCGCCCACGGATATCCGGAGCTGAAAAAGCATGCGCAGTTGAAGGGGAACTTTGGCACCGCCTGGCAAAACCAGCAGAAGGAATTTGAAGGCCTGCCCGCCCCCGTACTGTTTACCACCAACTGCTTGATGCCCCCCAAGGCCGACTATGAGGACAGGATCTACACCACCTCTGTGGTGGCATACCCCGGCATGAAGCACATTGGGGCGGACGACGCGGGCCACAAGGACTTCTCCGGCCTGATCAAGCACGCCCTGGAGCTTGGTGGATTTGACGAGGACAAAACCTTTACCGGCATCAACGGCGGCAAAACGGTGACCACGGGCTTTGGCCGCCAGACCGTTCTGGACAACGCCCCCGCGATCATTGACGCGGTCAAAGCCGGCGCCATCAAGCATTTCTTCCTGGTGGGCGGCTGCGACGGCGCCCGGCCCGGCCGCAACTATTACACCGATTTTGTGAAGCAGACCCCGGCAGATACCGTGGTGTTGACCCTGGCCTGCGGCAAGTTCCGCATCAACGACCTGGACGTGGGCGCCATCGGTCCCTTCCCCCGCATTTTGGACATGGGCCAGTGCAACGACGCCTATGGCGCGATTCAGGTGGCCGTGGCGCTGGCTGGCGCGTTTGAATGCGGCGTGAACGACCTGCCCCTGACGCTGGTGCTGTCCTGGTATGAGCAAAAAGCGGTCTGCATTCTGCTGACGCTGCTGTCCCTGGGCATCCGCAACATCTACATTGGCCCAAGCCTACCCGCGTTCTTCTCCGGCACCGTGCTGGAAACGCTGGTGAAAATGTTTGACCTGCATCCCATCACCACGCCGGAGCAGGATTTGAAGGCGATTTTGGGGAAATGAAGGGGATGGGGGGGACGTTAGGGGCTTTGCCCTGAACCCGCTCTTGCCGCGTTTCACGCGGTGAAACGAAATGATGAAAGGCCGCGGCGACGCGGCCTTTTTTCATGCCGTTATTTGACAGGAATTGACTTCCGGCGTATACTTTTTTTGAGTTTGTACAAAAAAGGAGCGCTGATGAAGCATGGCGGCGGAGAAGGTTGGGATGGAGAATACGCCCGTGGAAAAGGCGGAGCGGGAGAAGATTTTGGGCGCGGGGAGCGCAAAGAACCTTGCGAAAGTGGGCCTGGCGCTTTCTTATGCGCTGCTGCTTTTTGCCCTGGCCTTTGTAAGCTACTATCTGTGGGGGCCTTCCCGGGGAGAGTTTCACTCCGACTGCACGGATACCATCATGTGGGCGCAGGCGTCCTTTGAGGGGAAAACCATCCTCAATCCGGATTTTGATTACGCCTGCTTTTTGCCCTTTGGGGGCCAATGGCTGATGGTGCCTTTGATCGCCGTCTTTGGCGTGTCCATGACCACGCAGCTTTTGGGCATGACCTTCTTTTTGCTGCTATTGACCGGGGCGCTGCTGTTTTTGTTTCGCAGCCTTCGCATGTCCGCCGCTGCCGGGAATGTGGCCACGGCGCTGATTTTGATTGTGCTTTCCGCCAGCCCAAAGCTGCGGGAGACGTTTTGGGGGCACATCATCTATTACAGCCTGGGCGTGTTTTTGCTGTGCGTGGGGCTGGGGTTGGTGATTCGGGCCATCGACAGCCTGGAAAGATGCTTTGAAAAGAAAAACGCCCTCTGCTACGGGCTGATGATTTTTGTTTGGTTTGCGCTGAGCGCCACGAACCAGCTGACCGCCCTGACCATTTTTCTGGTCCCGGTGATCGGGGCCATGATTTTGGAACCCTTCTTTCGCTTTGGGAAGGCGAAGGAGGGCCTGAAGGCACGGTGCTTTGTGGGGTTGGTCGCCATTGTGGGAACGGTGCTGGGCTACATGCTGGGCAGCCTTATCATTGGCGGGCAGGTGGCGGCGTACCAGGACGCTTTTTCTATCTTTGCGCCGTCCAAGCTTTGGTTCCAGCACGCATCCCTGTTTCTTGCGCAATGGCCCACGCTGCTGGGGGTGTCGGTTTCCTCGGAGGCTTTGTTGTCCGCCGAAGGGATGACAGGGCTTTGGTATCTGGTGTATTCCTTCGCGCTGATTGCCGCGCCGGTGGCGCTGACCTTGTTGTACCCCAAAATTAAACAGCGTGAGGGCAGGCTGCTGATATGGACCCACTGGATTTTGACTGCGTTGATTTGGATGGGATACGTTTTCAGCTATCTGAGTGAAACCAATTGGAGGCTGTCCCCCCTTCTGTTTTCTAGCCTTTTGATGACAGCATATCTTGCGCACTGGCTTTTGCGGCACTCTCAGTGGAAGCGCGCAGCGCTGATTCCGCTGCTGCCAGTGGCCATCGCCGCCGTGTTGACGGCGCAAAGCGTGTTTGGACTGCCCACTCGTAAGGAAGACTATGGAAATAGGGTGTTTTATGACTTGGCTGAGTTTCTGGAGAAAAACGACCTGAATTACGGCTATGGTACGTTCTGGAACGCCAATTCCATTACTGTTATTTCCGGTTCCAAGGTAAAGGTTCGGCCCTGCGTGCTTTCGGATGAAAGTTTCAAACCACGCCATTATCAATCCCAAAAGAGCTGGTATGGCGAACAACCCGGCCAAAGCAAATACTTTTTGCTGATTTCCGGAGCGGAATACGGACCGCTATTTAACAGCCACGACGACATCTATTACCAGGCCATTGAAGAGCTGGAAGCGCCTGGCGAATACACGGTGCTGGTTTTTGACCATCCGCCTTTTGAAGCTGAACTGGAAACAGAAACAGAAACAGAAACAGAAACAGAGCCCGAAGATTAAAACGCCAGATCCGCGAAATCCGTGAACTCATAGTCTCCATAGATGTCCGTGAGGCAGAAGCCATAGCGGTAGTTTGCGTTGCTTTCCACTTTGTCGTGGGTGAAGGGCACCGTGCCGTCCCGGCCAACGGTGATGGGGTCGCCCTCAAAGGGCTCGGTTTGCTGGTCCCCCCGGCTGTCCCAGTAGATCAAATCGTACTGGGGAATGATAACGT
>JAVBTE010000209.1:0-21155 GCA_031556335.1 Eubacteriales bacterium | reverse complement strand
AAACATGTGACCTGCCTGTACCCCAAAGAGCTGCCCACGGCGTTTGCGTTCCACGATAAAGAAGAAATGTTGAAAATTCGGATGCAGCCGGGCACGGCGCGGTTGTTTGGGATTGAAAAGTAGACCGGGCGGGGGATATGGGAGAAGGGTGAAGCGCATGGCGTTTCATAGGCCCGGGAATTTTCCGGCTCATTGTATGACGACGCTCACTTTGATCGGAACCGGCACAGCCGTCCCCCTTGCGTATACATCCAGCAGGATGGCGGCCCCCTTGCCCACATTGCCGATGGCGTGATCTTTAAAACCTAAGGCATACGTGCCATTTTGAACCTTCCGCACATCATACAGGTGGGCGTGTTTGGCATTCACCCGCACATCGGCGATGGTGGCTGACCCGGGGCTGAGGATGGCGATATCCAGGACTGCTTCGCTGTACACGTCATTGCGCTGCAAAAAGAGCTGCTTGCTGCTTTGGTACAGCTTGGGCTTGCTCTGGGCGGGGGTTACCAGAACAGAGGCGGAAACGATATCGCCGCCCGGGGTGGAATAGGTAATGGCAAGAGACTGCCGCGTTTTGCTTTTTTCGGCGATGTCCTTCATCCGCAGGGTGACGACGCCGGAGGGAGTGGAGCCGGAAATTTCAAAATCCTCATGGCTTACCGTCACCGCGCCGCCCCCGTAGTGACAGCCGGTGAAAGCCGGCGTCAGCGTCAGGAGGCTTTCCGGGTTGATCACGTCCAGCTTTCCTTTCGCCGCCAGCTTCACTTGGGGCGGCTGGTTGAGCACCCTGACGGTAAGCAGCGCCCCGCCTACGTTCAATTTGTAGCTTTTTCCGCTGACGGTTTCCGGCTTGAGCCGAAGGGTGAGCTGCTTGTCCGCCGTGGCGACGTCAAACAGGGTCGTGTCGCCTGTGATGCTTGGCATGGGTGCGTCCACCGGGGTCGTGGACACTTGGACCGTTACCTGGTCCGTTTGGGTATATTGGTTCAGCGTAACGGCGGCGGGGGATAAGACCACCTTCGGGTTTCCGGTAGGCGGCTTTTTGACGGTCAGGGGCAGCAACAGGGTTTGGTCCGTGCCGTGAAAATAAACCGCCAGTTGCAGGGCGCTGCTGAGGGGAACGACGCCTTCGCCCATGTAGCGCAAGGTAAACAAGCCGTCTGGGTCAGGGCTGGTAACGGTGTAATCGTCGTGATTTGCAATGGAAAGGCCAGAAATGCGCGGCCCTGTCACCCGCAATGTGGCGGACTGGTACATCGTGACAGAGCGGGCACTCAGCTTGACGGTGGGTTTTGCCATCGCCGTGGATACCCGCAGGGGTACGTCAAAGGGGTCGGCGAAGGCATCCACCGTGACGCGCAAACAAAGGCTTTTGGGTTTGCTGCCGGAATGTTGCAGGCAAAGCGTTCCGGCGTTTTCGTCAAAGATCACCAAAGGGGCGTCCAGCACGTCCAGCAGGCGGACGCCGGTTACGTTTCCGATGGAGGACGTGACCGAGACGGGGACCGGCTGGCTGGGGAAAAAGCTGTTGAATTTGATGGCGGCTGCTTTCAGGGTTGGCTTGGTTCTCGCAATTTTCAGGGTCAGCTCGTTCGTGGTGAACGTGGCGCCGTCCACGTCCACCGAAAGCCGGGTTTTCAGCGAGGTCACTCTGGCGGTTTTCAGCGCCTCCGACGGAATCAGCTGCACATACCGATCGTCCAGGATCCGGGTGGTGAAATATCTGCCTGGATCGTTCAAAAGCGTGGCGGAGCGGATGCTTTGGGCCACTGGGTGTTGAAAAAAATCGTCGCCAGAGGCATTGGCAAGGGCCATGTTTTGCGCGAGGATCAATTGGAGCGGAATTTGCGCATAGGCGGTGCTGAGCGCGTTGCAAGCCACGGCGGTTTGCAAAAGCCGCACCCCTTGCACCGTGCCGCCCACGGGCGCTTCCGTAACGTCCACCCGACATTCGCCGGCGATGTCCAATTCCTGGGAATAACCGCTGATGATGGCGGAGCCCATGCCGGTGGCAAGGACGAGTCCGCTGGAATCCACGGTGGCGACGCCCTCGTTTGAGCTTTTCCATTCCACATCGGCCGTGCTTTGCAAAGCGCCGGGGGTGTAGGCCTCCAGCTGGCTGCATTCCAGCTTTTTCAGCACCAGAAAGCTTTTGCTCAGCCGCAGGGAGGAAGGCCGAAACCGCGCTTCCAAGGTTCGGTCGGCTGTGGCCGCAAAGCAATAGGCGGCTTCGCCGCAGACGGCCTCGCCGTGCTCGTACCAGCCATCAAACTGGTAGCCGGCAGAAGGGATGGCGGAGAGCGCGACGGGAAGATTGACCGGAAAGGCGCCGCCGCCCAGGACCGCGCCGCCGTCGGTTGCGGTGACCGTGACCATGTGTTTCGCCGTGGCGGGCAAGGTGAAGGCCAGCGCATAGGTGAAGCCAAAGGACCCGTCGGAAACTTTTGTGACGCGAAAAACCAAAGCGGCGTAGGCATCGAAATCAACGGGAGACAGGCTGCCGTCCAAATGAACGGCGGGGTGGGAGGAAACTTCGATGCCGACCGTGAAGCCTTCCGGCACGGCGGGCATTTCCATGCGGACAGGGGTTGGGGAAAGCGGAGGAATGACGGAGATGGCCGTGGCCACCTCCTGGGCCGACAGCCCGGCTTTGATGCTGGCGGTGGCGCAAGCCGTTGTGGCGGTCAGGTTGTAATTGTTCCGGTCCGCCCCGGCCAGGGCGATGCCGGAAATCGTCACATTTTTGTGGTTGCCTGCCGCGTCGTTGTCAAACTCCGCCGTGAGCGCGTCCATGTCGATTTTGACATCGTCGCCCGCAAGCATTCCCTGGATGGAATAGCCAAAGTTCTGGACCACGGCGTTTCGCCGGCCGCTTTGGTATTCCCGGTCATACACGGCAAGGCCTAAAACCGCAACGTCTTTTTTGGCGACGTGGAGCAGGCCGCTTTCATAAACAAACGCATACCGGTTGGAGAGGCCCCCGGAGGCCCGTAGGATATAGCCTTCGGCGTTTGCGCCGAGCTTGCCGGTGACGGCGGGGCAGACGCTGGGGCGCTTGTCCAAATCGCTTTCATCCTCGCCGTTGACAAAGCCCGCGTACGTCAGCGACCACGCGGGCAAGGGATCGCCATAGGTGATGCTTTCGCTGCCCACCGATACTTTCAGGCTTTGTTTGGCGACGGTCAGCTGCTTTGTCCACACGTAGGGGGCGTAGTCGTCGTTTCCGGGCTCTGTCACGGAAATGGTTGCGGTACCGCCGCTTTTGAGGGTGATTTGCCCCGCCGCGCTGATCTCCGCTACGGCCGGGTTGCTGGAATGGTAGGAAAACCGGTCAAGCTGCGCGATTGGGTCCGGCGATGCGACCAAAGAAAAGGGATCGTCGCCATAGGTTTTGTTCTCCAAGCCGCTGACGATAATGGCTTGTGGCAAGGGCTGCGAGGCGGCAAAAAGGGCGGGTGCCGCTGGCGGAGTTTCAAGGAACTCGGCGGGCGGGGCATAGGGAACGGAGGCGAGCGCGGCGGCAGGCGTTGGCAGGGCCTCGCCCTGCGCCGGAGTGGGCGCCTCGGTGGGCACCGCAGGCGGCGCGGATACAGCAGAAACCGCAGGCACCCCAGGTGGCGCAAGCTCGCTTTCGGATAAGGATGCGCTTTGGAGCCCGGGCATAAGTGTGAACAGCAAAGCCAACCACAATGAAAACAACCGTTTTTTCATTTTTTGTTGTCTCCTGAAGAATGATGGGGACGCCGATGGGGCCAAACATGAAGGCCAGCCAAGAAAGAAATGAAAACCAGGGAATGAGGAAGGATATTGCGCAATTTTTTTATGTTTTGTAGTATACAGAAGTTGACCTGTTTTTTCCATAACCCAAAAGTAGGGATTGTGACAAATCTTTTTTAGAGGCAAAAAAGATTTGGGGAAATGATAATAATTCCGGGGGGTATTTCATTTCATCAATAAGACCACCGACGTCACCTTGGTCTGCGGTCTGAACGGGAGCCGCCTAAATGAGAGGCTCCCGTTGTATGATCGATTCCGGTACCATCGTAAACCGCTTTGGTCATGAGGAGATCAGGGGTACCCTGAGTATAGAGATTCAGGGGCGACGGCTCCTAAAAGCTCAGCACCTCACATTCTTCCGCTTGAAGCCCAGTCTGCCCTTTTCCGCCGCCTTTCGAATGTACTCTTCCGCCAGGGGCACCATGCAGGCGCCCCGGCCTGTGGTCGCCTTCACCTTGCCGATGGCCCTGGCTGCCTCCACCGCCTCCCCGTGAAGGGGCAGGTAGGAAATGCCCACAGAGATCACAAAATTGTTCATGGAATACCGGGCGCGGTTGGGCTCTACGTGAATGGTTTGTTGCACCCGCCGCAGCATGGCGCGGAGCTTTTCGGGGTCAAACTCGCCGTCGGGCCGGGAGCCCAAAAGCCAGGCATAGCAGGCCCAACCGGCGGACATACGCAATTCCGCGCCGCTGTCAATCCAGCGGTCCGCCACCTCCTGGGCAAAGGCCGTCTCCGCCAGGGAAACCGCCACCACATAATCGGAAAGCATAAAGAAATACGCCGCGTCCATCCAGCGGTCAAAATCCGCCGGGGTCATGGCTTTGGGGTCCAAAATCATCCCGGCGAAATACATGGCGTCATAGTTGCCCGTGGCATACAGCCTTTCCGCCAGGGCCTGGTCTTTTTTGATTTTTTTGGCAAGGCTGCGCATGTCTCCGGTGGCCACGCCAAATTGGGGCTCGTGGGCGCCGTTGGCCGCGTAAATTTTCCTGGTGCGCTCTGTTCCCAGCGCCTGCAATTCCTGCATTGCTTCATCGAAGGTCATGGGCGGGCCTCCCTTATCGGATTCATTTTTTCGCTTCACAGGGAATATTCTTCTCCGTTATTGTATCGGAAAAACCAAGCTGCCGCAAGCCCTGCGGCTTCGTTCGTTCCCATGTAAAAATAGTGTTGACAAATCATCCCGTGTATTTTATAATCAGTTTAAACCTGTTGGACAGCTGGACAACCGAACAGTATAACAGAGGAAAAAAACATGAGAAACGATTCTTCCCTTCGGGAACGTGTAATGGTGGACATCAAGGAAACCGGCGTTCTTCCCTGCATCAAACTGCATGAAAAGGCCGATTGGGTCGCCTATGCACAGGCCATGTACGACGGCGGCGCCCGGGCCGTGGAGGTCACCATGACCACCCCCGGCGTGCTGGAGGCCATCGAGGCGATTTCTTCCCACTTCAAAGGAAAAATGCACGTGGCGGCGGGCACCGTGCTGGACGCATGCTCCGCCCGGGAAGTGATCCTGCACGGCGGCAGCATCATCGTCAACCCCTGCGTCATCGAGGACGTGATGGACGTGGCCAACCGCTACCAGGTTCCCGTCTTTTCCGGCGCGCTGACGGCCACGGAATGCTTCACGGCCATGCGGCATGGGGCCACCGCGGTCAAAATCTTTCCGGGTTCTTTGGGCGGGCCCAAATACATGACCAACCTGCGCATGGTGTTTCCGGAGGTCAATTTGATCCCCTCCGGCGGCATCACCGAGCAAAACGCCGGGGAGTTCATCCGTTGCGGGGCCTGCGCCGTTTCCGGGGCCAGAACCTTTATGGATTTCCCGAAGATCGAAAAAGAAGGCTTGGGCTGGATCACCAAGCAGGTGGCCACCTTCATTTCCATTGTGCAGGAGGCCAAAAAGAACCTGGCGGACATCCCCTGATTTTTGGACTCGCTTATTCATCGGCAGGTTGTTTCTTTCCGGCGGAAAGAAGCCTGTTTGTCGATTCCCAAAAGGAGTGATTCCATGGAAACCCGTTGGCTGTCTTACCCCATGAGCGTTACGGCCCCCCGCCCTCCGGCCATTCCCGCCCCAAGGGTTACGGAGTTCATGTCCATTGCGGACACCGGGGCCAACGTGCAGTTTTTGCAGGTGTACAACCACACGGGTACCCATCTGGACACAGCGGCCCACGTGCTTGCGGGCGGCACGGGCCTGGACGCCTTTCAACCCCGGGACCTGATCTATTCCCGGGTGCTTGTGCTGGACATGACCGGCACCCCGGACGACACGGTCGTCACCCCCGCCCTGCTCTCCGGCCTGAACGCAAGCCCGGAAGTGGAAGCCCTTTTGGTGCGCTTCGGTGTGGAACACATTCGCCAAAACGAGCCGGCGCGGTTCTCCGCCCATTGCCCCGGCTTTTCCATGGAGGCCGCGGCCTTCATCCACCAAAAGCTGCCGGGTCTGCGCATGATCGGCACCGACGTGCCCTCCATCGCCTGCATCAACTCCCTGGACGACACCATGAAGGCCCACAACGTGTTTTTTGAAAAAGCCTCCCTTCCCAAGTTCATCATCATCGAGGAAATGAAGCTGGACGCGCCCCTTGGGGGTCTTTCCCGCATCGTGGTTTCCCCCTGGCTGGTGGAGGGAATGAACAGCGGCCCCTGCGTGATCTGGGCCGAATACGACTGACGAGGCCGAAACAGGAGGCCGAAAATTCAACCCATACGGCAGATGCCGTATAAATAAAGGAAAGGGGTAACCTCAATGAAAAAGGCAATCGCAGTTCTCCTGACCCTGGTGCTCAGCGTCGCGATGGTCGCCGGCGCGGTATCCGAAGAAAAGAAAACGATTACCGTTGGCTTGATTCAGCAAGACCTGACCCATCCTTTCCACCTGGGCGAAGTGGAAGGCGCGAAGGTTGCGGCGGCGAAGTATGGCTTTGAGCTGCTCGTCACCTCCGGCGAAGGCGACGTTACCAAACAGGTTCAGGCGTTTGACAACTTCCTGGACAAGTGCGACGTCATCTCCATCAACACCCTGGACGTGACCGCGTTCAAAAACTCCTTCCAAAAGGCCAAGGACATGGGCGTCACCGTGGTGGTGCAGCACAGCCGCGCCGACGAAGGCATGAGCGCCGGCACCATCGGCTTTGACGAGTGGAAAATCTCCCGGGAAGTGGGCGAATACGCCATCGAGCTGCTGAAAAACCAGGGCGGCGAGCTGAAAGAGAAGAAGGTTTGCGTGCTGGCGGGCAACCTGGGCCAGGGCCTGAACGAAGGCCGCACCGGCGGCTTTGCCGAAGTGATGACCGACAACGGCGTTACCATCCAGGCGCAGGAGCCCACCAACTGGGACGGCACCAAGGCCGTCACCATCATGGAAAACTACCTCACCACCTATGACCAGATCGACCTGCTCTACGGCATGTCCGACGGCGTCACCTACCCCGCCGCCCAGGTGCTGATCAACGCGGGCCGCAGGGACAAGACCCTCATCTGCTCCATCGACGGCAGCAGCGAAGCCATCCAGGCCATTATCAACGGCGAAATGGACTGCACCTACCTGCTGGCTTCCCAGTACACCGGCTTTTACAAGGCCCTCATCCCCTACAAGGTTTTGGCGGAAGGCCTGGATATCTCCAAGGATTACATCCTGCCCGGCATCATCGTCACCAAGGACAACGCGGCGGCGATGCTGACCCTGGCCGACGACATGGCCAACAAAACGGCCGATTTCCCCTTCGACAAGCCCCTGGACGAAATCATCCAGGATTACCTGAAGAAGTAAGGAACCTTCCCCGCGGGCCCGCGCCCGCAAACACCGCGCGGATCTGCAAAGGGCACACTCCTCCCTTTGCATGGTTCCCACAAAGGGGAGAGGGTCTCCCTCTCCCCTTTGTGCTATTTCTTCGCGACAGGGAGGGCCGAACATGGAACTGGTTCTTGAAATGCGTGGCATCTCCAAACGGTTTACGGGCGTGCAGGCCCTGTCCAATGTGGACTTGCAGCTGTACGCGGGGGAAATTCACTCCATCATCGGGCAAAACGGGGCGGGCAAGTCCACCCTCATGAAAATTTTAAGCGGCAACTATGTCGCCGACGAAGGCAAAATTCTGATGCACGGCAAAGAGGCGGCCATTTCCGGCCCGGCGGACAGCGCCCGGCTTGGCATTGGCATTGTCTATCAGGAACTGAGCCTGCTCAACAACCTCACCGTGGCGGAAAACATTTTTCTGGGCCGGGAAATTGTTCGGGGCGTGAAGCTGAACAACCGGAAAATGAGCGAAATGGCCCGGGAATGTCTGCGGGATCTGGGCATCGACAACATCGATGTGGACCAGAACGTGGAGGTCTTTCCCATGGCCAAGCAGCAGCTGATTGAAATTGCCAAGGCCATCTCCATGGGCCCCAAAATCCTGATCCTGGACGAACCCACGGCGGCGCTGACCGGGGACGATACGGAGCGGCTGTTCCGCATCCTGTTCCGGCTGAAGGCCCAGGGCATTTGCATCGTGTTTATTTCTCACCGGCTGGGTGAGATTAAAAAATATTGCGACTGCGGCACCATTTTAATGAACGGCCAGGTCACGGCCCATGTGCGGATGAGCGAGGTGACCGAGGTGCAGATCATCGAGCACATGCTGGGCGATACCTACAACAAGTTCCACCGGGAGGACCAGGGGCAGCCTTCCCAGGAAAACCCTGTGCTGGAATTGAAAAACATGGTCCGCCGGGGCGCGGTGGACCATGTCTCCTGCGATATCTTCCCGGGCATGATCACCGGCTTTACCGGGCTTTTGGGCGCGGGGCAGGATGTTTTGTGGCGGATGGTATACGGCGCGCTGCCCATGGACGCGGGGGAAATCCGCGCCCACGGCAAGGCCGTGCGCATCCAAAGGCCCATCGACGCCGTAAAGCACGGCATCGGCCTTTTGACCGAGAACCGCAAGGAGGAGGGCCTGTTTGCGGAAATGAGCTGCCAGGACAACATCACCCTGCCCTCCATGCCCCGCTTTCGGCTGGCGGGCTGGTTTCCCTTGCTCAGCCAGCGGAAAATCGCCAGGGAAAACCAGCAACTGGTCGCCTCCCTCAGCATCAAAATGCGGGGGCTGAAAAACAAGGTGAAGTTCCTCTCCGGCGGCAACCAGCAAAAGATCATCGTGTCCCGCTGGCTGCTTCGGGATTTGGAAGTGCTGGTGTTTTTGGAGCCCACCCGGGGGGTGGACGTGGGGGCCAAAACCGAAATCTACCGCATTTTGGTCAGCCTGGCCCAGAAGGGCAAGGCCATTGTGGTGGTGTCCACCGATACCACCGAGATCTTGCAGCTGGCGGACCGCATCTTTGTGATGGCGGACGGCAAGATCAGCGCGGTGCTGGAAGGCAAAACCACCGAAGAGGAACTGGCGCGGCTCATCCAGAAAAAGGAGGCGATCGCGTGAACACCGACCAAAGTATCCGCCGCCGGGAAAAAGCGTCCGAACTGGTGGAATGGCTGGGCATCGCGCTGGTGGCCATTGCCCTGTTCCTTTTGTTTTCCCTGCTTTCGCCCAAGTTTTTGACGGAAATGAACCTGATGAACATCGTCAAGCAAGCCTCCATCGTGGCCATTTTGTCCATCGGCATGAGTTTTGTGTTCTTGATTGGCGGCATGGACCTTTCCGCCGGTTCCAATGTGTTTTTAAGCGCGGTGCTGCTGGCCGTGCTGCTGAACCAAAAGGTGAACGTATGGCTTGCCATGCTGGTTTCCATCGCGGCCTGTGGCGTGACCGGGGCCCTGAACGGCATCATCATTGAGGGCCTCAAAATCAACTGCGTCATCGTTACCCTGGGTTCCCAGCTGGCCATTCGCGGCCTGGCCCTCATCATCATCGAGCGGTTCAATTCCTGGATTTATGTAAAGGACCCGGTCACCAAGTACATCAACATCGGCCAGCCCTTCGGCCTGGGCCTGCCCACCCTTTTGTATGTGGTGGTGCTGCTGTATGCCGTCGCCTTCCTCGCGCTTACCAAATCCAGCTTTGGCCGCAAGCTTTACGCCGTGGGCGGCAACCCCCGGGCGGCCCGGCTTTGCGGCTTTAACAACGTGAAGGTGAAGGCCCTGTGCTACCTGGTCAGCGGCATGGCGGCGGGGGTGGCGGGCATCGTCACGGCTTGCCGGCTGGGCATGGTCAACACCACGGTGGGCATCGGCTTTGAGTTTGACGCGGTCACCGCCGTGGTGCTGGGGGGCATGTCGCTGAAAGGCGGCGAGGGCAGCGTGATCAAAACCCTGGTGGGCGCGCTGATCGTGGCCATGATCAGCAATTTTATGACCCTGTTTGGTATCGACCAGAACTTTAAGGACGCGGTGACCGGGCTGTTCATTTTGGTGGCCGTGCTCTTTAACCGGTTTACCCAGCGGGAAGTCGCGTAAGGAGGCGGGGACAATGAATCCCAAAACGAAAGCGGTTCTCAAGGCCTTTGTCACGCGGATGGACGTGATCACGGTGGTGCTTTTGTCCCTGGTTTTGGCGGGTTTTTTCCTTTCCGGCAACCGCCAGTTTTTGTCCGCCAACAACATTTTTAACATGCTCCAGCAAAATGCCGCCCTTATTATTGTCTCTGTGGGGATGACGTTTATCGTCATTTCTGGTAACATGGATTTATCCTCCGGCGCGCTGATCGTGCTGACCGCCTGCATCACAGGCGTTATCTTCCGGGACACCGGCAACATCTGGCTGGGGCTTGCCGCCTGCGTTCTGGCGGCGGTATCTATCGGCATGATGAACGCCACCCTCATCGCCTATGGCAAAATCAACGCGGTCATCATCACCCTGTCCTGCATGATGTGGGCCCGGGGCCTGGCCCTGGGCGTGACCGGGTCCAAGTCCATCCCCGTCTCTTCCGGCGTGCTGGAGTTCATCTACAAGCCCTTCGCCGGTGGCTTTGTGAATCTCTCCTTGGTGGTGGTGGCGCTGTGCGTGGCCGCCGGCTGGTTCCTTCTCACCCAAACGCGCTTTGGCCGCTACACCAAGGCCCTGGGCGAAAACGAAAAAACCACCGCCCTGGCTGGGGTCAACACCCGGCGCATCAAATGGTTCATCTTTTCCTTCGCCGCGCTGCTTACGGGCATCGCCAGCGTGGTGGACCTGGCCCGGCTGGGCAGCGCCGTTACCACCATCGGCAACGGCATGGAAATGAACGCCATCGTGGCGGTGGTCATTGGCGGCAACCGGCTGTCCGGGGGCGAAGGTTCCTTTCCCAAAACCATCTTTGGCCTTTTGTTCATGTGCCTTCTGTCCAACGGGCTGACCACCCTCGGCTTGATGGACAGCCAGCGCTACCTGCTCAAGGGCGCCATCATCCTGGCCGCGCTGGCCATTCAACGGGGTTTCTACATCCTGCGCCTTCACTGGCTGCGGGCGCTGAACGCAACGGATTAAGGGAGGGAATCATATGCTGGAAGACGTGTACGGCCACAGCCCCATCCGGAAAATGTTTGACAACGCCGATGTGTATGGCGTAGGCTTTGACGAGGCCCGGGCCCGGAAAAAGCCGATCCGCCTGGCCATCATCGGCTGCGGCGGGGTGGGCCAAAGCAAGCATATTCCCGCCATCATGCGCCTTCAAACCATCTGGGAGCCGGTTTCGCTTGTGGGCGTGTGCATGCGCAACGAAACCCAGGGCCGCAAGGTGGAGCAAATGTACCGCACCCGTTGGTTTTCAGGCTACAAGCAAATGCTGGACGAGGCCAAGCCCGACGGCGTGCTGGTGCTTTCCCCGGACGATTTGCACTTCGAGCATACCATGGCCTGCCTCAGCCGGGGCATTAGCGTGCTGGTGGAAAAGCCCATCACCCGGGACCTGGCCACAGCCAGGGAAATGTGCGAAACTGCCGACAAACTGGGCCTGACGCTGATGACCGTATCCAACAAGCGGTTCTCCCCGCCCTATTTCCGGGCGAAAAAGGCCCTGCCTAAAAATCCTGCGGCCTTCCTTGGCAAGTTCAACCTGGGGTATGACTATGTGGACATTCTGGAAGGCGGCACCATCCACCTGTTTGATCTGGTGCGCTATTTCATGGGGGATGTGAAGGCGGTAAACGCCGTGGGCACCCACCACTATACCTTCAACAAACGGGGCTATCCCTTTGATAACGCCTGTGTCAACCTGGAGTTTGAAAGCGGGGCCGTGGGCAATGTGTTCACCTCCTCCACGGCGCTCAGCCTCAAGCCCTGGGAACGGGTGGAGATCTACGGAGAAAAAAGCTGGCTGGCGGTGGAGGATCAGCACACCCTGATCATTAACGACAGCGAGGAAGGCCCCAGCAAGGTCTTTGCGCCCGTGTTCCCCAACACGCTTCTTTTTGATGAGGAGTTTGGCGGCTTCATGGGCCTGATTGAAAATTTCGCGGAATGCATCCGCAAAAATGCGGTTCCTTTGGTCACAGGTTGGGACGGCCTGAAGGCTTTCCAGCTGGTGGAAGCGACCCATCGGTCGCTCAAAGACCATTGCCGGGTGGAAATCGCCCAAATCTAATGATCTTGGAGGAAGTTGCTTTGTACGCACAGGTTGTCAAGTCCAGTTTGTCCCAGCAGATCGCCCAGAACATCGAGCAGATGATCATTTCCCAGGAGCTTCAGGTGGGCGACCGCCTGCCCGGCGAAATTGAGCTGGCTGAACGCTTTGGCGCAAGCCGGAACGTGATTCGCGAAGCGATCACCATGCTGAAAGAGCGGGGCCTGGTGGATGTGAAAAACGGAAGCGGGGCCTATGTGGCGCAACTGACCTCGGCGGCTTTGGGTAACATGGTGGGCCGCCTTGCGGCGGTGGGCTCGGCCGCCCCGGCGGAAGTGTATGAAATTCGTATGGCGCTGGAGGTGCGCGCCTGCGGCCTGGCCGCCCAAAACGGCACCCCGAAGCAGAAAAGCGACCTGCGCCTTTTGGTGGAGGACATGGAAAAAAACCTGGACGACCTGGCGACATGGAAAAAGGACGACCTTCGGTTTCACCGCCGCCTGGCGCAGATGACCCAAAACGCCCTGTTTCCGGCGTTTATTGAGCCCCTCACCACCCAAGTGTTTTCAAGCGACGCCGCCTGGAGCCGCGCCCCCTCCAAAGAGGCCCGGGAAGGTGGCATGGAGCAGCACCGCCGCATTCTGGACGCGGTGGAAAAGGGCGACCGCCGGGGGGCGGAAAAGGCCATGACGGACCACCTGCAAAGATATCTGGAAGATATTCAGCGTGAAGGATAAAAAATAACCCGCGGGAGATGAATCAGGATGAAGATTACGGATATCAAGCCCTTCATCGTGCAAGCGCATCATGACAACTGGGTCTATGTAAAGGTGTACACGGACGCGGGCATCACCGGCGTGGGCGAATGCTCTCTGGAAACCCGGGAACAGACGGTTTCGGCGGCTGTGCTGGAACTGAAGCGGAGCCTTGTGGGGCAAGACCCCATGGATACCGAAAGGCTGTTTTACCTTAGCTTTCGGGACGCCTACTGGGGCGCGTGCTGCGTGCTGTCCAGCGCGCTGAGCGCCGTGGACATGGCCCTGTGGGACATCAAGGGCAAGGCCCTGGGCGTGCCCGTATACCAATTGCTGGGCGGCAAATTCCGCGACAAGCTGCGGGTATACGCCAACCGGTGGTTTTTTGGCGGCGATACCCCCGACAAGCTGGCCCGCCTGGCGGAAAAAACCGTGGCCATGGGCTACACCGCCATGAAGTGGGACCCCTTCTACAAAGCCGAAAGCACCATTAGCCCCCAGGACCTGCGGGGGGTGGTGGCGCAAACCAAGGCCCTGCGGGACGCGGTGGGGCCGGATGTGGACCTGCTGATTGAAGGGCACGGGCGTTTCAACCCCTACACCGCCCTTCGCGTCGCCGAAGAGCTGGCGCCCTTTAAGCCCTTCTTCTTTGAGGAGCCCACCCTGCCGGAGAACCTGGATTGCTGCGCACAGGTGCGGGCCCGTTCCCCCATCCCCATCGCCTCCGGGGAGCGCTGGTGCACCAAAACCGATTTCCGCGCCGCCATCGAGGCGGGGGCCATCGACATTGCCCAGCCGGATGTGCGGGTTTGCGGCGGCATTACGGAGCTGAAAAAGATCGCCGTTTTGTGCGAAGCCCATCAAATTCCCGTGGCCCCCCACAATGTGCACGGCCAGGTGGGCACCGCCGCCTCCATGCACCTTGCCGCCGCCATCCCCAACGCGCTCATTTTGGAATACAGCGTGGAGGAGATCGAGTGGAAAGAAAATCTATTCAGCCATCAATACAAGCCTAAGGACGGCTATATTTCCATCAACGACCGCCCAGGCCTTGGCATCGATTTTGACGAGGAAGTGGCCCTGCGCTATCCCTTCCGGAACGTTTCCATGGTGCAAACCCTGTACCCGACCGAGTTTTAAGGGGGGAACACAATGAAAGTGGTCACCATGGGCGAGATCATGCTGCGCCTGATGACGCCCGGCTTTTTGCGGGTGGAACAAACCGATCATTTCGACGCCATCTACGACGGGGACGAGGCCATTGTGGGTGCTTCCCTCTCCCGTTTCGGCGAAAATGTGCGCTATGTGACCAAGCTGCCCCAAAACGCCCTGGGCGACGCCTGCCTCTGCCGCCTCCAGGGCCAGGGGGTGGACTGCTCCTATGTGGCCCGGGGCGGGGCGCGGCTTGGCATCAACATCTACGAAACCGGCGTTTCCATGCGGCCGCCCCGGGTGGTATACGACCGGGCCGGTTCTTCCTTTGCCAGCGCGAAGCCCGAGGATTTCGACTTTGACGCCATCTTTGAGGGGGCGGACTGGTTCCACTTCGCGGGCATCACCCCGGCCATTTCCGAAGAAACCCGCATTCTGACCCGCCTGGCCGTGGACGCGGCGCGAAGGCGCAAGGTCACCGTCAGCTGCGACCTGAATTACCGCAGCAAGCTGTGGACCCCGGCCCAGGCCCAGGCCTTTATGACGGACATCATGAAAAAGGTGGACGTGTGCATCGGCAACGAGGAGGACGCGGAAATGTGCCTGGGCCTAAAACCCGAGGGCACCGACGTGGCCGGAAGCCAGCTGAACCTGGACGGCTACCGGAAGGTGTTTGAGCGCATCCGGGAGCTGTATGGCTGCACCCACATCGGCTGCACCCTTCGGGAGAGCTATTCCGCCTCGGACAACGGCTGGTCGGTGCTTTGCTACGACGGGAAGGAGTTTTGCCACAGCCGCCATTACGACATCCGGCTGGTGGACCGGGGCGGCGGCGGCGCGTCCTTCGCGGCGGGGTTCATCTACGGCCTTTTGCACCACCTGCCCCTTCAAACCGTGGCGGAGTTCGCCGGCGCGGCCTCGGCGCTGAAACACACGGTATACGGCGGTTTCAACCTCACCACCCTGGGCGAGGTATGGGAGCTGGCAGGCGGAAATCTATCCGGAAGGGTTCAGCGATGAACCGCTTTCTTGCGGAGCGGCGGCTCATCATCGAGACTTGTTTAGAGCTTCAAGCCATGGAATATTTCATGGGCACCTGGGGCAACATCAGCCTCCGGACCGGGGACAGAATCCTGCTTACCCCCAGCCGCGTGGTGTACGACGCCATGCAGCCCGAGGACATCGTGGTCATCGACCTGGAGGGCAACAAGCTGGAAGGCGAGCGCAACCCCACCTCCGAAAAGGAAGTGCACCGGCAAATTTACCGCGCGCGGCCGGAAGTGGGCGCGGTGATCCATGCCCACACCAGCTTTGCCATGGCCGCTTCCGCCATGGCCATCCAGGAGGTTCCCTGCCTGGTAGAGGAAATGTCCCAGTTTTTGGGCGGCGCTATCCCGCTGAGCCAAGACTATGTGCCTGCGGAGCACCACGCCCAGCTGGGCATGGCCGCCGCCGCCGCCATCGGCGCAAAAAGCGGCGTGCTGCTGCGCAACCACGGCTCGGTCGGCTGCGGCAAGGACATGGCCGAGGCCAAGCTGGCGGTTCGCGTCATTGAAAAGGCCTGCGGCATCTATTTAAGCGCCTGCGCCTCCGGCATCAAGCAGCGCGAGATACCGCAAAAGTACGTCGACAGCGAGCGTTACCGTTTTGTGCATACCTATGGAAAGGAACAAACGTAACGGGAGAGACCGCCCGGGCAAATGAGAGAGCAAAGCGGCCGGCGCCAGAAGTGGCGCCGGCCCTCAGACCGCCGACAAAGGGGCATGATTTAAACCGGAAATCATGCCCGTTTTCGGCGGTGTGACCACTGATTTCGCCGATGGTTTTGATAAAAACGGTTCATCGCCCCCTGCTTACGGCACAACAGGCTCCGGCGTGGCAGTGGGAATCTGGGTTTGTCGGGCCAACAGGGACACCATATATTGGAACTCTTCCTTGTATACGTCCCCGCTAACCGAGGCGGTGCCCCGCAGCCGGTTCAGCGCGTCCTCATAGCTGGCGCTTCCTTTGAACTCGCTGCCCCGAAGCAGCATGCCCACTTCCGCAACGGCGGAGGCAAAGCGCAGGTTGTCGCTCATGGTGGGGGCCAGGGCGCTGTCCTCCACGGGGTAGGTGTACAGATCGCTGACGTCGCCGTCTGGCTTTTTGCAGCGAATGCTGAGGGTGAGCCATTCCTTGCTGTCGCCGGTGACGGCGGTCTGGTATTTGGTGTCCACGGCGTCGATCTTCATGGGGCTGTCCGCGGGCACCACCTCGTACAGCACGGTTACCCGGTGGCCGCTGCCCACCTCGCCGCCGTCCTTCTGGTCGTTGGAAAAGTCCTCGGCGGCCATGGTGCGGTTTTCATAGCCAATGAGCCGATAGCCCTTTACCTTGGCGGGGTTGAACTCCACCTGCAGCTTTACGTCTTTGGCCACGGTAAGGAAGGTGCCGCCAATTTGCTCCACCAGCGCCTTGCGTGCCTCAAAGATGCTGTCGATATAGGCATAGTTGCCGTTGCCGTTGTCCGCCAGGGCTTCCAGCTTGTTGTCTTTGTAGTTGCCCATGCCAAAGCCAAGCACGCTGAGGAATACGCCGGTCTTGCGCTTTTCCTCCACCATGCGGGTGAGGGAGCCCTCGTCGCTGACGCCGATGTTTAAATCGCCGTCCGTGGCCAGGATGATGCGGTTGTTGCCCCCCTGAAGGAAGTGTTTTTCCGCCAGCTGATAGGCGGTTTGGATGCCCGCCGCCCCCGCAGTGCCGCCGCCTGCGGACATTTCGTCCAGGGCGGCCATGATGCGGGTTTTGTCCGCGGCGCGCACCCCGTCCAGCACCACCGTGTCGCTGCCCGCGTAGGTCACGATGGAAACCGTGTCCTGGGGCCGGAGCGCCTCCAAAAGCAGCTGAAAGGAGCGTTTCACCAGGGGCAGTTTGTTGGGTTCGTCCATGCTGCCGGAAACGTCGATCAAAAACACCAGGTTCTGGGCGGGAATGTTGTCTTGCTGAACTTCCTTGGCTTGCAGCCCAACAAGAAGCAGCTTGCTATCCGGGTTCCAGGGGCAGGCGGAAAGCTCGGTGGTAACGCCGAAGGGCTGGCCCTCCTTGGGCTTTGCATAGGAATAGGTGAAGTAATTCAGCATTTCCTCAATGCGCACGCTGTCCGGCACCACGCAGCCGCCTTCCAGGATGGTGGCGCGCAGCTTGGCGTAAGAGGCGGTGTCCACATCCGCGGCAAAGGTGGAAAGGGGCGAAGTGCGGGTGGAAAGGAATCGGTTCTCTGTAAAGACGCTGTACTCCTCCGTGTTCCAGTCGGGGAAGGCGGCCGGAGCGGCGTAACTGTCAAAAGCCGCCATGGGAGCCATTTGCGCTTCCGCCATCATGTCCATTTCTGCGTCGGCCGCGTAGCCCAGGGGCGCCTGGGCCTGGACAGCCTGGGGCATGCCGGTGGCCAGAGGCTTCGCGACGTTTTGGACGGGCGTGCCGGGTTCGGCCGGCGGTGCGGGTTGGGGCACGATGTTCACGTCCACGGCCACCTGTTGGGTTTCATAGGACGCGGACGGGCGCTGCAATAGCGGCACTAGCACCAAAACCAGGCAGGCCGCCGCGGCCAGCGCGCCGCTGCCGATGGCAAAGACCTTGGAGCGGCTGATGGGTTTCCTGCGGGGGGTGTTCGGCGTTTGGGTTTCCTGCGCTTGTTGGGTTTCCCGGGTTTTTTTCTCCTGCGTCATGGGCGCTTCCTCCTTCAGTGGGTCTTCGGAGGAAGCTTTCAGCATGGCAAGCGTACGGGCTTCCAGGTCGTCGCTGATGGGAAGCCGGTCCATGGCCTGCTTGTACAAACGGTCATTCATCAAAAGCCCCTCCTAACTGCGTTTTCAGTTGCCCCCGGGCCCGGGCCAGCCGGGTGCCCACGGTGGCGGAAGGAAGATGAAGCACATGGGCAATGTCCGCGATGGAATAGCCTTCGTAATAATACAGGTGCACAGGCGTGCGGTATTTTTCCTCCAACGAAAGCACTGCGGAAAGCACCGCGCTTTCCTCAGGCGGCAGGGTGGCCAAATCCTCCGGCAGGGGGCTTAGGCTTTTGCGCCAGCCACTTTTGAGGAGGTTTCGGCTTTTGTTGATGCATACCCGCAGCAGCCAGGCTTTTTCGTGCTCGTCGCTTTGAAAGCTCGGGCCGCTTTTCAGATAGCTGAGGAAGGTATCCTGCGCCAGGTCTTCCGCGTCCTGTATATTTTGCACGTAGGTATAGGCCACGCGGACGAGGCTGCGCAAATGCGCGGCCACCGCCCTTTGAATGCGGCCATTGAGCTCTGATGGCACATTCGTCAAACGTTTTCATCTCCCTTCACTGACATATACAACTGAAAAAAGGGAAATTTTTCAAGCTGGGAAAATTTTCATACGGTGTTTTCGCTGCTTTGATGATACCACGACCGGAAGCCCGGCACAAGCCAGGGGCAGGAAAGCGGAACATTTCGTTTTGACACCGCAGGGGTGGGGTGCTATAATATGCTGGGTAAAGCCGGAAGTATTGGAAAATTTGATATATTCAAGGAGGAAGTGGCTGTGGAGGTACAAACCCTGCTCAAGGAGCTTTTCTCCGGTGTGGCGTTTCTTGCGACTCCGGAAGGGCTTAAATCGCTGGTGATGTTTGTGGTTGCGGGCATTTTGATCTATCTGGCGATCCGGAAAGACTATGAACCGGCGCTGCTTTTGCCCATTGGGTTTGGCGCGATTTTGGCGAACCTGCCCCCGGTGATGGACGCCATGGGCAACATGGCGGCCAGCGTGCTGGGCAGCGAAGGGTTCCTGACCGTGCTGTTCAACGCGGGCATCAAGAACGAGCTTTTCCCCATTTTGATTTTTATCGCCGTGGGCGCGATGTGCGATTTCTCGCCCCTGATGAAAGATCCTTCCATGATCTTTTTCGGCGCGGCGGCGCAGTTTGGCATTTTCGCCACCTTCATGGTCTCCATTTTCCTCATTCCGCTGGTCATTCCCGGAATTGTGGGCAATGACAGCGAAATCATCCGTCTGGCGGCGGCCATCGGCATCATCGGCGCGGCGGACGGCCCCACCACGCTGTATGTGGCCAACCATTTTGACCTTGCCAAATATATGGCCCCCATTTCCGTGGCGGCGTACAGCTATATGTCCCTGGTGCCTGTCATTCAGCCGCCGGTGATTCGCGCCATTACCACGAAAAAAGAGCGCATGATTCGCATGACCTATACGGAGCAGCGCGCGCCCAAGGTTGCGCTGATTCTGTTCCCCATTGTGGTGACCCTGGTGGCGGGCATCATCGTGCCCATGAGCGTGCCGCTGGTGGGCAGCCTCATGTTCGGCAACCTGCTGCGGGAGTGCGGCGTGCTGGAGCGCCTCAACAAGACCGCCCAAAACGAGCTGGCCAACCTGGTCACCATGCTGCTGGGCATCACCATCGGCTCCACCATGGTGGCGGACAAGTTCCTGCGCATGGACACGCTGCTGATTATGGCCCTGGGCCTGTTCGCCTTTGTGTTTGACACCGCTGGTGGCGTGCTGTTCGCCAAGTTCCTGAACCTGTTTCGCAAAAACAAGATCAACCCCATGGTGGGCGCGGCCGGCATTTCCGCCTTCCCCATGAGCGCCCGGGTCATTCAGAAAATGGCCAAGGTTGACGATCCCTACAACTTTGTGCTGATGCAGGCCATCAGCGCCAACGTTTCGGGCCAGGTGGGCTCCATCGTGGCGGGCGGCATGGTCATTACCCTGGTGAGCATGCTCATCGGTTGGGTGAAGTAACTGCATACTTTTGATAGAAACGAGGGAGCGAAATGCTGATGAATTGGCTTTCCACCATGAGCGACGCGGCCGCCACGGCAGCCGCCGAAACGGTAAAAAACAGTGACTTTGCCGGGCTTTCCCTGGTCGACAAAGGGCTTTTGACCACCGGCGTGGGCCTGCTTGGCGTGTTTTTGGTGCTGGGCATCCTCTTTGTGACCATCAAGCTGATGCAGCGCATCAAAACCAAGGACAAGGGCGGCGAAGAATAAGGAGGCCACGGCGTGTATAGGGAGGCGGACCGCGCCCAGGTGCAAAAAGAGCTTCAAAAGCGCTGGCTGATTACCGCGCTGCCTGCCGGGCTTTTGGCGGCGGCTGCCATCGCGGTGTTTGTGCTGTGCCAAATCCGCCGCCAGGAGTGGGGCTGGATTGCCGCCGCTGCCGGGACCATTTTGGCCGGAGGATATTTCATTTTCCTCCACGGGGTCTATCTGCGGCCCATGATGCTATATCATGTGCATGTGGGGTATATGCTGGACGGCCGCAAGCGGGAAACCGAAGGCGTGCTGCAAGCGGTGAGCGACGCGCCCGCGGAGCGGGACGGGCTGGACTGCTACGCCCTGATCATCAACGTGGGGGAGCGGAACGATCCGGAGGACGAACGCCTGCTGTATTACGATGCCCTGAAAGGCAAGCCGGCGCTTGCCCCGGGCGCGCGGGTGCGGGCCCTGAGCAACGACAAGATGATTGCCGAAATCCGTGAGATATGAAGGCCGGGGCGGCGCTCCGGCAGGAAAGGGGTGTTTGTGTCCGTGGAACAGGAAGCCCCCATCATGGCGCTGGTAACGCTGCAACGCCATTGCGCCCGGCTTATTCGCAGCGGCGCGGACATGGCGCTGAAAGAACGCTGTCCGCTCAAAGTGGTGCACGTGGCCCAGGCGGTGAACGCCGCGGCCCGGGCCGAGGGCGACACCGTCAGCGCCCAGGTGCTGGATTATCTGTATGCGTTGGCCAATGAGGCCGGCGCGGAAATGTGCGTGCTGACCTCGGACGTGACGGTGAACGCCATCGCGGAGTATGCCCTGCAAAACGGCGTGAGGCAGATTGTGATGGGAAACGGCGAAAACGCCCACGGCCTGGCCGAAACCCTCAGCGGGCTTTTGCCGGGGGTGGAGATTTTGATTTTGGAAGAAGAGTGAGGGGGGGGGGGGGGGGGGGGGGGGGGGGGGGGGG
>JAVBTE010000068.1:0-17286 GCA_031556335.1 Eubacteriales bacterium | reverse complement strand
AGGTTCCTGGGTCATCATCTGCCGGGCCACCGCCTGGGTCAAAAACATATTGCCCTTCAGGTTGATGCCCAGCACATGGTCCCAGCTTTCCTCGGTCATGTCCAGCAGATCGTTGCGCACCTTGGGGCCCACCCCCGCGTTGTTCACCAGCACGTGAATGCCGCCAAAGGCTTTCACGGTTTCCTGAACCAGCCGTTCCCGGTCGGCCCTCTCCCCCACGTTTCCTTTCACGTACAACACATCCGCGCCCAGGTCCCGCAGTTCCTGCATCGCGTTTTGGTGGATTTCCGGGTCTTGGGTAGCCAGAATGGCAAGCCGGTATCCTTCCTCCGCCAACCGCCTTGCGATGGCCAGACCGATGCCACGGCTTCCGCCAGTGACGATTGCTGTCTTTTTCACCCAAAAATCCTCCTCGTTATGGTTTCAAAACAATCTTCATGGTCTTTTGCGTGCGATCCAGCGCGGTTTCCAGCGCCTGTTGAAGCTTAGACAGTGGAAAGCGCTGGGTGACCAGCCGCTCCAGCCCAATCTCCCCGGCCATTTCCAGCGCGATGGGAAAATCCCAGCAATAACCCTGGGTGCCCTGCACGCGGATTTCGTTGTTCACCAGGCGCATCACGGGAATGGTGATCTCCGTCTGCTCAAAAATCCCCACGATGGTGGCCAGCCCTTTCTTGCGCACGAGGGTCATGGCCTCCACGAACGTCTCCTGCCGGCCCACGCATTCAAAGGCTTTGTCCACGCCCTTGCCCCCTGTGAGGCTTTGAACCGCCGCCTCCAGGCTTTCGCCCGCGCCGGGGTTTACGGTGTCGGTGGCCCCTATTTGTTTGGCCATGTCCAGGCGGAAGGCGGCATAATCGGACACAATCACCTTCGACGCGCCCATGCGCTTGGCCAGCGCGCCCACCAGCAGCCCAATGGCCCCGGCCCCCAGCACCAGCACGGTTTCGCCCAGGCGCACGTCGGCCCGGCGCACGGCGTGCACCGCCACGGCCAACGGCTCGATCAGCGCCCCAGCCTCATAGCTGAGGTGCTCCGGCAGCCGATACACCGAGGAGGCCTTCACGGTGATATAGTCGGCCATGGCCCCGTCGCCCTTGCGGTACACAAAGGAAAGCTGGTCGCAAGAGCCGTATTCCCCATGGCGGCAAGCGTCGCAAACGCCGCAGGCCACGCAGGGCTCCACCGTGACCCGGTCGCCCAGCGAAAGCCCGGTTACCGCGCCGCCCACGGCCACGATGTCCCCCGCAAATTCATGCCCAATGGTGGCCGGCAGGGGCACGCTGGGGTGCTTGGCTTTGAAAATATGCAAATCGCTTCCGCACAGGGCGCTGGCTTGTACCCGGATCACCACCGCATCCTGATCGGGGGGCGGTACCTGCCGGGTGATGAAATCCGTTGTTCCCTCGGCCACCACACGCCCTACGCGGCTTTCCAGCGTGCCCGTCATTTCTTTTCCCTCGCTTCCGCTTCCTCACGGTACTGCTTATAAAGCGGCCCGTATACCTTCGCGTCCCGAATCACGCAGCCTGTGCGGCCATGGTCGCGCATGATCTGGGTGCACTTGGAGCAGCAGATGCAGCACTTGCCCGGCTCCATCATGCCCTTTTCCACAATGTCCCTGGGCGCGTCCGGATAGGCGAAGCTGGAACGCCCAAGCCCCACAAAGCCGCAGCTGCCGGCAGCCAGATTGGCCGCCCCCGCGTAGGGCAAAAACTGCCGCAGCCAGGTGTAGCCATTGCCCACCACCGGCACCTCTCCCGCTTCTTTTTGAATCATCCGGGTGAAGGCAAACAGCCTTGCCACGCTTTCCAGGGGATGCTCGTCCGGCACCGGCACGCCGGAGGAGGACGTATCAAAGGGCCGCGTTACCTGGGGATAGATGTAATACGGGTTTCCCGCCGAATTGCTCAGTAGCCCCACGCCTTTTTCCCGGAACATGCGCACCAGCGCCATGGGCTCCTCCGGGTCAAACTTCCAAAGGTCCTGTTTGTCCTCGCCAAAGCCATAGGGGTAGGGATGGGCGTCGAACACATTGAAGCGGCAGGCGATGATGAAATCCTGGCCCAGCTCCGAGCGCACCGCGTCCATCACGTCCCGCAAAAACCGGGTACGGTTTTCAAAGCTGCCGCCGTATTTGCCTTCCCGGGTATGGCTGGCCAGCAGCTCGCTGAGCAGATAGCGGTGGCAGCTTTTCAGGTCCACGCCGTCAAAGCCCGCTTCTCGGGCCAGCTTGGCGGAAAGCACATACTTGCCGATCAAATCATCCAAATAGGCGTCCGTCACCACGGGCGCGTCCGGGCTGAGGCCCACCCGGGGGTCCAGAATGGGGTCGTGCTGGGGCACGATGGGGGCGGCCTTGTGCCCATGGGGCCGAGAATACCGGCCGGAATGGGTCAGCTGCAAAATGTTCACAGGGCGGTGATCCGCGCCGTTTTGCCGGGCGGCCTCCCCGTTGGCCTTGTTCAAAAGCGCAGCAAACTGACCCAGGTTTTCACGGGTCATCATCATTTGCAGCTCGTTGGCGCGGCCTTCCTCCACCACGGCGCAGGCTTCCCACCACAAAAGCCCCGCCCCGCCGCCGGCGAAGCGCAAATACCGCCGCTCCGTAAGCTCGCTGGGGGAACCGTCGGGGCTCGAATCGCAGCCCTCCATGGGCAGCACCGCCAGGGCGTTGGGGGCCACCAAATGCCCCACCCGAACAGGCTTTTTCAGGGGGGAAAGATCCTCCGAAAGCGGAATATCCGCGTTCAGCGCTGCAATCTTCTCCCGCAGGTCTTGCAATGTGGCAAAACCAAATTTTTCATGGGATGCCATTGTATTCCCTCCGTATCATCGTGTGGATTTGCGAATGATCAGTTCCGTTTTGAGGATATCCACCTGGGGCGGGGCCAGCTTGCCCGTTCGTTCCTTATGCTGAATTTGCCGGATAAGCTTGTTGGCCGCCAGCGCGCCGATTTCGTACAGCGGCTGGGACACGGTGGACAGGGGCGGCTCAATCTGCGAGCTGGCCTCCACGTTGTCGATGCTCATGACCGACACATCCCCCGGAATGGAAAGCCCCATGTCGTGCAGGGCCCGCATCACCACAAAGGCCTTGGGGTCGCTGCTGGACATGACCGCGTCGGGCTTCACGCCCTTTTTGATCAGGTTTTGAAACAAATAATAAAAGCTGGCCGTGCCGTTGGTTTCATGAATCACCAGCTCTTCGTCAAAGGGGATGCCCGCGCTTTCCAGGGCCCGCCGGTAGCCTTTGTACCGGTCGGTATACAGCGGAATCTCTTCCCGGCCCATGGCAAAGGCGATCTTCCTGTGTCCCACCCGAATCAGGTACTGGGTGGCGTCATAGGCGGCGGCCTCGTTGTCGATGCCCACGGCGTCGATGGTATCGTCATAAATGCGGCAGGTCAGCACCACCGGGAACCCTTCCCGCCACAATTTGCGAATGTGATCCGAGCCCGGCAGCATGGAGGCCACGATGAACCCGTCCACCAACCGGGTGCGCAGCTTGGTAATGTAGCGCTTTTCCTCCTCCACGTCCTCGTCGGTGTTGCACAGGATGACCGTATACCCGGCCTTGCGGGCGGTATCCTCCGCCCCCCGGACAATGGCGGGAAAAATCAGGTTCTGAATGCTGGGCACCATCAGGGCGATGGTGTTGCTGCGGCCCAGCTTGAGGCTTTTGGCCAGCTCATTGGGCTTATAGTCCAAAAGGCGCACCGCGTCCATCACCCGCTCCCGGGTGTTTTCGTTCACCACAGGCTTGTTCCCAAGCACCCGGGACACGGTGCTGGCGGACACGCCCGCATGCTCGGCCACATCCTTCAAACTGACCATATGCCCGCTCTCCTTTCGCGGCCCCTTCACGGCACTCACGTTTCCCAGTACACCGTGGCCCCCTGGTGGGCGCTGGTGGTGTTCTTCCGGTACAGCGCAAGCCAGCCTGTGGCGGGCTTTTGCACCGGTTTCCACTGGGCCCTGCGGCGGGCGAACTCGGCTTCCTCCACGTCCACCTGAAGGCTGCGGGCTTCGATGTCAATGTGAATCCGGTCTCCGTTCTCAATCAAGGCGATGTCGCCGCCCTCGTAGGCCTCCGGGCTGACGTGGCCAATGGCCAGGCCGCCTGTGGCTCCGGAAAAGCGCCCGTCGCTGACCAGGGCGATCTTCGTGCCCATGCCCTTGCCCAGCACCGCCGCCATGAAGGTTTCCATATGGGGCATGCCGGGGGACCCCTTGGGGCCCTCGTAGCGGATCACCACCACGTCTCCCGGCTGAATCTCATCTTTCAGCATGGCCTGCCACGCCTCGTCCTGGGAATCGTACACACGGGCGGGGCCGGAAAATTTCCAGGCTTCCTTCTCCACCGCGCTGAACTTGACGATGGCGCTGTCCCGCCCAATGTTCCCATGGAGCACCGCCAGGCCGCCCTGCTCGTGAATGGGCTGCGCCACGGGGCGGATCACTTCCGGTTCCAGGTTTTGCGATTTTTCCGCCAGGTCCTGGATGCTGCCGAACATGCCCCCCGCTTCCCCGGCGATTTTCCCCGCCCTGGCCAGCTCCTTCACCACCGCCCCCAGGCCCCCCGCCCGGGAAAAATCCACCATGGTATCCACGGGATGGTTGGGGTAAATGGCGCTGATCACCGGCACTTCCCGGCTGATTTTATCAAAGGTTTCCGGGGTGATATCGAACCCGCCCTGACGGGCGATGGCCGGAATGTGCAACAGGCTGTTGGTGGAGCCGCCCGTGGCCATCATGTACCGCACCACGTTCAAAAAGCTTTCCTGGGACAAGAAGTCCAAAGGCCGCTTTCCTTCCTTCACAGCCTCCACAACGGTTCGCGCCGCCTGCTTGGCCAATTCATGCCAGGCCGGGGTTTGGCTGCGCACGCTGGCGTTGCCGTGGGGCGAAAAGCCCAGCACTTCCGCCGTGGCGCACATGGTGTTGGCCGTGCCCATGAAGGGGCAGGCCCCGGGGGTGGGGCAAGCGTTTTTCACCACGGCCTTGTACGCTTCCCGGGTCATGTCCCCGCCGATGTAGGCGGCATAGGCCTGCTTGGTATGGGTCAGCGTCAGCATGCGGCCGTCCAGTTCGCCGGGGGCCATATACCCGCCGGTGAACATCACCGTTGGGATGTTCACCCGAATGGCGCCCATCAGCATGCCGGGCACCACTTTGTCGCAGGTGGCCATGATCACCATGCCCTCCAGCATGTTCAGCTCCGCCACGGTTTCCACTTCGCTGGACACCAAATCCCGGGCGGGCAGGGTATAGCGGTCGCCGGGGGTGTTGGAGCAAATGCCGTCGCAAATGCCGGTGATGGGCAACTCCAACGCCAGGGCCCCGGCGTTGTAAATTTCTTTTTTCATTTCATCGACCACGTCCCGGAAGGGGAAGTGACCGGGATTCATTTCATTCCAGGAGTTTACCAGGCCAATGACAGGACGTTTGGCGTCCTCCTCGCTGATTCCCATGGCATACAAAAGCGCGTTGCGATGGTCCAGCGATTCCTCGTTCCATTCCCGAATCATGGAATACCCCTTTCTATGCGCCCAAATAGGCCTTTTTCACCACATCGGAGGAGAGCAGATCCTTGCCTGTGCCGCAAACCGTAATCACGCCGTTTTCCAGCACGCAGGCCTTGTCGCAAATGGAAAGGGCCTTGCGGGCGTTCTGCTCCACCAGAAAAATGGTGATGCCGGAGTCGCGGATCTGCTTGATCAGGTCAAAGATCTGGTTCACGATGAGGGGGGCCAGGCCAAGGCTTGGCTCGTCCAGCAGCATGATGCGGGGCCGGGACATCAATCCCCGGGCAATGGCCAGCATCTGCTGCTCGCCGCCGGACAGGGTACCCGCAAACTGGTTCTTGCGTTCCCTCAGGATGGGAAAGCGCGCGTACTGGGCTTCCAGGTCCTGGTCCAAATCCTTGTACAGATAGCCGCCCACCAACAAATTGTCCTGAATGGTGAGGCCCGAAAAGGTTTTGCGGCCTTCCGGCACATGCACGATGCCCTTTTTCACCACATCATGGGGCTTGTTGCCGGTCAGCTTTTCCCCAAGAAACTCCACAGACCCGGACTGGGGCTTCACCAGGCCCGATATGGTCCGAAGCAGCGATGTTTTGCCAGCGCCGTTGGAACCGATGATGGAATAAATCTCGCCCTCGTCCGCCTCAATGGAGACTTGCTTCAGCGCCACCACATGGCCGTAGCTGACGCACAGGTCCTTCACTTCCAGCATGGCCATCAGCCTTCCTCCTTCCCCAGATAGGCCTCGATCACCTCGGGGTTGCTCCGCACTTCGGCGGGCGTTCCCACGGCAATGGTCTTGCCAAAGTTCTGCACATGGATGTACTTTGAAATGTTCATCACCAGCTCCAGCCGGTGCTCGATCAGCAAAATTGCGAACCCGATGTCCTTGCAAAGCCGCTGAATCAGCTCGGTCAGTTCGGTCACTTCCACCGGGTTCAGGCCCGCGGCGGGTTCGTCCAGCAGCAGTACCTTGGGCGTGCAGGTCAGCGCCCGGGCAATTTCCAGCCTGCGCTGGTGGCCGTAGGACATGTTCTCCGGCCGCTCGTCCGCGTAGTCCTCCAGGCCCACCACCTGCAAAAAGTGCATGCAAACCTCCCGCCCGCGCTTCTCTTCCGCATAGCGCTTGGGAAGGGGCAGCAGGGAGCCCAGCACCCCGTATTTGCTTTTGGGGTCAAAGGCGCACATCACGTTGTCCAGCACGCTCAGCCCCTTGAACAGGCGAATGGTCTGGAAGGTGCGGCCCACGCCCTCCTGGGTGATTTTGTATTGCTCCATGCGGGAAACGTCTTTTCCGTCCAGGGTGACGGTGCCCTCGTCCGGGGGATAGATGCCGGAGATGACGTTGAAAATCGTGGTCTTACCCGCGCCGTTGGGGCCGATGATGCCGTGAATCTCCCCGGGGTTGGCCTCCATGGAAAAGTCCTGAATCGCCTTGACGCCGCCAAAATTCTTATGAATGTGTTCCACTTTCAAAAGCGCCATTTACTCGTCCCCCTTCCGTGGGGCCTTTGTGCCCTTGTCTTTCCCAAACAGCCGCTTCACGTTGGCGGGGGTCAGCTCCCACTCGCCAAGCAAGCCGGAGGGCTTGAAGTTGATGATGAGCAGCACCAGCACCGCGTAGATGATGAAGCGGTAGTTTTGCAAATCCCGCAGCACTTCCGGCAGGCCGGACAGGACAAAGGTGGACAGCACCGAGCCGGTCAGGCTGTTCACGCCGCCAAAGAACACCAGAATGATCCATTCCGCGCTTTCCCGCCAGCTGAAAAGCGTGGTGTCAATATAGGCGGTGTAAAAGGCGTACAGGCTTCCGCCATAGGCCGTCACCGCCACGGAAATCAAAAACGCGATCATCTTCACCTTGGGCACGTTGATGCCCATGGCCTTGGCCGCCAGCTCGTCGCTTTTGATGGCGATGCACTGGCGCCCGTACTTGGACTTTTTGAACATGGCGATCAGCGCGATGACCACCACGGCGGAAACCAGCGCCACGGGAAGGGTGGTTTCCTTGGGAATGCCCCGCAGGCCCTCCGCCCCCCCGGTGATGGGGATGCGGTTGAGTAGCGCCGTAATGGCCTCGCCAAAGCCCAGGGTCACCAGCGAAATATAGTCCCGGCGAAGGCGCACCGTGGGCAGGCCCACCAAAAAGCCCACCACAACCGCCACCACGATGCCCGCGGGCCAGGAAAGATAAATGGGAATGCCCAGTTTCACCGTCATCACGCCGGAGGTATAGGCGCCAATGGCCATGAAAGCGGCCTGGCCCAGGGAAAACATGCCTGTCATACCGGTCAGCACAAACACGCCGGCCACGGAAACCACCGTAATGAGGGCCTGGGTAATGATGTGAGAATACAGTTCCATTCGCTCGCCCCCTTACGCCTTTTCCTGAATGTTGGAACCCGCGATGCCCCGGGGTCGCACCAGCAGGAAGATGATCATGATGACGAATGAAAAAATCGGTGCGTAGGCCGAGCCAAAAGCCGCGGTCAGCATCGTTTCCACCAGCCCCAGCACCATGGCGCCGATCACCGCGCCGGGCAGGCTGCCAAGGCCGCCAATCACCGCCGCCACAAAGCCCTTCACCACAATGGAGCCCAGGGTTGGATACAGCGTAAACTTCATGCCCACGAAAATGCCCGCCAGCCCGGCCAGCGCGCCGGAAATGATAAAGGCAAGCTGAATGGTGCGCGTTACGTTGATGCCCATCAGGCTGGCGGTGTCCCGGTCAAAGCTGACGGAGCGCAGCGCCCGGCCCACCCGGGTGCGCTGAATGAGGAAGGCCAGCACCAAAAGCGCCACCAGGCTGATGCCCAGCATGACCAAGTCCGCCGTGGAAATGACCAGCCCGGCGAACTTGATGGCCTTGGGCTTGAAATAGCTGGGAAAATTATAAAAGTTAGCGCCAAGCTTCAGGACCACAAAGCCCTCGTACAGCGTGCCCAGCGTAATGGACGAAACAAAGAAGTACACCGGCGAGGTGCTGCGCTGCAAAATGCGGCGAAACGCCACAAACTCGCCTACAAGCGCGATCAGCGCCCCCGTCACCAGGGAAACCAGAATGCTGGGGATCAGCCCCCATTTGTTTGCGGCGGCGATAAAGTAGCCCGCCGTGGCACTGAGCGTCATAAGCGCGCCGTGGGAGAAATTGGAAAACTTGAGGACATTAAAAATCATGGCGAACCCGGTGGCAATCAGCGCGTACACCGAGCCCATCGCCAACCCGTTCAGCGTATACTGCAAAATTTGCATGGAATTCCTCCTCGCGGTGCTTTAGAAAAGGCTCTCCCGCACGAGAGATGCGGGAGAGCCATCGATCAAGGGAAGGGCGTAACTCCAACCGGCTTTGCTACGCGCAAACCGCTTCCGCCTGAATGCCTTCCCCTTTTCTTTGCCTGCCTGTTATTGGTCCGCGGAATAGCGCTCCAGCATCTTGGGCGTGGTGCCTTCGTAGGTGAACATGACCATTTCCAGACCCTTGGGCATATGGTTAGCGGGGTCGATGGTGATGTTGCCGGTGAGGCCGGCGTAGTTGGTCACGTTGGCGGCAGCCTGTCCAATGGCGGCGGGATCGGTGCCAACCTGCTCGACGATGCCCTTCAAAATGTTCAGCACATCGTAGCCCAGGAAGAACTTGTTGGTGGCGTCGATGTCGGTCTTGGCTTTGACGTCCTCAATCATCTTGACGATGTTCGCCTCGGTGCCGTCGATGTTGTTGATGAAGTAGATATTGTCGCAATCTTCACCCAGCAAAGAGTTGAAGGGCGGGCAGGCGTCCAGGCCGCAGATGAACGCGCCTTCAAAGCCCAGTTCCCGAGCCTGCTGCACAACCAGGATCAGCTCCTGGGTGTAGTTGGGCACGAACATGGCATCCACGCCGGCGTTTACGATGGGTTGCAGAAGGGTTTTGAAATCCTTGTCGTTGGCCGTGTAGGTAACGACCTGGTCCACAGTGCCGCCGGCGGCCTTCACCACATCGATGAACGGAGCCTGGAGGGACTTGGAGTAGGCGTTGCCTTCGTTGTAGATGACGCCGAAGGTGTTATAGCCGTTCTTCATGGCGTACTTGGCCATGATGGTGGCCTGCTGGGGAGCGGTGGGCTGGAAGGCAAACATGTTCTTGTAGGGGGTGCCGTCTTCCTTCACCTGGCTGGCGGGGTTCACGCTGAAGCCCAGCACGGGAACATCGTTGTTCTCGGATTCGGGGGCGATGGCCAGCGCGATGTTGGCAACGGGCGGGCCCACAATGGCGCTCACCTTGTCGGTGGACACGGCCTTGGTGTAGGCGTTGATGGCTTCGGTCACGTCGCCCTTGGTGTCGTACACGATCAGGTTGATCTGCTTGCCGCCGATGCCGCCGGCGGCGTTGATCTCGTCAACCGCCCACTGGGCGCCCGCGGTCACCATCTGGCCCAGCGTAGACGTGGGGCCGGTAACATCCTGCAGGCAGCCTACATTGATGGTGTCAGCCGCAAATGCCGAAGTAGCGGCCAGGAGCATCGCCAGCATCAGGAGCAGTGATAGAACCTTTTTCATTGAACAATTCCCTCCACTTTCTTTTTATGTCATGCGAGGCGGCGCCTCACAAAACAATTCTTTGAAACAATTCTTTGGAACCTTGTCGGGGAAACCACTGTGCTTGATTGCAATCGATTGCAAATCCTTTGGCTCAAAAAACCGTTTTCCAGTTTCCGCTTCATTTTCCCTTATATTCCAAGGATCTGCCCCACCGATTCTTGCGCTTACTATATCACATTGCGGGAAGCGCGTCAAGGGGCCTTGCCAAAATCCGCGCGATTCGCGCCTTTTGCAAAGGTTTGTAGCGCTTCTCCCCCGTCCGCTTACTCTCCCTCCGGTTTCAGCCCCATCCATTCCGCCAGCATGGCAAAATCCCGGGTCACATCCTCAAAGCAGAACACCTGATGGCAACCCAGGGCGGTGTTCACATACCGGTCAAAATCGTCAAAGCGCACATACAGCTGGGTACGGCAGCATTCTTCCCTGGGGCCCGCTTCCCCCGTGGCCCCTTGCGCCGTATAGGTGCCCCACGCCCCGGAAACCCGGCAGGCGGTCAGCCGCCCGGCAGGCATTTCCACCTGCAAGGACGCGCCGATGCCGCTTTCGTGGTGGTTGCGCAGAATGAAGGGCCTGTCGCTTCGGCCGTCCACCCGAAGGGGCGCCGTGCAATGGGAAAAATTCACCACGCCCTTGGGGTGCAGGCCGGGGTTGGCCATCCACACCTTGGTGTCCGTAAGGCGCTTGAGCATCAGCATGGTGACCGCGCTGTCCAAATCCCCCTCGCAGGCGGCGATCTTGTCCGTGCAGTCGTTGATATAGCTGACCCCCAGGCAGGAGGTGGTGCCCAGGGAAAGCAGATTGAAGCAAGCCAGCGCAATGCCGTCCGCCCCGTGCCGTTCCATGGTTTTCAGCAACGCCGCGGTCATGCGCCCGGCGTTTTTCACGTCCTGCTCCGTGGGCTCCACGCAGCTTTGCGCGCCCTGGCGGTACTTTGCAAAGTAGGGGCCGCCTTCTTCTTCAGTGGTGGCTTCGTAGAGGTCCGCCACCTCCCGCTGAGGAATCTGCTCCACCCTGATCCCCAGCTTGCGATAGTCCTCCAGGCTGCGGCTTACGCTGATCACCCAGGGTTCCGGCTCGCCAATCAAAAGCAGCTTGGCTCCTTGCAGGCTCTGGAAAGCGGCCATCGCGCGAAGGCGGTGTGCCAGCTCTTCCCTGTCAAGGGCCAGCACGGCCCTTGGGTGCCTTTTGCGCAGCACGCTCCAGCTGTCCATCAGCGTGGGGGCAGCGTTGTATTTCACCATCAGCCCCGTCGCCCGGTCGCTTGCGTTGCCCTGTATATAGCCCGCATACAAAACCACGTTGCCGAACCGCTCCGCCGCGCGGAGAATGTCCTTTTGCACCGCGCCGCTCATGGGCACAATCACCAGCGCGGCCGCCGGGCCGCCGGGCAAATCCTCCACGCCCTGCCCGTCCACAACCAGCCGGATGTTTTCAGCAAACGATTGCAACCCCGTCTGTAATTCCGCAAAGGTCGCCTGCAGCTCCTCCTCCTTTTGCCAGTATCGGGAGGCGGCAAAAAACGCCACGGTCCTTTCCATCCAAACACATCCTTTCACTTTTGCAGCAAATGCACCGCGTGGCCCGCAATTTCCCGGTCCACATAGTAAAGCACCGGGCGGCCAGAGGCGTCCTCTTTCCGGCTGACCGGGTCAAAGGAGAAGCCCGCCTGCCGCACAAAATACATCCCCCGGGCCAGGTCGTCCGTGCCGATGCCGATATGCCCATGGGCGCCCCGGCCACCCTCTTTCATCACTTCAATCAGGGTTCCGGCAAAGTTGGAGGCCTCGCCTTCCAGATAGGGCATGCCCAGCAGCCTTGAAAACGTCTGGGCAATTTCCCGGGCCCCCGCGTCGTTTCCGCCGTTGACGCCCACGTGCACCAGGGAAAAACCAAGCTGCTCCCGCCACTTTTGGAAGATTTCCATGGCCTGGGCCCTTGCCCCTTCGGCGGTCAGGGTCGTCTCCTGGCGAATGGCCAATACCTGCGGGTTTGCAAGCCACTTTTGTTTCCGTTGGAGCTCCTCGCACCCGGAAATCAAAAACCGGGCCGAGGGAAGAAGGGATGCAAGCCATTTCGCATTGCGTTCATCGCAGCAAAAAAGTCCGCCCTCCTGCCCGGGTTCCGTTTCTTTCCCCTGGGGCGTTCTGGCTTCGGGCATTACAAAGACCCGGTCCCGCTCCCCTTCTGGCCATCCTGCCCCGGCAGGCATCGTCGCCCATTCCGCCCCCAAAGCGAAAGCCTCCCTGGCCTGCTCTTTGTTGCCGGCCTTAACGCCCACCGCCAGTTTGGGGCATGCCGAAACCAGACGCTCCAGGGCCGCCTTTACCCCCGCCGAGGCCAAATCCACTTCCACACAAGGAAAACCAAGCTCCTCCAGGGCTTTTGCGCCCGCCAAAAGCGCATCCCCGGTTTCCGCCCGAAGGCAGGGCAGCAGGCCGCACAGTTGCATCTCCGTCAGGCTGTTCCTCATGCCATCCCCTCTTTCGTTTTTTTCTCAGGCCTCCGTTGCCGGCTGCCTTTCCTTTTCCTTTTTTGGCGCTTTTTCTTGGAAATATCATAAATGAAATCGATTGCAATGTCAAGCGGCTTTCCCCCGCTTTCCCCTTTGCCCGTTACTTCATCTCGCCGCTTTGCTCCTGGGCCCAATGGTCCACCACCATTTTGGGGGCGTACACAAACATCATGTGCATGTCCGTTTCCCCGGTGTTGCGCAGGCCGTGAGGTTTGCCGCTTTCCATATACACCATATCCCCCGGGCCAACGGGCTGGGTTTCCCCGTCCACGGTCACCGTGCCGTTTCCTTGCAGCACCGTATAGGATTCCACCGTGACATGCTCGTGCTCCGGCACGCTGCCGCCGGGATAAATCACCACATAGCCCTGGCAAAAATGGTCGCCATTGATGGCCCCGTTCTCTCCCAGCATCACCCGGGTACGCCTTCCCGCCGGAAATTCCATGCCCGGAATGTCAAAAATATTGATTTTCTTCATGGTTCCTCTCCCTTTGCTTTCGTTATTTTGTTGGGTTCCGGTCTGTTTCTTCCATCTATCTTACCTTTTTTGCAAACAATTGCAATGCCCAAATTTTTTGGCGGCGCGAAAAAGGGCCCGCCCCCGCGAAACACGGAGGCCAGGCCCTTTGGTTTCCAATTCCAGGCGGCTTACTTGAAGCCCAGGTTCGCCTTGCCGGTGTAGGGCGTAAAGACGGCGTTGCCGCTGTCCACCACAATGAATTGCCCATCCTGCACATCCAGGTCCACCTGGGTCAGCTCGCCCTTTTCATAAGAGCGGTTCGATTCGCTGTATACGCTCTCGTAAAAATAGATCTTTCCGTTGAAAGCAATGTCTTTTCCGCTTTCGTCCAGCGTGTCCGACCACTTCACATATACCTGGCTGCCCTCTTCGGGCTTGATGGTCCAGTGTCCGGCGGGAATGTCTTCCCCAACGGTGTAAACGCCCTGGGGAACCGTCACTTCCTGCCATTCCTTCGCGCCCCACATGGCCAGTTCCACCTTGCTTTTCAGCGCTACCAGCTCGTCAAAGCTCATCGTTTCCAGGTCGATGGTTTCCGACGCGGCCAGCGCGCAAACCGGAAGAAGCGCAAGGATCATCAGCAAAACAAACCACTTTTTCATTCCAAACTACCTCTCTTCTCTGTGCTCATCTTCGGATGGATGATTTCGGAACTACGAAAATAGTACCATAAACCTTATTTTTTGACAAGCGGCATCCCCTTTGCCAAATTCTTCATCGTGTCCCAACGGTTTCCCAGCCGGCGGCAATCCTTCCGCGAAGCTCCTGCAAGGGCAAAAGGCCGCTGAGGGCGTCGTAGGCGGTTACGCAACTGGCCCCCGCGGCGGCGGCCAGACGGGCGCAGGCCTCCATGGATTCGCCTTCCAGCATGGCGGCCAAAAACGCCGCGATGCAGGTATCCCCCGCCCCCGTGGCCGAGGCCACCCGCCAGGGCCGGTAGCCCGGCTGAAAGCCTTTCTTCCCAAGCCAGCCGTCCTCCGCCAGGCCCTGGGCCTGGCAAAACGCCCGCGTATTCGCCCCGCTCCCGGCCCGGTAGTACAGCCCCGGCGCGCCGCATTTGATCATCACCGCCGCCGCCCCCAGGTCCATCAGCTCCGCCGCCAGGGGCTCCACGTCTTTGTCCACGGCCAAAACGCCGGTGATGTCCCCGCCCCGGGCCCGGGCATTCCAGTCGTCATACCGCTTTCGGTCCAGCATGAAGCCGATTTCCTCTACGCTTGGCACAAACAGGTCCACATCCGGCAGCACCCGGCCCAGAATGCGCCGCCAGTCAAGGCGCGCCGCCACGGAATGGGGGTCCACCGCCGCCATGTCCAGCGAGGTGGTGATGCCCCGGGCCTTTACCCGGCGAAACAGGCGCGCCAGCTCTTCCCCATCCCCCGCCACCATGCGGGCCATCAGGGGCGGGTACCCGAAATGAAAGTGGCCCACGCCGTCCAGCAACGCCTCCGGGAGATCGGCTTCGCCAAAGGTGACGTTGGCCCCCGGGTCGTGCAGAAACAGGCGGTCCACCCCCGGCACGGCGATCACGATGGAATAGGAGGTGCCCGCCTCCACGTCCTCGGCCAGCCGCACTTCGCACCCGCATCCGCCAAGGCTGCCCCGCACCAACTGCCCGAAAGCGTCCTGCCCGATCTTGGCCGCCAGCCGCACCTGTTGCCCAAAAAACCGCAAGGCAAGGCCGGTGTTGGCCACCGACCCGCCCAGGTGGATGTCCGGCCTGCCCACCTCCACCAGCTTGCCCGGCGCCAGCAGGGTGCCTAAATCGACACCCTCCCTGGCCGGGAACACAGGCGTAATGTCCAGGCAGATATGGCCTGCCGCCAGCACTTTTTTTCCGTTGTTCACAGACGTCACCCCTTGGCTATGATTCGCCCTCGGCATACAGATACCTGATTATAGCACACTTTCCCCGGTCTATCGCCCTTCCCGGCGGAATATCCTCAGGCAAAAAGAAGGCCTTGGGAGGGAATCCTATGCAACAGCCCCTTACCCCGAAATCGTCCCATTTGCAGATGACTTTTCTGGGCTTCGTCGCCCTCACCATCGGCATCCTTTGCATGCTGGATGTGGTGTTCATCTACCATCTTCCCCCGCTTACCTCCATCAGCGAAAGCGCCACCACCGGGAACCGGGCCGGCATGCTGCTGCCCTTTGCCCTGGGGGCGATGTTCACCTACGCCATCGCCTATGTGGGCTATTGCCACTGCGAACGAGTGCTGACCCGGGTGATGGGCGTAAGCTTTGCGGTGGTGGCCATGCAGCTTTGCGACAGCAGCTACCTGGAATTCGACCGGGTGGGGCTTTTGGGCCTGTCCCACGGCCTTTCCAACGCGGTGCACAGCCTGGGCACGGTGGTGGGCTTCGGGGCCATGTTCATCTGGATCGCCTTCTTTTTTACCCGGGGCGTACCCCATCCCACCCCAGAAAAACTAAAACGGAACAGCGTCTACCTTTGCTGCGCCACGCTGATGGCGGCGGGAATCATCCTTCTGATTCTGGGCGTGTTTGGCGTTTTAGGCTCGTACAGCGTTTTTATCGCGGAAGAATTTTTGCTGATTCCGGCGGGCTTTGCCCTGCTTGTGAAAAGCGGGCTGTTTTTGCGGGACAAAAGCTCCCGATAATTTTCCTGTTGACTTCCTTCCTAACACGTGTTACTATTAACATATGTTAGAAAGGAAGTGTGATCCATGAACATTCAGTATGCGATTTTGGGATTGTTGCGCGGGCAGCCGATGACCGGGTACGACATGAAAAAGGCCATGCAAAAATCCCCCCTCATTTACTGGTCCGGGAACAACAACCAAATTTACCGCGCGCTGGCGGAGCTGGAAGCGGATGGTCTGGTGGCAGCCAAGGTTCACCACGGCGACGCCTCCCCCACCAAAAAAATCTATACCTTAACGGAAAACGGCATGCGCGAGCTGCGCCGGCTGTCCCTGCAGTTTCCGGAGGCGCCGGAGGTTCGCAAAACCTTCCTGATGCAGCTGGTGTTTGCCGGCGACCTGACAAAAACCGAGCTGGAGACGCTTTTGGAACAATATGAACGTCTGGTGCGGGGGGAGGCCCTTGCCGTGCAGGAGGAGGCGCTTTCCGGCACGCCCTACGAAACCGCCATCCACACCCTGGCGCTGGAAAACATTCGCCAGGCCTTTGCGGCGGAGCTTTCCTGGACCGACAAGGTGCGGAGCGTTGCGCTGCCCCTGGCCCCGGCTACGCGGGAGCCGGACCCGGCCCAGCCCGCCGCCCAACCGGCATGGGCCAAAGTGGAAAAGAACGGAAATGCGTATCTCCATGTGACCTCCGGGCAGGTTCGCACGGAGCAGGACGGCCTGTCGCTGGTCGCCGCCTGCGTGGAAAACGGCGTTCGCCGGGTATTGCTTCCCAGCCTGTCCTCGGCGTTTACGCAGCTTTCCAGCGGCGTGGCGGGCCATGTGCTGCAAAAATTTGCCAACTACAATATCAAAGCCGCCGCGGTCATGCCTGCGGACAGCATCCATGGCAAATTCACAGATTTGCTGCTGGAGGCCCACCGGGGCACGTTCTTCCACGTGTTTGACACCCTGGAAGAAGCCGAAAACTGGCTGACCCAGGAGGAACCCCAATGAACAGCATTTACAAAAGCGAAGCGGGAAAGCAAAAGGTTTTGGAGGCATACCGGGGCATCCTCGCCGCGTGGCCCGTGCCTAACAAGCAATTCCATGTGGATACCTCCCTGGGGGAAACCTTTGTGATCGAATCCGGGAACCCGAACCATCCTCCCCTGGTGCTGCTGCATGGCAGCCTGTCCAATTCCTTCACCTGGTTTGGCGATCTTCCAGTTTTTTGCAGACGCTTTCATGTGTTCGCCGTGGATTTGACGGGCGAGGCGGGCCTTTCCTCGGAAAGCCGTCCGCCCTATGGCGGAAACGCCTACGCCCAATGGCTGGATGAGGTGCTGGCGGGGCTTGGCCTTGCCCAATGCGCCATGGCGGGGCTCTCCCTGGGCGGATGGATGGCCCTGCGCTACGCCACCCTACATCCCGAAAAAATCACTCACCTTGCGCTTCTTTGCCCCGGCGGCCTTGCCCTGCAAAGGCGCGATTTTCTTTGGCGGATGGCGCTGCAAAAAATTTCGGCGTTTGGCAACCGGTCCAAAGCCACCTCCC
>JAVBTE010000016.1:0-5190 GCA_031556335.1 Eubacteriales bacterium | reverse complement strand
TCCACAGGAACATCCAGCCGCAAATCGTACACCAAAAAGTTCAGGCCCTGGGACACTTTCCGCTGTTCCCGCCGGTTCAAAAGAACGCTTACAGCGCCGGATTCCTCCCCCGACGGGGCGCAGGTGACGGCCAGGTCGCCAGACCCCAGGGCGGCGTGGAAGGCCCCGCCGTCGGGAAGGGCAAGCTCCCGGGTCAGCTGTCCGTTTTCCGTCAGCCGGACAAAGCGCCGGGCGTCGTTTTCCTCGTCGGCCTCACCGTCGCCGGTGGCCAGCACCGCGTATCCCTCGGCGTCATCCAGCAGGGCGCGGTAGTCGGCCAGGTCGCCGGTATGGCGGAAAGCGGCGTTTTGCGTAAGCCGGGCATGCCGTTCCGCGTTTTTCTCCCAGGAAACATAGACCGCGTCGCCCCGGCGATCCGGCAGGTCATAGCTGTCCGCCAAATATTCGGCCAGATTGGCGCACAACTTGTCGCTGCCCTGGGCGTTCAGGTGGTGGATGTCGAAAAAATCCGTTTCGTAGTCGATCTCCGACTCGTCCCCCCGGCTGAAATCCAAAAAGTCCGCGCCGTATTCCCCGGCGATGGACTCTGCCTCCAAAAAGACGCGGGCGTGCTGCTCCTCGATGGTGGGGTAGGGGGCCACCATCACCAGCACCGGAATTTCGCGTTCGGAGGCCAGCTCCAGAATCTTGCGGTAGTATTCGTCCGCCTTGGGCACCAGCGGCTCCGGTTCGGATACTTCGGACACGTCCGGGGCCTGGAAGGGCTTCACCCGATCGTCAAACAAAAAACCCTTCCAGTTTTCGTCCAGCTCGGGAAAGCCCAGATTTTTGGAAAAATCTTTTTGGGTGATGTCCGCATAGCGGGCATGGTACAGCACGGGCGGCATAAGAAAATCCAGCTGACGGTCCGCCGGGGCGGAGGCGCGAAGGTCGTCCAGCTTGTTTTGGGATATGCGCATTCCAAACACGGCCTTCACCACCTCCGGATCGGGCCGGTACTCCGCCACCACCCGGGTGCCGTAGGCCTCCACCACCAGCAGCTTGGGGGTTTGGGTTTTCAGGGCTTCCACCAGGTTATAATAAGTGTTCCACAGGGGTTGGTTGGCGCTGCCCAGCACATAGGCGGCGATGCCCTTTTCCTGCCACAGCACAGCGGGGTTCACCGTGTAATAGGCGTGGCTGGACCCCAGCACCAGCACGTCGATGCTGTTTTTAGGCTGCCGGTACAAAAGCTCCATGCCGTAGATGCCCTCTTCGTACTTAAAGCGCAGCACCTGCGAAGAGAGGCCCAAAACCAGCGCCAAAACAAGCGCGAAGGCGATGAAACGAAAGGCGTTTTTCATAAGGCCGCCCCTTAAAATTGCAGGTAGATGAACTTCTGCGCGTCAAAGCCCGGGCCATACTGCCCGTACACCAGCACGGCCACGATGAGCCCGATGGCCACCAGCCATTTGAACCACAGGTTTTGGCTGTCCAGAAAGCTGTCCAGCCGCTGGCCCCGCCGGAAGCGGACCAGATCCACCAGGAACATGAAGGCGATGGATACCATCAGAATGTTGATTTCCAGCTGGTCCAGGCCCAAGGTCAGGAGGCCGCCGTCAAACAGCACCCAGGGGTTAAAGCGGATGAACAGGCGGTGGAAGATGTCAAAAGCGGCGGTGACGCTGCTGGCCCGGAAAAACACCCAGGCTACGCACACCAGCACAAAGGTCAGCGCCATTTGCAGGCCCTTGTAGCTGCCGCACTGGGTATTGGCATGGATTTTTTGGGTCAGCTTTTGCTTGAGCGGGCGCAACGCTTCGCCGATGATTTGATACGCGCCGTGGAGGAAGCCCCAGATGAGGAAGGTCCAGCTGGCGCCGTGCCAAAGGCCGCTGACCAGAAACACCACCATGATGTTGCAGTATTTCCGCACCCTGGAGCAGCGGTTGCCGCCCAGGGGGATGTAGAGGTAGTCTTTGAACCAGGTGCTGAGGGAGATATGCCACCTGCGCCAAAAATCCTGAATGGACACGGCGAAATAGGGCGTGTTGAAGTTTTCAATAAGGTGGAAGCCCATCACCTCGGCCGCGCCCACCGCGATGGTGGAATAGCTGGCGAAGTCGCAGTAGATTTGAACGGCAAAGGCCACCGTGGCCACGATCAGCTCCACCGCGCCGTAGTTGAAATAGGAATCGTATACGGTGTTCACCAAAATGGCGATGCGGTCCGCCACCACCATTTTCAGGAAGTAGCCGTACATCATCATCAAAAGGCCGTTGGTGAAACGCTTATACTCGAAAGGCTTGCCGGTGGGCACGCCGTTTACCTGGGGCAAAAGGCTGGGGGCGCGCCCGATGGGCCCGGCCAGAATTTGCGGAAAGAAGGCGACAAACAGCGCGTATTTGAATACGTTCCGCTCAGGGGCCACCTTGCCCCGGTACACATCCAGGGTGTAGCCAAGGGCCTGGAAGGTGTAAAACGAAATGCCCACGGGCAGCAGCACGTCAAAAGACTTGCTCACAGGCCGGCTTCCCATCAGGCCCAAAACCCGGTTGAGGTTTTCCAGCAAAAAATCGAAATACTTGAAAAAGACCAGAATCAACAGATTGACCACCACGGTAACGGCTACGATCCATTTTTTGCGCCGGGTCTTGCCTGCCTCCTCCAACCCGTCGGCGCGGCTCATCAGGATGCCGCTTCCATAGGTAACCAGGGTGGTGAACGCAATGAGCAGCGCAAAGGTGGGGTTCCACCACATGTAAAAAACGTAGCTGGCCACAAGCAGCCAAAGGTACCGAGCCTTTTTGGGAATGACATAGTACAGCAGAACCACAGCCGGAAAGAAAATCAGAAAGGGGAATGAATTGAACAGCATGCAAGCTCTCCTTTTGTACAGGTTGGTAAAAAACGACCTGCGCCGCCTGATACCAGAATACAACAAACCGGCCGGATTGGCAATGGGCAGGGAGGGGATGGAGAACGGAGGACGGTGCAGGGGTTTCACCCCTGCGACCCCACCAGGGGCAAGCCCCTGGACCCAATATTTGACCGCGCTGTGCGCGGTCAAAAAAGGGTTAGGCCATCGGCCGGGATGGAGTGATGATGGAAAACCGCCGCATGACAAAAGCGGTTTTACAGAAAAAGCAGTTTCAGCTCCAAAAGCCCCAGGGTCAGCATGTCGCCGTTTTCAAGCTCCACCGCGCCCTCCGGCACCTGCATGCCGTTCACCTGGAGGGGGTTGGTATCGCTGAGGTTTTCGGCAAAAAGGCGGCCTTCGGACACCCAAAGCCTGCAATGCCTGCGGGATACGCTACGCTCCCCCAGCGTGATCTGGCAGGCGGTGTTCCGGCCAACGACGCTGCCTTCCGGGGAAATCACCGCGTCTTTCCGGATGGGAACGCCCCGGTATTCCCCCTCCAGGCAAATGGCCAAAGCGCCCGGGGCGGGCGGTTCCATGGGCGGGATGGCCTGGGAATCATACCCGCGGCGCGGGCTGGGCGGCGGAGGAGCGCTTTCAAAAGCGCGAAGGGGCTGCCCGCCATCGCTGCCCCTTGGGGAGGGCGGGGCCTGCCAGGCCTGCCGATGGCGGGGGGCCGTCCCGGCCTTGGGCGCGGGAGGTTGGTACGCTTCGTATTCCGTGGCAGCGCCATAGTCCGCGGGCCGCTGATACGCGGCGTAGGGGTCGTCCACATAGGCCGGGGCGCCTGAAGAAAAAGGATCGGGAAACACGGGTGGGGCGTCGAAGTCGTCCTGGGCGCGGTTTGCGCCGGAACGGCGGACGACTGCCAGCAAAATGCCCAGCACCAGCGTGCCCGCCCCCGCGTACAGGAAAATTTGCTGGTACAAAATCAGGAAAAAAGTGGCGGCCTCCTGAAAGCCCATGGTGATAAACCGGTCGAGGCCCCAGGTGTTCCCCGTGGTGAGAATGCCCTTCACCGCGGCGGGAGCCACCCCAAACTCCTGGGCAAAATGCGCGTTCAGCAAAAACCCTGCCAGGGCGAGCACCAACAGCACAGCGCCGATAACGATGAGCAACCGGGATAGGATTTTCATGGGGCAACCTCCTTATAAGGGCTGGGAGAGCGGCGTTGATTGTTTTGCACTCAGCAATGCGGCGCGCATTTCGGCGGCGACGGAGTAACGGTTTTGGGGGTTTGGCGCGCAAGCTTTCAGAATGACGCGCTCAAGGGCGGGCCCGCCCTGGCCGGGGGGCGGCAAGGCGTTGCCGTCCAGGCGGTGGATGATGGCGGCGTTCACCTCGTCCGGCGTGGGAAGGGAGCCCTCCGGTGGCAAAAACGGCAGCTGCTGGCGGTTTAAGTAGCGGTACAGCACAAGGCCGAGGGAGTACAGATCCACGGCGGGGCCATAGGCGGCGTTTTGACGAAACACCTCCGGCGCGGCATAGGCGGGCGTGCCCCAGGGGCCCGGGGCCGCCAAGGGCGCATCCATGGACTGGACCACCCCAAAGTCCCCCAGCAGATACCGTCCGGACGGGTCCGCGAACAGGTTGGCGGGCTTGATGTCCCCATGAATGACCCGGGCGCCGTGGCAGGTTTCCAGGGCAGTGCAGATGTCCGCGCCCAGGTCGATCACGTCGCCTACGGTCATGCCCTGCCCGAAACGCTCCGGCAGCGGCTGGAGCAAGTCCATGGCGATGAGAATGTCCCAGCCGGGGGAATGATCCCGGCGGCGCAGCAGATGGTTCCGGCATTGAACGATGTGGGGGCAATCGCCCAGGCTTTTCATCCAGTCAATTTCCCGCTGCAATTCCTGGGCCAGCCCCGCGTCGTATGCTTCGATGGAAGCGTCGCCCATTCCTTCCGGGTATTCCAGCCGCAAATCTTCCGCGTCCACCGGCAAGGAAATCCACTTCAGCGCGCCATACAGGGCGCCGCCCAGAGTCTGCCGCCGGATGCGGTAAACCCTGGCGTGCCGGCCCTTGCCCAAAAAGGCATCCAACACCCATTCGTCCCAAAAGGGCTGGAGGGCCTCCAAAGAACCTGGAAACGCGCCCATGGCGCACCTTCTTTCCGGTCGGTTCGCGCTGGCTCGCCAAACGGTTGCTTCTGTTGTGTGTGGGAAATGAAAAACCGAATCTTTCGTTACACAGAATACCATATCCTGCATGCGCTTGGCAAGAGCGGGAGGGAGGGGGGAGAGACGGGGAGACGGCGCGGGGGCGGGACCCGGGGGGGGGGGGGGGGGGGG
>JAVBTE010000163.1:0-7048 GCA_031556335.1 Eubacteriales bacterium | reverse complement strand
CAAGGGGCAGCCCCTTCATCATTTGTTTTCCATGGAGGGGCGCGGCTTTTTTCTTTTGGACTTGAAAGACCGCCCCGCCCTTGGCGAAGAAAAGGGCCTTTCTTTTCAGCCCATCGGCATTTTTCGCCACCTGCCCGCTTCCGGCCATGGGTTCGCCCTCATCACCGCCTGGCATTTGGCCATGTGGTACCGCCGCAACCGCCATTGCGGCGGCTGCGGCGCGCTTTTGACCCCCTCCCAAACGGAGCGGGCGCTGTGCTGCACCGTCTGCGGGCAAGTGGTTTACCCCACCATTTGCCCAGCGGTGTCCGTGGCCGTGACCGACGGCGACCGCCTGCTGATGGCCCGCAACGCCAACGGCGCTTTCCGGCATTTTTCGCTGATCGCCGGGTACGTGGAAGCCGGGGAAAGCCTGGAGGAAACCGTGCGCCGGGAGGTGCTGGAAGAAGTGGGGCTGCGGGTGAAAAACATTCGCTACATTCAAAGCCAGCCCTGGGGGCTCAGCCAGTCCCTGATGCTGGGTGTCCACGCCCAGCTGGACGGCGGCGACCGCATCACCCTCCAGGAAAGCGAGCTGGCCGAAGCCCGCTGGTTCCGCCGGGAAGAGATCCAGGCCGGGCCCTCTCCCATCAGCCTTTCCTTTGAACTCATCGAGCGGTTCCGGCTGGGCCGGCTATAAGGGGGGCGGGGGACGGGGGCGAGAGACGAACACAGGGGGTTCCCCCCTGTACCCCACCCGGGGCCGGCCCCTGGACCCGTCATTGCACCGCGTTTCACGCGGTGCAAGGGAGCACAAGAAATACAATAAGCCCCGCAACTGTTTGATTGCGGGGCTTTATCATGAAAACATTTTGAACAGAATGGGCCTTTGTTTTCACCGCGTGAAGCGCGGTGAAATATGGGTTCAGGGCGAAGCCCTGAGCAAGGTTTTAGGGGCGGCAGCCCCTAACGTCCTCCCCCCCGCGTCAGCGGAACATGCGCTCCATTTCCTCGTACTTTTCGTGGGTGATCAGCGCGTCATGCTTGGTGCCGTTCAGGCGCACCACGTAGGTCCAGCGGCCATAGGGCGTAATATCCTTCACATGGTTCAGGTTGATGATGTAGCTTTTGTGGCAGCGGAAGAACACGTCGCTTTGCAGCCGTTCCTCCATCTCCCCCAGGGTGTCCGCCGTTACGTAGCGTTCCTCCCCCACGGTGTAAATGACCGTGGCCCGGTCCTCCCGCTGCACCAGCAGGATATCCTTCAAATTTAAAAAGCTTACGCCGCCCCGGTGGTGCAGCATCAGCCGCCCGTCCACTGCCTTCGCGGGCACGGTCACACCGGCCTCCCCGGGCTTTTCCCCCGTGGCCGCAAGCCGGCTTCTGGCCCTGTCCAGGGTTTTCAAAACCCGTTCCAGCTTGAAAGGCTTGATCAAATAATCAAAAGCGTACACCTCAAAGGCGTCGCCCATGTAGGTTTCGTGTCCGGTGGCAAAGATGATGACCGTGGCGGGGTCCATGTCCTGAATGATCCGAGCGCACTCCACCCCAGTGGCGCCGGGCATCTCCACATCCAAAAAAACCACGTGGGGCCTGAACCGCTCCGTCAGTTCCAGGGCTTCCCGGCCATTTGCGGCCTCCGCCACCAGCTCGTAGCCCTTCGCCCGTTCAACCATCCGCCGCAAAACATCCCGCATGCCCGGGTCGTCGTCGGCAATCAGCACCCGAAAGGCTTCCACGCTCATCGTCTCCCCCACTTGCGTTGGGCGGGCCGTTGCAAAATCTCGCTCATCACCACGCCCTGCATCACCGCGTCGGTCGTAAAGGAGAATGCGCCGGCATGGACCGCCATCGGCTCCGCGCCATACACTCCGTCGTCCTCCTGGGGCACAATGCGGTCATGGCTGAGGGAGGGGTCGCAAAAGTCCATGCCCTCGGTGGACCCGCCCTGCTGGCCTTCCATGCTTTCGCCTTCCCCGGAAGAATAGCGCTCCATTTGCAGGGAGGAAACCAGCGGGGCCCGTTCCAGGGTGGGGGCCGCCAGCGGCCGGTGGCCGTGATGCCGCCCGGGGCCGGTTTTTCCATTCCCCATGGAGGAACGGTTCGCGGAAGACGAATTTGCTTCGGAGTGGCGCGGTGCGGAGCGCCCCGCAGCGGGAGCCTCCTCATCCTGAAAAATGGACGGGAACTTTTGAAATGCGTCCTGGGCAAAGCTTTTCAATTCTTCCGGGATGTTTCCCTTTTCCGCTTCCTGCATAATTTTCTTGCCAATTTTTTTGCCGTTCTTGAGAATGATCTGCAGGATGAATGCAAACACCATCAGCCCGATCACCGATTCCACAGGCTCACCTCCCTGAAAACATGGCGATCACCGCAAACAGGATCAACGCACTTCCATCTCTTGGTCCTCAGCATTTGTCTTGCGGCGAAGCGCTGCCGCTTCGCCGCAAAAATCAACCGCTTATTTCTTTGAAGGAGGGGTGGTGGTTTCGCTCTGCGTGGCGGGCGCGCTGGCCTTGGCGATGCCGTCGCGCATGTTGGTATCCGCCACCACGTTTTGCATCTGATAATAATCCATCACGCCCAGCTTGCCTTCCCGAAGGGCCGCGGCCATGGCCTTGGGTACCTCCGCCTCGGCTTCCACCACCCGGGCGCGCATCTCCTGCACGGCGGCCTTCATTTCCTGCTCATGGGCCACGGCCATGGCCCGGCGTTCCTCGGCCCGGGCCTGGGCAATGCGGCGGTCGGCCTCGGCCTGGTCCATTTGCAACTGCGCGCCGATGTTGCGGCCCACGTCCACATCCGCGATGTCAATCGAAAGGATCTCGTAGGCGGTGCCCGCGTCCAGGCCCTTGTTCAGCACGGTCTGGCTGATCAGGTCCGGGTTTTCCAATACCTGCTTATGGTTTGCGCTGGAGCCCACCGTGGTGACGATGCCCTCGCCCACCCGGGCGATGATGGTTTCTTCGCCCGCGCCGCCTACCAGGCGCTCGATGTTGGTGCGCACGGTCACCCGGGCCTTGGCCCGAAGCTCGATGCCGTCCTTGGCGATGGCGGCCACTACCGGGGTTTCGATCACCTTGGGGGTCACGCTCATCTGCACGGCTTGCAGCACGTCCCGGCCCGCCAGGTCGATGGCTGAGGCTTTTTCAAAAGGCATCTCAATGCTGGAACGCTGGGCGGCGATCAGCGCGTTAATCACGCGGTCCACGTTGCCGCCGGCCAGATAGTGGGTTTCCAGCTTGGAAAGGGTCACGTCCAGGCCGGCCTTCCGGGCCTTGATGAGGGGTTCCACCAACCGTTTGGGCTGAATGCGCCGCAGCCGCATACCGATGAGGGAACCGATGCTGATTTTCACCCCCGCCGCCATGGCCGTAATCCACAGCCCCACCGGCACAAAGCGAAGGAATACCGTCACCAGAATGATGGCGACCACAATGGCGACAATGATCCAAATGACCGGGCCAATACCTGCGTCTCCATCAAAGCCATAGCTGTTGAACGACAGAAGGGACATCCAGAGCGAATCCAACATCATCCATGCCTCCTATTCATCCGGCCAAAACGCTTGGCCTGTATCTTATGTCGCAGGGCCGCCTATCCGTTGGCGACCGCCTTGCGCACCACCACCCGGGAGCCTTCCACATGATCCACCCGCACGGGCGTATCCTTGGGAATGTATTCCCCGTCGGCCACCACGTTCAGCTTTACGCCGTCAAACTCCGCCATGCCCGTGGGCCGGAGCACGGTGGTAGAAATGCCCTGCTTTCCCAAAAAAACCTCCATGTCCGTGGCGGTGCTGTATCCCTGCTCGTGGGTCTCCTGCTCATGCAAAATGAGGGAGGACTTCGACAGCCTGCCACGGCTGGCGGACCTGAGGGCGATGGATATGGTAATGCCCATCAGGGCCAAAATGACAATGGTCATGCCCAGGGCCGCCAACCCACCGTGCCACAAATAGGTCAGCACAATGGCGGTCACCTCCAGGGCGATGCCGGAAATGCCGGGCAACCCAAACCCCGGCATGAACACCTCCGCAATCAGCAGCCCAAGCCCCAGAAAGAAGCAAATCACAATGGGCAGGTTGGCTGACAAAAATTCCAACATGCAAACTCCTCCTTGTCTGCCCCCTCACCGGCAGGGCGATGTCCCGTCCGTCTCACCGCCCTGATCATACCACATCCGGCGTCCTTTGAAAAACAAGAGGGCGCGAACCATACATTTTTCGCGTTCAATTGTCAGGGGTCTTGTGCGCCAGGGTCAGGGAATCCCGCAGGGCCATCAGATCTCGCTGGTATTCTTCCTTCAGCCCGGCCCGGTAAATAATGGAGGCGGGGTGGTACAGGGCAAACAGCGGCAACGTCACGGCCGGTTCCTTGGGCGGAGCCACCACGGCCTGGTGCCATTTTCCGTGGCAGTTGCCAATGGTCAGGCTTCTTGGCAAAAAGGCGTGCATGGCCACATTGCCCAGCGTTACCAGCGCACCCGGCCGGATGATGGCGATTTCCTTCATCAGCCAGGGCAAAAAAAGCTCCGCCTCTTCCCGGGTGGGGGGGCGGTTCACCACCCGGCCCGCCTCGCTGACGCGGGTGGGCCGCATTTTCACCGCGTTGGAAATGTAAATGTCGCTTCGGCCCAGGCCCAGCACCCGCAAAAATTCATCTAAATTTTTGCCTGCCTTGCCCACAAAGGGCTTGCCCTGCATGGCCTCCTGCTCTCCCGGGGCTTCCCCGATCAGCATCAGCACCGGCCGGTTCTCCAGGCCGTCGCCAAACACCAGGGGCTTTTGGTCCCCCGCCCACAGCACATCGAAAAATTCCGAGCATTCCTGCCGCCATTTTTGAAGGGGTCGCTGCGCCATGTTATCTCCTCTCAAGGCCCCTTGGGTCGCCATTGGCAAGGCCTTTGCCCCGCCGAAGCCCGGGCCATGGATATCTTGCGCACGGCGCCTTCCGGCCATACGCAATAACCGCCCAAAGCCCTTACTGAATGCGGGATTGCAAAATGACAAAGGAATGTGTGATGTCCGTGCGAAGCCAGGAAACCAGGCTGATGATCAGCGCGGTCAGCGCCAAAATCACCACCACCCCCGCCAGCACGCTGACGGTGTCCATCACGCCCAGCGCCCAATGGGCCCGATGGCCGCCTTCCAACTCCTCGTTGTATACGGAATAATCCCCCTCCTGGGGGAACTCTTCCTCTGCTCCGTCCTCATAGGCCATGCTTGGGTCATAGCCTTCATAGGGGCCTTCTTCATAAGGCCCCTCCTCATATTGCCCTTCCCCATATTGCTGGCCGTATTCCTGGCCATATTCCGGGCCGCCCTCCGGGGCATACCCCGACGCGTCCCCATAATTGGCGTAAAAAACCCGGGTGTTCTGCTCCATGTTGCATCCTTCCCTTCAAAACGCTCCAGCTTTTGAACGTTTTACTATACATAATCCATCCAGGGCGCGCTTTCGTCCTGCCGTCCCGTCAGCGAGCCCTGGGCTTCAAGCCCTTCAAAGCCCTGCCGCCGAAGAGCCTCGTACAGCACGATAGCCACGGAATTGCTCAGGTTCAGGCTTCGGGCCCCGAGAACCATGGGAATCCGCACGCAGCGGTCGCAGACTTTCGCCAGCAGGCTTTCCGGAAGGCCCCGGGTTTCACAGCCGAACACCAGAAAGTCCTTCTGGCCATACTCCGCCTCCGTGTAGCACCGGGGCGCTTTGGTGGATAAAAAATGCATCCGGGCCGCCGGGTATGCCGCCAGCAGCTCCTCAAAATCCTCATAAACCCGGTATTTCATCATGTTCCAATAATCCAGGCCCGCCCGCTTCAAATACTTATCCTCCAGGGAAAAGCCCAGGGGCTTCACCAGGTGCAGCATGGAACCGGTGGCGGCGCAGGTGCGGGCGATGTTGCCCGTGTTCTGCGGAATTTCCGGGTTCACCAGTACGATGTTCATCAAACGGCCCCTTTCGCCGCGAAGGCCCGCGCCCCGCCTTTCTATTGTACAGCGGAATGAGGGCATTGTAAACCTGACATGCTGCCGTCATGTTTTCTATGATATACTGGATTCAGCAAAGTATAAAAATCTCTCATGCAAAAGCGAAGGAGGTCCCCCCATGTACGAAATTCCCGAGGCCCAAACCGTTGCCCGCCAATTGCAGGAAACCCTTTGTGGAAAACGGGTTTCCCACGCCGTTGCGGCCCATTCCCCCCACGGCTTTGCCGGCTACACCGGCGACCCCGCCTTATACGGCCCCATGCTGGAAGGCCTCACCGTGAACGGAGCCCTGGCCTACGGCGGCCGCCCGGAATTGCGCCTGGGCGGCCTGGCGCTGTCCGTGAACGATGGCGTCAACATGCGCTACTACGAAGCGGGGGCCCCGCGCCCGGAAAAGCACCAGCTGCTTTTGGAGTTCACCGATGGTACCGCCGTGGCCTGCACCGTGCAGATGTACGGCGGCATGTTCCTTTTTCCGGAAGGAACCAACGAGGATTTCTACTACCGGGTCGCCAAAGAAAAGCCCTCGCCCCTATCCGATGCCTTCGACCTTTCCTACTTCACATCCCTGCTGACGGACGCAGCCAGAAAGCTTTCCACCAAGGCCTTTCTGGCCACAGAGCAGCGCATTCCCGGCCTTGGCAACGGCGTTTTGCAGGACATTCTGTGGAATGCCCGCATCCATCCCAAGCGCAAAATGAGCGCCCTTTCGGACGCGGAAGTGGCAGGCCTCTTCCACACCGTAAAGTCCACCCTGGCGGACATGACCCGCCTGGGGGGCCGGGACACGGAAAAAGACCTGTTTGGCAACCCCGGCGGTTACCAAACCGTGATGAGCAAGAAACACGACGGCATGCCCTGCCCCGCCTGCGGCGGGCCCATCCGGCGCATGAGCTACCTGGGCGGCAACGTGTACGTGTGCGAGGGCTGCCAGGGAACGGGGAAGTGACGGGACGGGGACGGGGACGCGGAGGACGGGGATGCGGAGGGGCTCCGCCCCTCCACCCCGCCAGGGCTTTGCCCTGGACCCATCATTGACCGCGTTTCACGCGGTCAAAAAATATTATAATGTGGTTTTCT
>JAVBTE010000140.1:0-15277 GCA_031556335.1 Eubacteriales bacterium | reverse complement strand
CCGGCGATGATGGTGGAAAGGATGCCCGCATAGGAAACCGACGCGCCCATTTCCACATGCATGGCGGGCCACGCGGCCCCCAGCAGGGAATCGGGAATGCCCAGGCTGATAAAGGCGACATAAATCAAAACAAGCAATACGGTCATGGCGGCGGGTGCTCCCTATTCTTCAGTTTGGTCCCGGGGCTTTGGGGCAGCCGCGTCCGGCTGGGCCTGCCGCAGGGCTTCTTGTACGAAGGCCAGGCTTTGCTGGGTCACCGTGGCGATGTCCTCCCGGGTTTTCCCTTCCCGAAAAAGCCGCTGCGCCACCCGTGCCATGGGCTCGCCAATTTCCACAATATGCCCGTCCGGGTCGTAAATGCGCACCGTCCGCTGCTGCCAACCCTGGGTCTTTGGCGGGTGCACATACAAAATATCGTCCCTGATTTTCAGCCGCTTGATAAAGTCGTCAAAATCATCCGCTTCAAAATAGACCTCCATGTTATGGCTTCGGACCATCACGCTTTCCGCCGGCAGGTCCGCCAGCCAGGCAAATTCCTGCTGCAGGGAAAGCCCGCCGGTCAGCACCACGTTCCAGCCATAATCCTCGGTCACTTCCTGGCCAAACAGTTCCAGGTAAAAAGCTTTGGAGCGTTCAATGTCCCTCACCGCGATAAGCGCGCCGCGATATTCCATTCTGGCCCTCCTTACATTTCCCCCCGAAACCCCTTGCCGATGATTTCCCCCGTATTGGTGATCAGAATAAAGCAGTACGGGTCGATCTCCTTCACAAAACGGCGCAGCCGCACCGCCTGGGAACGGGTCACCACCGTCAAAATGACGGTTTTGTCCTCGTGGGTATAGGCGCCTTCGCCGTCCAGCTTGGTCGCGCCCCGGTTCAGCGCTTTCACAATAAACTCCACAATGGGCTCCGGCGTGGTGGTAATGATTTGAAAGCATTTGTGGATTTTGATGTTTTCCAGCACCATATCGATGAGCACGGCCTTGATGGCCAGGCCCAGCATGCTGAAAAGCCCCGTTTCCATGCCAAAGGCAAAGCAGGCCGCCACGGTGATGAGGAAATCCACGCACAGCAGCGCGTTGCCGATGTTGACCGAGGTATACTTGCGCAAAATCATGGCCACGATGTCCGTGCCGCCGCTGGACGCCTGCAGGTTGAACAGGATGGCGCTGCCAATGGCGGGCAAGGTGACGGAAAAGATCAGTTCCAAAAAGGGCTGGTGGGTCATGGGCCTGTCCATGGGGAAGAGGGCCTCCAGCGCCCAGATCACCCCGGACATCAGAAGGCTTGTGTAGGCCGTGCGCACCCCAAAGGAACGGCCCAACACCGCAAAGCCCACCAGCAGCAGGGCCTGGTTGATGATAAACACCAGCGCGCCGGGGGTGATGTTGGGCAGGTAGTGCCCCAGCACCACCGACACGCCGCTGACGCCGCCGGTGGAAAAATGATTGGGAAACTTAAAAAAATACACGCCCACGGAAATCAGCAGCGTTCCCAGGGTCAGCATGCCATATTCTTTCCAGTCAAAATGCAGGAACTTCTTCACCTGGGGCATTCCGCTACGCCTCCTGTTTGCTTCGCCAGGGCAGGCGAAACAATTCTTCGGTTTCACTTTTCCTATTTTATGCTAAACTGATACGGGATGCAATGATCATTTTACAGGAGGACAAGCCATGCCCCCCTTATTGCTTGCGCTGCTGGGTACCACCTTCACTTTTTTGGCCACCGCCCTGGGGGCCGCCATGGTGTTTTTCTTTCGCAAGGAAATCCCCCACGGCATGCAGCGGGCCTTTTTGGGCTTCGCCGCCGGGGTGATGATCGCGGCCTCGGTGTGGTCGCTGCTCATTCCTTCCATGGAAATGGCCCACAATGAACCCCTGCCCTGGCTTCCCGCCGCCGGGGGCTTTGCCCTAGGCGCCGCGTTTTTGCTGCTGCTGGACAGGCTGCTGCCCCATATGCACCCCGGCAGCGACGAGGCGGAAGGCCTGCACGCCTCCTTCAAAAAAACCACCATGCTGGTGCTGGCCGTGACGCTGCACAACATTCCCGAAGGGCTGGCGGTGGGCCTGGCCTTTGGTCTCTCCGGCAGCTCGGGCAGCGCCATGTCCCTGTCCGGGGCGCTAGCCCTGGCCCTGGGCATGGCCCTGCAAAACTTTCCAGAGGGCGCGGCCATCTCCTTGCCCCTGAAAAAAGAAGGCCTGTCCAACGGCAAAAGCTTCTTCTGGGGCGCCATGAGCGGCCTGGTGGAGCCCATCGCCGGGGTGATTGGCGTGCTTTTGGCAGGCAGCGTGACCGGCATCATGCCCTGGTTTTTGTCCTTCGCCGCCGGCGCCATGATCTATGTGGTGGTGGAAGAGCTGATCCCCGAGGCCAACCTGGGCGAGCACAGCCACACCGGCACCCTCAGCGTGATGCTGGGTTTTTTGGTGATGAGGGTGCTGGACGTGGCGCTGGGGTGAGGACGGGGGGAACGGGGACGGAGGGACGATTTGGGGGAACCTTCTTTTTGGCAAAAGAAGGTTCCCCCAAACCCCCTCCAAGAAAACCGGATGGGGATTATCTTTTTTATTTTTGGACCGCGCGCAGCGCGGTCCAATGAAGGGTCCAGGGCATAGCCCTGGGCAGGGTTTTAGGGGCGCAGCCCCTAACGTCCCCGTCCCCCGCTTATAACCCAAACTCCACCCGCGCCACTCTTCCGATAAAGCTGAGGTCCGGCAGGGCCCAGGTTTCCGCGCTGTGTTCCCGGTCGTAGGTTTGCAAAAGAACGTGGGTGGCGTCCAGCTTTTGCACTTTGCGAAGGGAGCGGCGGCCCGCCGCCTCCACCAGCATAATGGCCCCGTCGATGGGGCTGCCTGCGGGCACGATCAGGCACAGATCCTCCCGCAGGATGCGAAAGCCCCGCATGCTGTCGTCCGGCGCGGAGAGATAAAACACCTTGTCCGGCGCGGCCCCCTCAATGCGCCCGTCCAAAATGGGCAGCAGCCGGTGGTCCACTTCCTTCATGACGGCGTTCATCACCGGCACCCGCTTTAAGACGCTGCTGAGGGCGTCCAGCCAAATGCCGCCGGTGGTTTGCGTTTTGTCGGGCTCTTTGGGTCCCTGGGCGCGCTCTTTGGCGGTGGAATAAACGGGCCTTGCTTCCTCGTCGACGCTGCTGGGGGCGGAAGCCTTCATTTGGGACGGTTTTACGGTTTCCAAATCCACCGTGGCGGCGATATCGTCCAGGGTAAAGCCCGCCTCGGTCTGCTCGGTCAGGCCGATTTTTTTCAGAATGCGGCGGGCCTGGTCGTCGGCAATGATGCGCGTGCCGGCCTCCACCTCTTTCAAATAGCCTTCGCTGACGCCGCCCACCCGGGCCACCTGTTTCAGCGTCATGTTGCGGCGCATGCGCTCCGTGCGCAAAAGGTCGCCAAGTCTGCTCATGGCATTGCCTCCGATGCGGTTAATGGCAGTAGTATACCATATTTCCCCGGGATTTTCTCTTGGCGACAATTTTTTTGCCAGGGGCGGAGGCCCGCCCCTTTTACCCAGGCCCCGTTTGTGGTATACTAACCCTGTATGTGCCGCAGGACAGATTTTGTTGGAACAGGAGGATACAATTCATGCAATACTCCAGAGAAGTGGAAGAAATGGTATGCGTCAAAAAGGGTCCAAACCACGGCCCCGCGCCCATTCCCGAAGAGGGCCGGTGGGTGCAAAGCCGCGAGGTGAAGGACATCAGCGGCCTCACCCATGGGGTGGGCTGGTGCGCGCCCCAGCAGGGCACCTGTAAACTGACGCTGAACGTAAAAGAAGGCATCATCCACGAGGCGCTCTTGGAAACCATCGGTTGCAGCGGCATGACCCACTCCGCGGCCATGGCGGCGGAGATTTTGCCCGGCAAGACCGTGCTGGAAGCCCTGAACACCGACCTGGTTTGCGACGCCATCAACACCGCCATGCGGGAACTGTTTTTGCAGATCGCCTATGGCCGTACCCAGAGCGCCTTTTCCGAGGACGGCCTGCCCATTGGCGCGGGCCTGGAGGACCTGGGCAAGGGCCTTCGCAGCCAGGTGGGCACCATGTATGGCACGCTGAAAAAGGGCGTGCGCTATCTGGAAATGGCAGAAGGCTATGTGCTGAAAATTGCGCTGGACAAGGACGACGAAGTGATCGGCTACCAGTTTGTGCACCTGGGCAAAATGATGGAAGCCATCAAAAAAGGCGTGGACCCCAAGGAAGCCTATGAAAAGAACGTGGGCACCTACGGCCGTTTCGCCGAGGCCGCCAAGTACATCGACCCCCGCCATCAGTAAATTTCGATAAGAGGTGAGTGCAAATGGCTACGTTTGAAGGATACGACAGAAGAATCGCGAAAATCGAGAAAGTGCTGGCCGAATACGGCTTCAAAGATTTGGACTCGATGGCGCAGTACGTGAAGGACAAGGGCGTGGACGTGGACGGCATCGTTCGCGGCGTGCAGCCCATTGCTTTTGAAAACGCCGTTTGGGCCTACATGCTGGGCGCCGCCATCGCGCTGAAAAAGGGCGTGAAAAACGCCGCCGACGCGGCCGAGGCCATTGGCGTGGGCTTGCAGGCGTTCTGCATTCCCGGCTCCGTGGCTGACCAGCGGGAAGTGGGCCTGGGCCACGGCAATCTGGGCGCCATGCTGCTTCGGGAAGAAACCGAGTGCTTCGCCTTTCTGGCGGGCCACGAAAGCTTTGCCGCCGCCGAGGGCGCCATTGGCATTGCCAAAACCGCCAACAAGGTGCGCAAAAAGCCCCTGCGCGTGATTTTGAACGGCCTTGGCAAGGACGCGGCCTTCATCATCAGCCGCATCAACGGCTTTACCTATGTGCAGACCCAGATGGATTACGCCGCCGGCAAGGTGAAGATTGTGAAGGAAACCGCCTATTCCGAGGGCGAAAAGGCCAAGGTGCGCTGCTATGGCTGCGACGACGTAACCGAGGGCGTGGATATTATGCGGCTGGAAAAGGTGGACGTGTCCATCACCGGCAACAGCACCAACCCCACCCGGTTCCAGCATCCCGTGGCGGGCACCTACAAAAAGTGGGCCATTGAAAACGGCAAGAAGTATTTCTCCGTGGCCTCCGGCGGCGGCACGGGCCGCACCCTGCACCCGGACAACATGGCTGCCGGCCCCGCCAGCTATGGCATGACCGACACCATGGGCCGCATGCATGGCGACGCCCAGTTCGCGGGTTCCTCCTCCGTGCCTGCCCACGTGGAAATGATGGGCCTCATCGGCATGGGCAACAACCCCATGGTGGGCGCTACGGTGGCCGTGGCTGTGGCCATTGAGGTAGCCGGGAAGTAAAAGGGGGTTGTTTACAGGGGTTTCACCCCTGTACCCCATCAGGGCTATGCCCTGAACCCATGATTTCACCACGCGCAGCGCGGTGAAAAGAGAAAGCAAACCAAAAGGCCAGCACCCGCTGGCCTTCAACCTGCTGAAAAAGGCGCATCTGCGTCGTCAGCTTCGGCGGCAAAGGGGAATCCCGTACTTCTGTGTACGCTCATCCCCTTATGCCGCCTTGCTTCCTCGCAGCTGAACCTTTTTGAGCAGGCTCCCATCCCGCCTCCAAACAAGCTTGTCAGCGGTCTGAAGGCCAGCACCCGCTGGCCTTTTTTGCACCCCTCAGTTCTTTGCACCCTCTGGTTTTTCTTGGGGAGAGCGCGAGAGGGGAGTTCTTTTTTCAAAAAGAACTCCCCTCTCGCAAATCCCGTACCCCGTCCCCTTACTCAAACCCCTCAAACCGGCGGCACCAAACGTATTTGGAAATGGCGCTGTTTTGCGCGCCGCGCACGTGGGTGCAGAGCAAATCGCGAATATAGGGCGGCAGAACCCGGTTGTACTTGACTTCCAAAATCGTCTCTCCGTGGTCAAAGGGGGCCACTGTGGGCACGTAGGGATTAAACAGGTCCTTGGATGTGACGCCGGAACGAAGCTGCTTGTCGAAGGTGATGCGCACCTCTTCGGCCTCGTGCAGGTAGGCTTCCCGGACATAATCCACCAGCACCACAGGGCGCAACAGGTTCAGCTTCATTTCGCGGTACACGTCCCGAAGCAGGCCGCTGCGGGTTTTTTCCAGCCCGGTGGGGTCCCCGGCAATCAGCTGGTCCGCCAGCAGCCGGGGAATGTCCAAGGAACGCTTGGAGATCAGGGAACCCACCTTGGTTTTGCACTCCATGCGAATCTGCTTGTCGGAAAAATTGTAGATGCGAATGCGGTACTTGTCCCGGTCTTTTACGCCGTTCAGCTTGTCCAGCAACGCGTCGTTGAAGATCGTGTCAAAGTACAGGGACCGGATGTGGTACTCGTTGTTTTCGTCGCCGTTTGGGTCGCGCTTGAGGACGCGGTCCATGGTACGGGACAAAACCTGGTATTCCACGGGATTGATAAAAAATTTCAGCTCGTGTCTGAGTGGTACGGCGAGATCCATCCCTGGCGCGCCTCCCTTTCTGGTGTGCGGAATTACGCGCCCACTTCGCTTTGGCAGGCCACCAACGTGGCGTCGTGCACGCCTTCAATGTCCAGCATGCGGGTCACCACCTCGTGGCGCTCGTTCAAACGTACTTCGTAGGTCATTTCCGCGCCGGCCCGGGTAAGGGTTTTGGAGCGGAGCTTGTGGCTCTTGACGGAGTGGCCCAGCTCTTTGGTGATGGCGGGCTCGCAATACTCGTCGTAGTGCACCACCAGCAGGTAGGCGTTGGGGGAAGTGAACTTGAGGAAGGTAAGGATGAACATCAGCACCGCAATGCACAGCACCACGATCAGCGCCACCAGATGAAGCCCGGCGCCCAGCAGAATGCCCATGGTAAGGGCCCAGAACATGTAGGCGGTATCCATGGGGTCTTTCACGGCGGTACGGAAGCGCACGATGGACAGGGCGCCCACCATACCCATGGACAGCGCGATGTCGCTTTTGATGCACATGACCACCGGGGTGGTGATGAGGGTCAGCATGATCAGCGTGATGGTGAAGGTGGGGCTATACAGCACGCCGCGGTAGGTTTTGCGGTACACCAGCGCGATGATGATGCCCACCACGAACCCCAGGCCCAGGGCAATGAACAGGTCCATGGGAACGATGGTGCGAAACTGAGCGGCAAGCCCTGTGGCTTCGACCAGAGCATTGACGCTGGTGGTTTGGAAGAGGACGGAAGAATGCATACGGTACTGCCTCCTTGGTATATTTCATTTTATAGTAGGTTTCTTTTGCCGTTTTGTCAAGAAGGGTCAGCTCCACTTTTTGCCTTCCGTATAGATCGACTCCGGAGGCAGGGGCGGTTTCTGGCCAAAATACCCGTTCATCTGGGCATCCGTCATTTCAAAGCGCTCCTGAATCATTTCGTAGAAATAGGTGGGGCGCTTGCGAAGCACGTTGCGGGTGTAGTCCAGGCGGGTGCGCCAGTAGCGCAGAGCGCCTTCCGGGGTGGCGGGGGAATCGACGTTGATGGCCTTGTCGTTTTCCTCGGCCCAGCGGGCGAAGTGCAGGGGCATCTCCGGTTCCAGCATGGCGGCCATGGTGTTGAATTCCTTCATCATGAAGTCCGTGGTAAACACCTGATACATTTCCCCCAGACGGGTGAGGAATTTGTCCTTCATTTCGGCGTTTTCCAGCAGCTTGCGGATGAGCGTGTTGTCAATCTTCTGTTCGCCTGCGCCGGTGTCCTTCAAATAGCTGGTGGGGCTGTCAAAGCCGCTGCGGAACAGGCCGTAGTCCGCGTCGTAAAAGATCCACTTCCACTTGTGACCCTCGCCCTTCAGTTTGTAAAAGCGGATGTTGCCGGGGTCGGAGTTGCCAAAGTACATCTCCAGGGCCATGTAATCGAGGTAGTTGTCCACATCAATCCGGTCCACAATGTATTGCAAATCCTTAGGATTGGTTCCCGGGGACAGGGTTTTGACCTTTTTGATCAAGGCGGCGTATTCATCCTTGGAACCGAAAGCCACTTTGCCGCTGGCTTCCAGAATGTCCATGTTGTCGGCTTCCTCGATGGGGATGTTTTCGTGCTGGGCGATGAAGTAGCGGTCCACCCGCTCCCGCATGTTATAGTGGCCCCAATACGCGCCGTTCAGGTACACCACCACGGGCTTCCAGGCCTGGTGGATGACGGTGGTGGGCTGGTTGGTCACCTCGTTGAACCGGTCGATCAGGCGGCTTTGAAAGCCGTCGTTCATGCGGGTCCACACGCAGTCGTTGCCGCTGTTACGGAGCACGAAACGCTTGTATTCGGTAAAATCACGGTCCTCAAAAAGCTCGGCGGCAAAGAATTTCGCGCCGTACTTCGCTTTGGCGTACACGCGGAAGGTTTTTTGGGGCATGTCCAGGCTGTACTGGCCTTGCAGGCAAAACTCCATGCCCTGGCTGATCAGCTGGGTGCCCGCTTTGTCGTATATTTCCACATACCCGGGCCGTTTGATTTTTCCAAAATCCCGGTAGATGGTATTGGCAAAGGGAATGCCCTTGCTTTTGTCCACGTTGGGGCCAATGGTGAGCATGCCGTTTTCGGGGTTCCACAGGGCGTCGGGGTCGGCCACCACGCTGACGATGGGGAAGGCGTGGTATACGTTGGGCAGATAGGTTTGGGTGATGATTTCGCTGGGCTGCAGCATATCCACCGCGTCAAAGGCCCGGGCCCGGAGCACCGTAACCCGGCTGATGTCGAACACGTCGCCTTCGTTATACTTGGCGGAGGCTTCGGTGGGAATGGTACCGTCCAGGGTGTAATAGACCGTGGCGTTTTTGGGGATGGAGATGCCGACCTGCACGGAACCTTTATACTCACCGCCGGGCTTGGAAAAGGCCGGATTGGGCGTATAGCCGTAATAACCGGACCCGTTCACCGCGCCGGGCGTGGGGACGTCGTAGTAATAAAAGCCGCCCGAACCCAGGGTGCGGCCAAAGCTGTGGTCGGTGGGGATCATGGAAAGGGGCAGGCGGTCCAGCACGCGGCCCGTGGGATCGCAAAAGGAGACGGTTTCGCCCCCGGCGCGGGAAATGCTGAAATTGGTGTGAAGTTCGTAATAGGTGGACAATTCCGGATGGCCGTCCAGATAGATGATTTTGTATTCCCCCGGCGCAATGGCAGCCCCTTGCGGGAACTGCCATTGGCGGGGACGTTTGATGTTGTCGCTGAGGCCGTAAAAGCTCAGGTCCACTTCCCGGTCCGAGGAATTGTAAAGCTCGATAAAGTCGGACACGGTGGGGGAGGACCCCAGCACGGTGGTGTCGTTGGAGGCCATGACCTCGCTGATGATCACGCCGGTGGGGTTGTAGGCCCGAATCAGCTCGTCGGCTTTGCTCTGGCCGTTTTGGTCGTTGGGCAGGCCGGGGGTGGCGATTTGGAAAAACTCCCAGGCGCCGCTTTGGTTGCGGCCCACGGAATAGTCCACGGGCACGTTTTCAATGGAGATGCGGTCCAGCATGCGGCCGTAGGAATCGCTGAGCACCAGGGTCTCCCGCTCGGCGCTGATGGAGAAATTGGCGTGGGGAATGCCGTTTTGCTGAAGCTTGTTCTTGCCGCTGCAAAACACCACATAATAGCTGTTTGCGGGCACCACGGCGCTGTCGGGGAACCGCCATTTCATGGGCTTGCTCTCTTTGTCGCTGAGGTAATAGCCCTTAAGGGAAATGGGCTGGTCGGTGGTGTTGCGAAGCTCCAGCCAGTCCACAATTTCGCCGTCCTCATCGGGAATGCCCACCTTGGGGTCGGGGCAAACCTCGTTGATGATGAGCGCGCCGCTTTGCATGGAATTGGCCGTGCGGTAGGCCGAGAAGCCCTCTTCGGAGTTGTCGAACCCGGGGCTGTAATAATCCGTCGTTTCGTATTCCCGGGTGCCGTCCTCCAGGGTACGCAACAGGGCATAGCTGGTGTCCGCGGTCATGGTGGGGGTGACCAGCTCGTCAATCAGGTACATGTTGGGATCATACAGGTAGAGATGGTCGCCCAGGGACGAGATTTTGAACTTGCCGTGGAAGGGCTTGGCAGGGTCCAGCTGATAGGTGTTGGACGCAAAAACAATGACCCGTTCCCCGGCCTTCAGGATGTATTCGGGAAAAGGGAAGGTGATGCGGTCATGGCGGTTGGTCAGCATGACGCCTTCCATATTCAAATCCGCGCCCGTGCCGTTATAAAGCTCCAGCCAGTCGCTAAACTCGCCGTTTTCATCCGGAACGGCGGAGGAGTTGGCGGCCATCACTTCGCTGATGACCAGCCCGTCATACGCGGATGTACTCACATGCCGCCCCGCCGCTTTCGGGAAGATGAGATACATGAAAAGCAGCAGGCCCACAAACAGAAGCATCATGGGAATCACGGCCACGGCGCGGCTTCTTCGCCTTCGCGGCGCGTAGGTTTTGGTGGGCCTGCGCCGCTCTGGCACGTTGGATTGCATGCGTACGCCTCCTTTCGTGATGTGATAGGACATCCGCGCCCCCAGGGGTAGTGGCGGATCATCCGATATTATACCATAATACGCAAAAGAAGGGAACTGTTAATTCATAACGTTTACAGGATGCGTATCAAAACAAAGGGCCCAGGCTTTGCCCTGAACCCATAAAAACATATGCAGTTTTCTTGGAAGGGGGGTGGGGGCACCGCCAGTGAGCGGATGCCCGGTGGGCATATCAATGCCACGGCTTTTGCCGTGGCATTGATAGCGAACGAGCGGTGGGGCTTGAGGCGAGCCCAGGGCATGGGAAGGCCCTGGGCGACGACCGAAAGGCCGGCAATTCTTTTGCAAAAAGAAACCCTCCCCCAAAACGGCCCCCTGTTCCCTTACCTCTTCGCCGCCTTCACCAGCGCGTCAAAAAGCGGGTGGGGCCGGTTGGGGCGGGAAATGTATTCGGGATGGAAGATGACGGCCACATAGAAGGGATGGCCGTCCATTTCAAAAATTTCGGGATACCCGGCCTCGCCGCTGGTGCCCACCATGCGGAAGCCCTTCTCTGAAAGGGCGGGCACATAGGAGGGGTCCACCTCGTAGCGGTTGGAGTGCCGCTCCAGGGCATGGTCCGCGCCGTAGATTTTCCGCACCAGGCCGGGCAAAAGCTTTACTTCGCCCGCGCCCATGCGGGTGGCGCCCCGGCTGTCGTTTTGGCAAACCCGGTCCTCGGGAATGCGCACCACCGCATGCCGGGTTTGGGGGTCGGCCTCGGTGGTATGGGCGCTGGCAATGCCCAGCAGGTTTCGGGCGGCCTCCACCACGGCCAGCTGCATGCCAAAGCCAATGGCCAAAAAGGGCGTGCCGCTTTCCCGGGCATATTTGGCCGCGTACAGCATGCCGTCGGTGCCCCGGTCGCCAAAGCCGCCGGGCACGATGATGGCGTCATGGCCGCCCAAAAGGGTCGGGGCGGTGGCGTCGGTGATGTGCTCGGCGCTGACGGAGTCGATCTCCACCCGGCAACCGTTGGCAAAGCCCGCGTGGCGCAGGGCTTCCCCCACGGAGAGATAGGCGTCGGGCACGGCGTTGTACTTGCCCACCAGGGCCACCCGCACCAGGCCGGTGGCCTCATGGCTGCGCTTTACCAGCTTTTTCCAGTCGTCCAGGTCGGCGGGGCGGTCGGCAAGGCCCAGTTCGGTCAGCACGATTTTCGCCAGGCCTTCCTTTTCCAGCACCAGGGGCAGCTCGTAAAGGGTTTCCACGTCTATGTTCTGAATGACGTTGCCGGTTTTGACGTTGCAAAACAGGGCGATTTTGTCCTTGGCTTCCCCGGTCATGGGAACCTCGGTGCGGCAAACGATCACGTCCGGCTGAATGCCAATGGCCCGCAGTTCCTTTACGCTGTTTTGGGTGGGCTTGGTTTTCAGCTCCCCCGCCGTGGCGATGTAGGGCATTAGCGTAACGTGAACATAGCAGCAATCGCTTGGGTTTTCGCAGTCCCAGCGCATTTGGCGGATGGCCTCCAAATAGACCGCCGCTTCCATGTCGCCCACGGTGCCGCCAATTTCAATGATGGCGATTTCCGCGCCCGATTCATGGGCGGCCTCCCGAATGCTGGATTTGATTTCGTTGGCCACGTGGGGAATGGCCTGGATGGTGCTGCCCCGGTAATCGCCCCGCAGTTCCCGGTCGATGAGGCGCTTGTGAATTTTGCCCGTGGTGGAACTGGCCTTGCCGGTCAGGTTGATGTCCACAAAGCGCTCGTAATGGCCCAGGTCCAGGTCAGCGGCGGTGCCGTCCTCGGTAATGAAGGCCTCGCCGTGTTCCAGGGGGCTCAAAAAACCGGGCTCCACGTTGTAATACAGATCCAGCTTTTGCAGGGAGACCTGGTACCCGCGGGCCCGAAGCAGACGCCCCAAAGAGGCGGCGGTAAGTCCCTTGCCCAGGGATGAGACCACGCCGCCGGTAATGAATACATATTTCATGGATGGCTAGCTCCTTTGTATGATGCGGTAAACCCATTCCTCCGATGATTCTAGCGGGACGGGGACCGATTGTCAACCCTCATTTTCCGTCACAGGCCTTCGGCGGTGGTCATCACAAGGACCCCGGGGCGCTCGGAAATATCTTCCGCCGTGATCCGGCACAGGGCCATGGGCTCCGGGGAAACGCCGCAAAGCGCCAAAAACGGAGCCAGGGGCTGGATGGGCATGTCCGGATTGAACCGGGTGCGGTAGTGCATGGGAATGGTGACCGTTGGCCGCAGGGCCTGCATCAGGGCAAAGGCCGTGGGGGCGTCGATGGTGTAGTAGCCGCCCACGGGCAAAAACAAAACATCCAGCGGGCCTAGGGCCCGGACCTGATCGGCGGACAGGGGGTGGCCCAGGTCCCCCAGGTGGGCGACGCGCAAATCCTCCGCCTCGATGACAAAGATGAGGTTTTCGCCCCGCTTTTTTCCCTCCACTTCGTCGTGAAAGCAGGGAAACCCGGTGACGGTGACGCCGCCAAGGGGGCGGTGGGGTCCCGGGCTGTCCAAAATGACGGGAGAACCTTGCAAAATCTGTACGCTGTCGTGGTCGTAGTGGTGATGGGTGACAGTGCACACATCCGCCCGCAGGGAACGTTCCGGGTACTGGTACAGGCCGCTGTACGGGTCGGTGGCGATGACGGCTCCGCTTTCCAGCGTCAGGGTGAACAGGTCGTGGCCATAGTATTCGATAATCATAGGCGCGCTCCTTTCCTGCCGAAGGTTCATAGGGCGCCGGACTGTTCAAAAAGCCACGCGGCCAAAAGCCGCCCGGCCCCATGGGGCAAAGGACGGTGTTCCCGAAGCAGCCCGGCGCATTGCTCGTGCAGCCCGGCCACCTCCCGCAAAAAGGGCCCTGGGGGCAGCGTATCCATCCATTTCAGCATTTGCCGCAGAGGCCCAAGGGGCTGCGGGGCAAAGGGGGCGGGGTGGGCCAGCAGCAGGCGGCACAGGGCGTAGGCAGGGTGCAGTTCTTCCCGGGCGGGCAGGGGGGGCGGGGAGAGGGGCAAGGGTTCAAGCAAGGCCTCATACCGGGCGGGGGAAGCGTCCAGCAGCAAAAGGCCACGAGAGGCGGGCGTAACACAAACAAATCCCAGGCCGGTCAGCCCCGCCAATGCCTCGGAAACCAGGCCGGGGGCTCCCCGCCGGGGCAAATCGCAAACAAACAGGGCCCCGTCCCCCTGAAAGCGGCGCACAAAGCAGGGCGCAAGGGCGGCGCAAACCGCGAAACACTTGGCCCGCCAGGGCTCAAGCAGAGGGCGCATGGCGGGCGTCCCCCTCCTTCACCACAAACCGCATTTCAAGGTCGTGCATGGACACAAACTGGCCGTTCAGGTCCAGCTGATAGATCAGATGCAGCGAACCGCCCAAATCATCCATCGCGTAGGTGGCTCTGGTGCAGAAAATGGCCAGATCCATTTCCCCAAAGGGCGTGGAATACTGGCTTTCATACCGCTGGCCTTTGCAAAAGACCAGGTTCGTTTCATACGGGCCGGAGCGGAGCATGGTGACCGCCCCGTCCTCCAGGGTAAGCCGCACCTTGGTGGACTCCTGGGTCTCGTCCAGCTGTTCCTCATAGCAGATCAAATAGCCACGGCCCTGAAGGATCAGCTGCCCGGAGGTAAGCAGCTGCATGGCGTCGGGCTGCTCGCCCTCGGGGGTGGCGGTGGCGCTGAGGGAAATGAGGATGGGAATGCCAGGTTCCGACAAAGCCCCCACCTCCCGCACAGGTTTCCACCACGGGGAAAACCTGTTATAATGGCTTTACTATATCATAAGCAGGGGTGCGTTGCAATGATCGAGGCAAAGGCCCGGGCGAAGATCAACTGGACGCTGGATATTCTGGGAACCCGGCCCGACGGCTACCACCGGATGGATATGCTGATGTCCAGTGTGGAACTGCACGATACGCTTCTTTTGGAAGCGGCGGACACGCTGACCCTTGCGGTGGAAAACGCCGATCCCCCGGGAAGCGATGGCGGAGAGGGCGCTTTGGAGGCCGCTTCCGCCCCGGTGCCCGGGGATGAGAAAAACTTGGTGCTAAAAGCCGCCCGGGCCCTGCAAGCGGCCACGGGCTGCAGCCTGGGGGCGCGGATGCGGCTTATCAAGCGCATTCCCGTGGGGGCTGGCATGGGCGGCGGCAGCGCGGACGCGGCGGCGGCGCTGATGGGGCTTTGCGCCCTTTGGGGCTTGCCCACGCCCCAGGCGGAGCTGCTGCACATGGCGCAAAGCCTGGGGGCGGACGTGCCCTTTGCGCTGACCGGCGGGCTGCGGCGGGTAGAGGGAATCGGGGAAATCCTCACCCCCTTGCCGGCGCCGCCTCCCGTGTGGCTGGTGGTGGCCCAGCCCTGCCAAGGGCTTTCCACGCCGGAGATTTTTCGCGGGTTTGACGCGCTGCCCCAAGGGGAAATGGCCCGCCCCCGCACCGAGGAAGCCGAGGAAGCGCTGCGAAAGGGCGATCTGCCCGCCCTGGCCCGGGCCATGGGCAACGTGCTGGAAGCCGTCAGCCTTTTGAAGCGGCCCCAAATCGGCCAGGCGATCAAGGCCATGGAAGCGGCCGGGGCCCTTCGCGCCATGATGACGGGCAGCGGTTCGGCGGTATACGGACTATTTGAGGATGAAAAAAAGGCCCGCAGCGCCTATGAAGCGCTGCAAGGGCAGTGGGACAGGCTGTATGTGACCCATACGGCGGGAGAAGGGGTAGAAATGCGCAGGGGAGGGGAGACGTTTAGGGGAGACGTTTAGGGGAGGCGTTTAGGGGAGACGTTTAGGGGTTGCCACCCCTAAAACCCCGTTCAGGGCTTTGCCCTGAACCCATTGTTGGACCGCGTAAAACGCGGTCCAATGGGGGTCCAGGGGCC
>JAVBTE010000041.1:0-10086 GCA_031556335.1 Eubacteriales bacterium | reverse complement strand
CATACTCTGCTGATGGGACTGGGCCTTCGGCTGGTTCATGCCTATCCCTGGGTGGTGGCCTTGCAGATATTGTGTTTCAGCCTTGCCCTGGCCTGGCTGATGGAGACCCTGCGGGCCTTTGGCGCGAACAGGGCGCTGCTGCTTGCGCTGGAAGGGCTGATCGTGGCGTCGCCGCTGGTGAGCCACTCCATGATGTACCTGTGGAAAGACGACGCCATGACCCTGGGCGCGGTGCTGCTTTGCGCCTGCTGTGTGAACCTGTACGCCACGGGGGGCGCGTGGCTTAAAAAACCCCTGCATGCCGTTTGGATGGGCCTGCTGCTGGCCTTCACCACGCTGGTGCGGCACAACGGCATGTTTTACACCCTTCCTATCATTTTTTGCCTGCTTTTGTGCTACCGGGACCAGTGGAAAAAGGCGCTGCTGGCGGCGGGGGTCATGGCCCTGGGCCTGGGCCTTGTGATGGGCCCGCTGTATGGGGCGCTGGACATCGTAAAGCCTGGCAACACCCTGGAGGAAAGCGTGGGCATTCCCATGACGGTTCTGATGGACGCGCGGCTGAGGAACCCGGAAGCCCTGGACGAGGAAACAAAGGGGTTTTTGCAGGGCCTGGCCGGCGAGGAGCGGTTCCGGGAAACCTACCGAGCAGGGAACTACAACTCCATCAAGTTTGCATATCCCCGGGAGATGATCGCAAAGACCCCGCCCGCCAAGCTTTTGGGCATGGCCCTTCGCACCGCCCTGCGGGACCCCCGGGGCGCCTTTGAGTCCATCAACGCGGTCACCGACCTGGTGTGGGACGTGACGGGAAAGAACGAGGGCACGGAATCCCTTCGCAATTCCGGCGATCTGCCCGAATACCCTGCTGGGAACACCCGCCTGAACCAACTGGGCAAAACGCTTCAAACCTTTGTGGAGGCCCCCTTCGGCCTTCTGCCGCTGGGCTATGTGTTCCAAAACATCGGGGTGCAGCTGGCCTTGCTGCTGGTGGCGGGCCTGTGGTCGCTCTACCGTGCAGGCCCAAGGGCCCTTTTGCTGTGCCTGCCGGTTTTGCTGTACGACCTGGGCACCATGCTTCTTTTATGTAGCAACGACGCGCGGTTTTTCCAGTTTTCCATGGTGGTGGCCCTGCCGTCGGCGGTGGCGCTGCTTCGGCTGCCTTTGGACACACATAAACGCGCAAAGGAAGAAGCCCAATGAACACTCCGTCCATGGGAAGAGGGCCAATGGCCCGCTGGCAAAGTGGCGCGCACCGGACGCTGTTCTGGCTGTGCGCGGTTTGCCTGGGGTTTTACTTTTCCTATGTGCTGTTTTTGGCGCGGAGCCCGCTGTTTGCGGGCGGGGCGGAAACCGTGGCCACTCTTTTCTTTTTTGTGGTGTTCGCGGGGCTGGCGCTGGGGGCGCTTTTGCTTTTTTGCAGGCGCTGGCAGGGCCTGAGCTGGCTTCGGGCAGAAAAGGAAAAGCTGGACGTTCGCTTCTTCCTCCTGTGCATGGGGGTGAGCCTGCTGATTCTTGGGGTCGGCTTGTTGGCCTGCTACCCCGGCGCTTCCATCTATGACAATTATAACCAATGGCATCAGGCGCACACGGGGCAATACAACGACTGGCACCCGGCCTTCCATACCCTTTTGATGTGGCTGGGCACCCGGGTGGTGGACGAATACCCATGGCTCGTGTTCCTGCAAATTCTTTGTTTCAGCGCGGCCCTTTCGTATCTCATGTCCACGCTGAAGGCCTGGGGGCTTCCCGGGTGGCTGCTGGCGCTGACTGCCGGCCTGATCTCCGCCTCGGAGTGCGTAGGCAATGTGCTGATGTATCCGGGCAAGGACAACGCCATGACCCTGGGCATTATGGTGGGTTGCGCCCAAATGGTGAATGTGTATTTTTCCAGGGGCAAGTGGCTTGCAAAGCCCCTTCATGCGGTGCTTTTGGGGCTGGCGCTGGCGTTTGCCACCCTGGTGCGCCACAATGCGTTTTTCTTCACCGCGCCCCTTGCGCTATGCCTGCTGCTGTGCTATCGGGCGCAAATCAAAGCGGGGCTGTTGGCCGTTGGGGTGGGACTGCTGTGCGTGCTGCTGGTGACGGGGCCTTTGTATGGCGCGCTTTCCGTGCGCCGCCCAGACAACGGCTTTGAGGAAAGCGTAGGCGTTCCCATGACCATTCTGCTGGACATGCGCCTGAAAAATCCGGAGGAAATGGACGGGGAAACCCAGGCCTTTCTGTGGGAGTTTATGACGGATGAGGATTTTGCAAAGTACTACCGCAAGGGAAATTACAATTCGGTCAAGTTTATTGCCAACCGGACGCTTTTGCCGGAGGCGGACCGGGAAGCGTTCTTTGGCATGGTGCTGGACGCGGTGCGCAACGATCCGGAAAACGCGTTTGTTTCTTACAATGACCTGACGGACCTGGTGTGGGGCGTGGATGGGAAAGACGAGGCCACCATGCCCGTTGCCAACGAAGGCTATTTGAAACAGTACCTCTTTGCCGATTCGCCGCTGAACCGGTTTGGCGCGGCGGCCCAACACATCCTCCGCGCGCCGCTGAAGGCCCAGCCACTCAGGTTTCTGTTCATGAACATCGGGGTGCAGCTGGCCTTGCTGCTGGTGGCGGGCCTGTGGTCGCTCTACCGTGCAGGCCCAAGGGCCCTTGTGCTGTGCCTGCCGGTTTTGCTGTACGACCTGGGCACCATGCTTCTTTTATGCGGCAACGACGCGCGGTTTTTCCAGTTTTCCATGGTCATCTCCCTGCCCCTTGTTTTGGCGCTTTGCCAGCGCCTCCCCAACGCCCCCAACACTGATTGCTGAAAGAAGGACGACGACCGTGGCACTGACTCCCCATATGTTCCTGATTGTTTGCCCGCTGGTGTTTCTGGCGGGCTTTGTGGACTCCATCGCGGGGGGCGGCGGGCTGATCTCCCTGCCCGCATATTATTTGGCCGGACTGCCGCCGGCGCTGGCCGCGGGCACCAACAAGCTGGCGGCGGCCATGGGCACCAGCCTGGCCACCTACAACTACCACAAGGCCGGGCGCATCTCCTGGGCCGTGGCGTTGCCCGCCGCCGCCGGGGCTTTGGTTTGCAGCGCCCTGGGGGCGTTGCTCATGACCCGGTTGCCGGAAACGGTGGTGCGGTGGCTGGTGATTGGCTGCATTCCCGTGGCGGCGGTGTTCACCTTGCAGGGGCGCAAGCAGCAGGCGGCGCCCCGGGCGTGGACGGCCAAGCAGGCCCTTGCGCTGTCCGTGGCGGTGGGAAGCGCCATCGGGTTTTATGACGGGCTGGTAGGGCCGGGCACGGGCACGTTTCTGATTTTGCTGTTCATGCGCCTGTTTGGCATGGAGGCGGTCCTGTCCAGCGGCACCGCAAAAGTTGTAAATCTTTCCAGCAACGTGGCGGCGCTGGTCAGCCTGATCTTCACCGGGGACGTGGTGTTTCTGCTGGGCCTGCCCGCCGGGCTTTGCGCCATGGTGGGGGCCTTCCTGGGCAGCCGGCTTACCATCCGCAAGGGGGCCGGGGTGGTGCGGGGGATGATGCTGGCTGTGCTGGGGCTGCTGCTTGCCAAAATGTTGCTGGATATGATAGGATAAAAGTTCCAAGATCATTCTTTGGATTCAGGAGGCGTCCGATGGACAAGCAGCCTATGGAGCGGTCGATATCCCTGACCATCCCCGCGGACATGGATTTTGCGCTGGTGGCCCGCATGGCCCTCAGCGGCTTTGGCATGCTGGCGGGGCTGGAAGTGGACCTGATTGACGATTTGCGGACCATCACGGACGAATGCTGCGACCTGATGCTGCACCAGTCCGTTCGGCTGAAAGAATTTCAGTTTTTCGCGGCGGCCCGGGACGGGCGGTTCAGCTGCCGGATTTGCGGGGTGCGGGGCCTGGAAAAGACCGGCGAGCCCATGCAGGACCAAGAGGTGACCCGGTGCATTTTGGAGACGCTGCTGCCGGATGTGCAGCTCCACTGTGATGAAGAAGGCGTGTGCTGCATCGAGTTTTCGATGCCGGTGTGAGCGGAGGCGGCATGAACGAAGAGGCGATAATGCCACGGCTGGAACAGTACGCGCATACCCGCAGCAAGGAACTGCGGGATGCGTTGTTCGAGGAGTTTCTTCCGTTGGCCAAGGCCGTTGCCCGCCGCTTTGCGGGACGGGGCGCGGAAACAGAAGATTTGGAACAGGTGGCGGCCATGGCGCTGCTGAAGGCCCTGGAGCGGTTTGAACCCGAGCGGGGCAACCGCTTCACCACTTACGCGGTGCCCACCATTACCGGAGACGTGCGCAACTATTTGCGGGATAAGGCAAGCGGCCTGCGCCTGCCCAGGGAGGCCCGGCAAAAGCTGTACAAAATGCAGCAGGAGCGGGACCGGTTTTCCCAGGAGCGGTTGCGGGAACCCAGCGCCATCGAGCTGGCGGAGGCCATGCGAATTACCCCGGACGAGCTTTTGATGCTGCTGAGCATGCGTAGCCAAAGCGAGATGTCCTCCCTGGAAGCGCCGGTGGGCGAGGATGAGGGAACCCTGGGGGATCTGCTTGGGGAAAAGGACGAAAGCTTTGACCGCATGGAAGAAAATGAATGGATGCAATGGGTTTTGAGCAAAGTGAATGATGCGGAAAAGAAGCTTTTGCTGCTTCGTTACAAGGACCGGCTGGGGCAGCGGGAAACCGCCCGGCGGCTGGGGGTGTCCCAGATGCAGGTGTCCCGCATGGAGCGGCGGGTGCTTGCGCGGCTCAGGGCCATGGAGCAGAGCAGCGCAATGTAAGGCCAAGAAGCCGGCCAAAGCCGGAAGGTCGCGAAATGACAGCACAAAGGAGGGATGCGCGTGCAACAAGGCGGGAACCAGGGAAACGGCGGAGGCATGCCGCCCTATCAGAACCCCTATACGCCGGAACAATTGCAGCAGTGGCAGCAATACGGCATCCCCCAGCAGCAGTTCACCCCGGAAATTTTGCAATACATGCTTGAGCAGGGCATGACCCAGCCCCAGGTAACGCCGGAAATGTTGGCCCAGTGGCAGATGCAGCTGTATCAGATGCAAATGCAGCAGATGCAGCAAATTCAGCAGATGCAGGGCATGCCGGAGGACATGGTGCGCAAGCAGGCCCGGAAACAGACCCGGTCCCGTGAAAGGCGCGGGGGCGGCGGCTTTGGCCGCTTCCTTCGCCTGGCGCTGATTTTGGCGGTGCTGGGCGGCGGCGCTTTTTATGTGGTGAACCTGAACCGGGGTTCCGCGCCCACCACTGCCGTCATCGAAATGGGCACCCTGGGCACCACCTACAAGGGCGACGCGCTGATCGTTCGCAATGAAACCGCCTTTGACGACGAGGGCGTGCAAAGCATCGATTATCTGGCCCCGGAGGGCGGGGTGGTGCAGCGCAGCAACGAGATCTGCTACGTGTATTCCACGGGATACAGCAGCAAGGAAATGAACACCTTGCAAGACTATCGCGACCAGATCAAAAACTATCAGCGCACGCTGCTCAAGGGCGAAACAAAAATCGACTCCCGCATGGAGAGGCTGGAAAACGAAGTGGTGGACCGGGGCCTGGAGGTGCGCAGCCTGGTGCAGGGGGCCCGGGGCAACCTGGGCAACCAGGAGAAGATTCTGGAAACCGCCATTACCCAGCGGCAAAACTATTTTCGCGGCCAGTATTCCTCGGACATGCGCCTCAACCGCCTGTTTGACGACGAGGCCACCCAGCGGCAGCGCATTGACAGCTGGATCAAAATCAAACGGGCCACCCAGGAGTGCATCGTCAGCTTTTACACCGACGGCTTTGAGCAGGTGCTGACCCCTACGGAATATGACAAGTATACGCCCACCGAGGTGCGGGCCATGATCAACGGCCAGCGGCCGGAAGGCACCACCGCCTCCCGGGGGCGCACCAACATCTACCGTCAGGTAAAAAAGAGCAACTACGCGGTGCTGATGCTGATTCACGACAATACCTGGAACCCGGTGGAGGGCTCTACCCACAAGCTGATGCTGGAACACTTTTCCAACACCGTGGTGAACGCGCAAATCCTTTCTTTTACCCGGTCCAGCGGCGAGCTGCTTTTGCGGCTGGCCGTGATGGGGGATGTGAACCCGGTTTTGTACATGCGCACCTGCTCGGCGGAGCTGGGGGAATACGCCGATTGCCTGCTGGTGCCCTCGGCGGCCAAGTTCAGGCAGAATGACGAGTGGGGCGTGGTGGTGGTGGACGGGGAAAAGAAGCTGTTCGTACCCGTGAACATCATTCAGGAAACCGGCGGAAAAGCTTACATTTCCGCCATACAGACCGGTATTTTGTCCGCCGGGCAGACCGTGATGCTGTTCCACTAAGGGGGAAAGGCCAATGAGCGTGGAAAAGCTGATTTTGTCGGAGCATTCGCCGGAAACCTTATTGCAAAACGAAATTGATACAGAATTGTTACGACGAAATGTGTCGCATGTTTTGGATGAATTAACCAAAAATTGCTATGAAAATTCGGCGCCAGCCCGGCTGATCGCGGTGACAAAGACCGTGGGCCCCCAGGTGGTGAATGCGCTGAAACCCTTACAAATATTGGATATCGGCGAAAACCGCGTGCAGGTGGCCATGCCCAAGCTGCCAAAAATCGCGCCGGAATTTCGGCTCCACTGGATTGGACGGTTGCAAACAAACAAAGTTAAATATATAATAGACCATGTCTGTATGGTGCACACCCTGGACCGGATGGAGCTGGCCCAGGAAATCGACAGGCGGGCCGGAATGCGCGGCCGGGTGATGCCGGCGTTGGTTCAGGTAAACATTGCCAGGGAGCCTCAAAAGGCGGGCATGGATGTTACAGAAATTAGGTCTTTTTTACAAAAGATGAAAAATTTTCCAAACATCCGCGTGAAGGGCCTGATGGCCATCATGCCGCTGGTGGCGACGGAACAGGAGCTGACAGCCTGGTTCCGCGGAATGCGGACGCTGTTTTTTCAGCTTCGGCAGGAAGCCGTCGACGGCGTGGAGATGGACGAGCTGTCCATGGGCATGTCCAACGACTATGCCATTGCCGCCCGGGAGGGCGCGACCATGGTGCGGGTGGGCACGGCGCTGTACCGGGCCTGAAAGCCGGGCGGCAAAATGAGGGCAGGGCACATATTTTTTGATGGATGCCGCTGCCGGGAAGCAGCCCTTGGGCGGATGCTTCCGCAAAACTAGGAGGTTTCGACGATTGGGAATGTTCCATAAAGTCGGCGATTGGCTGACAGACAAGAGCGACCGCTTCATCCGGGGCAGCGCCGGTTCGCCGGGCAGCTATTATGCGTCCAGCGAAGCGGAAGAAGCCTATGGCGGAATGGGCGTCGATCTGTCACAGGAGCCGGCCGAGACGCAGGAGACGGGAAAGGATACGGAGCGCATGCGTTCAATTGATCCCTTCGACCGGGCCGGAAAGGACTATGGCGGGCGTGTGCCCTACCGCAGCCAACGCGACGTGCAGGCGGAGCAAGCCGCCATGGAAATGGAACGTCAGCGCCAAATGCGGGAGGAACAGACCCGCAGTTTTCCCCCGCAGCAAGCCATGCCCCCCCAAAGCCAAGCCTACGGGCAGCAGGCCTCCTATGGGCAAGCTTCCTATGGGCAGCCCGCGCAGGGCATGCCTCCTCAGCAGCCGGTCCAGGCCATGCCCAAGCAGCAGCCCCCGGTGGCCATGCCCCAGCAAGCGCCAGTGTTTGCCCAGCCGGGGCGGGGAACCCCCCAGGCCAGCAACGTGGTGCCGTTCCCCGGCATGCAGCACGCGGCGGACGGAACCGTGTTCAGCCATATCGAGTACGTGGTGCTTTTGCGGGGCCGCAACGAGTGCACCAAGGTGATCGAATATATCAAATCCAACGCGTCCGTGTTTTTGAACATGGAGTTTATTGCCAGCGACAGCGAGCGCCAGCGCTGTGTGGACATGCTTTCCGGCGCGGCCTATACCCTGGGCTGCAAGCTGAGCCGCATTTCCCCCAGGGGCATCTATTTGATTTCTTCTCCCTCGGTGCATGTGGTCATCGACCAGTCCATGCAGGGCTTTACCACCGCGCCGGAGGCCCAGGGCTTTGTTCGCCAAAACTATGAAGCGGGCGGCTATGGCGCCCAGCGGCAGGCCGGCGGCTACGCCGCCGCGCAGCAGCCTCGGATGAACGCCTATGCGGCGCAGCAGGGCACGCAGCGCAGGCAGCCGGTCGCTTTTGCCGGCATGATGGCAGGGGACGCCACAGGCACCTATGCCGCTTTTGGCGCGGGAAACGCCACAGGGCGCTACCCCGGCGTGGAGTATCCCCAGTAACCCACTGTGAACAACCCTGTTTGAAAGCGATGTAACGAGTGTTTTGAACACAAAGGAGGAAAGAACGTGTTGGTCGGACTGCTGAACCTGATCTTTACCTTGGCCTATTGGATCTTGCGCATTGGTAGCTGGGTGGTGTTTTTGTACGTCATTCTTTGCTGGATCATTCCCCAAAACAAATATGTGCAGCTGGTGGGAAAATACCTGGAGCCGATTCTGCAGCCCATTCGCGACTGGCTCCAGCGCCGGGTTTCTTTCCTGCAAAACACCAGTCTGGACTTTTCACCGGCGGTGCTCTTTTTGCTGATCACAGTGGCCGGCTGGGTATTGTCGCTGCTGCACAGGATTCTGCTGTAAAATGCCCAGAACCGGCGAAGAGGAGTTTCCGCTGAAACGCCTTCACGAGCTTGCCTTGCGGGCCGCGCGAACCGGCAGCGTTTGCTTTACCCCGTTCCTGACGCCGCCCGAGGCGGAGGCGGCCAGGGTGGCCGCCCGGAAGGAAGAGGCCGGGCTTTGCCTGTTTGGCGGCTATGAGGACGCCGAGCGGCAAATGGCCGGCTTTGGCGGGGCCGGCCTGGAGCCCCGGACGGCCGATTTTCCCATGCAGACCCTTGAAATTTGCTGGCCCCGCCAAAGCGCGCCCCAGCACCGTGATTTGCTGGGCAGCGTCATGGGTTTGGGCATCAAACGGCAATGTCTTGGAGATATTGTACTGTGGGAGGACCGGGCCTATCTGTTTGCGGAAAGCGCGGTGGCGCCGCATGTGGCCGCGAACCTGACCCAGGCGGGCCGAAATGCCCTTCGGGTGGCTGTTGTGGAATCCCCGGGGCAATTGGCGGCGCCAGTGGGCAGGGAGGTGCGCGATACCGTGCCCTCTCTTCGCCTGGACGCGCTGGTGGCCAGTGGGCTGCATCTGTCTAGAGAAAAGGCGGCGGCGCTCATCACCTCCGGTCATGTCAAGCTTCGCCATGGGCTGACCCTGAAAACGGACGCCAGGGTGGAGCCGGGAGACATGATCTCCGTTCGGGGCATGGGGCGGTTGCAGCTGACGGCCGTGGGCCAACCCACCAGGAAGGACCGCCTTCCCGTAACCTTGATGTGTTTTGGCATTCATCGATAATCTCTCGAAAGCCGCGAAGTTGGAAAGGAGCGACAACCATGGGCATTACGATTTCAGACATTGAACAAAAAGAGTTTGCATTCAAAGGGCAGGGCTATGACCCCTACGATGTGGACTCCTATCTGGATCAGATCTGCGACGAGATGATCGCCATGCAGGACCGCATCGACGCCCTGGAGGCCGACCTGAAGCAGGCCAAGGCCGCTGTGGAGGCCGCCGAGGATTCTGTAAGGCCCATTCCCCAGGAAGTGACGCGGGCCGAGGACCGGGCCCCCATCGCCAAAACCAGCGAAACCCTGGAGAATATTTTGCTCAGCGCCCAGCGCATCAGCGACGAGGCCGTGGAAGCCGCCAAAAAGCGCGCCGCCGAAATCGTGACCGAGGCCGAAAACAAGGCCAGCGAAATGATGGACACCGCCCAGGAGGAAAAGCTGACCCTGGAAAAGGAAATTACCAGCCTGCGCACCGCCGCCGGGGATTATAAGAAGCGCTTTTTAAGCCTTATCAACGAGCACAAAGCCCTGCTGGAAGACGATGGCGACGGGCTGCTGGAAAGCGCCGACGACGCCGGCGAGGAGAACGGGGCCGCTGCGGGGCGAAAGACAAAGAAGTAAACGGGGGAGGGGGGACGGGGGGGGGGTGGGCACCGCGCCCCCCCCCCCGCGGGGGGCCGGGGGACGGGT
>JAVBTE010000187.1:0-24677 GCA_031556335.1 Eubacteriales bacterium | reverse complement strand
GATGCTGATACGCGCCCTCCACCGCGCCCTGGATGTCCTCCGGGTCGATGAAGCTCATTTCCATATCAAACTGGGTAAACTCCGGCTGGCGGTCGGCCCGGCCGTCCTCGTCCCGAAAGCAGCGGGCCACCTGATAATACTTGTCCAGCCCGGCCAGCATCAGCAGCTGCTTGTAAATCTGCGGGCTTTGGGGCAGGGCGTAAAAAGTGCCGGGGCGCACCCGGGCCGGCACCAGGTAATCCCGCGCGCCCTCCGGGGTGGACTTGGTCAAAATGGGGGTTTCCACCTCAATAAAGCCCTGGGTATCCATGTAATCCCTCAAAAGCTTGATCACCTTGTGCCGGAACCAGAGCATGTTCTGCATGCCGGGCCGGCGCAGGTCCAGATAGCGGTATTTCAGGCGCAGGGCTTCCTGCTCCTTGGTTTCTTCTTCGATATAAATGGGCGGCGTTTTGCTGGGGTTCAGCACTTTGGCGCTTTCCGCCAACACTTCGATCTCGCCGGTTTTCAGCTTGGGGTTCACCGCGTCCGGGGCCCGCTTGGCCACCGTGCCGTGCACCTCCACCACATACTCGCCATGAAGGCTTTCCGCCACGGAAAGCAATTCCGGCGCAATGGTGTTGCCGTCAAAAACCACCTGGACGATGCCCGTGCGGTCGCGCAGCCAAACAAAAATGATGCCGCCAAGGTTCCGGGAACGCTGGACCCAGCCCTTCAAAACCACCTGTTTGCCCGTTTCGGCGGCCGTGACCTCGCCACACATATGCGTACGATTGTTCATTTCTATGTTCCTTCCCGCCTTACCGGCTCAAGCGTTCCTTCACCGCAGCAGCCACGCCGGAAAGCGCGGCCTCCCACTCTTCCTTGGTGCCCATATCCCTTAGTTTTGCCACGCCCTTGGCCACTTCCTCGTCGCCGATGATGGCCATCAGCCGGGCGTTCAGCTTGTCCGCGTACTTAAACTGGGCTTTCAGGCTGCGGCCCTGGTGGTCCATGTCCGCCCGAATGCCCTGCCCCCGCAAATCCATCATCAGCGAAAAGGCATTGCCCGCAAGGCCTTTGTTCAGGCACGCCACAAACACCTCCGGGGCCTCGGCCTCCGGCTTTAGTAGGCATTCCTCCGGGGCCAGCTGATGAAGCAGCATCAGCACCCGCTCGATGCCCATGCCAAACCCAACCCCCGGAATGCTTGGCCCGCCAAGCTCCTCCACCAGGCCGTCGTAGCGGCCGCCGCCGCAAACGGTCAGGGGGCCGCTGTCCAGGTCGGTGGTCACCTCGAACACCGTTTTGGTGTAATAATCTAGCCCGCGCACAATTTTCGGGTCCACGGTATAAGCCACGCCCGCCAGGGTCAAATAGGTTTGAAGGGCCTCAAAATGCTCCCGGCACTCGTCGCAGAGATGGTCCAGCATCATGGGGGCGTCCTTCAGTTCCGCCTGGCAGGCTTCCTCTTTGCAGTCCAGGGCCCGCATGGGGTTCACCTGGGCCCGCTCCACGCAGTTTTTGCAAAGGCGGGTCAGCTTGCCGTTCAAATACTCCCGGAACTTTTGCTGGTAGGCCGGGCGGCAGCTGGGGCAACCGATGGAATTGATGCGCACCGCCAGGTTTTTGAGCCCAAAGCCGGAAAGCAGGCGAACCACCAGCACAATGAGTTCCGCGTCCGCCGAGGGCTGCGCGGCGCCAAAGCACTCCATGCCAAACTGATGGTGCTCCCGCAGGCGACCCGACTGGGGCGCCTCATACCGAAAATGGGGAGAATTTACGTAATACAGTTTCAGCGGCAGGGTTTGGGCATACAGGCCGCTTTCCAAAAAGGCCCGCACCGTTCCCGCCGTGCTTTCCGGTTTCAGGGTCAGGCTGCGCTCCCCTTTGTCCAGAAAGGTATACATTTCTTTGCGCACCACGTCGCTGGTCTCTCCGGCCGCCCTTGCGAACAGCTCCGTATGCTCCAAAACAGGCGTGCGAATTTCCCGGTAGCCCGCCATTTTGGAAACTTCCCGCATGGCCGCTTCCACGGCCCGCCAGCGCCCGCTTTCCTCAGGCAGCACGTCTTTCATTCCCTTGGGTATCTTTACCAGCATGTCCTTCACCCCGTCCGGATTTCCGGAAAAATCCATAGTTAGATTGGATTATACACAGGTTTTCAGCCCATTGTCAAGGAAAAACGGGGCGGCAATGAAGGGTTGCGGTCCGGTTCCCACCCTTCAAACCCTTCCCTCCACATCCCACACATCAATGTGTTTCAGCCATTTGGGGGAAGGCATGATGAACCCGTACAGGCCCTGCATCATGTCGCGCACGCTGCCGGTTTCCTGCCGGGTGTTGACCATGATTCGCATGTCCACGCCAAAAATTTTGGCCCGGGCCGTGGGCAACACGCGAAAACCCGCCCTTTCATAGAAGCGAACGCGGCGTTCCCGGGTGTGCCTTTCCCCTTCGTCTTTCGCCGCCTCCGGGTCCTCCACCTCCAGGGCCAGCGTTTTGCCCTGAAAGCGCGCTTCCAGCTCCTTCAGCAGCTTTCCGCCATAGCCCGCCCCGCGCACTTCCGGCAAAATGGCCAAAAACAACACCAGCGCAAAGGCCTGCTCCGGCGGGGCCACCACCACCGCGTAGCCGACGGCTTGCTGGTCGTCCATCAAATACAGGGCCGTGTAGGTTTTTTTGGCGATTTCTCTTTTTACCACAAAGGAAGGCGGACGTTCGTCCGCCGGAAAATCCCGCTTCATATGGGCATACAAGGCGCGGCTGTCTTTTGTTTCGATCGATTTGAGCCAAAGCATCCTGTTTGTGTTGTTCCTTTCTGGTGGTTTGTTATTTCAGCAGGCTGTCCCGAATGCGGTCGTATTCCTCCCGGGTCATCAGCACTTCTCTGGGTTTGCTGCCCGCCGCCTTGCTGACCACGCCCCGGTTGGCCATGTCGTCGATGAGGCGGCCGGCCCTGGCATAGCCGATCTTCATGCGCCGCTGCAGCATGCTGATGCTGGCTTGTCCATCGGAAATGACCATTTCAATGGCCTCTTGCAGCTTGTCGTCCACGCCGCCGTCTCCCATATCGTCCAGGCCGTTGACCGGTTCGTTTTCCGCCTCCAGGGCCTCCAAAATGTTGGGGTCAAAATCCACAGGGGTACGCTGGCCGATGTAGTCCACCACCCGTTCGATTTCGCCGTCGCTGAGGAAGCAGCCCTGCACCCGGATGGGGTTGCTGGCCCCCGTGGGGAAGTAGAACATATCGCCCCGGCCCAGCAGCTTTTCCGCGCCGTTCATGTCCAAAATGGTGCGGCTGTCAATGCTGGAGGACACGGCAAAGGCGATGCGGGAGGGGATGTTGGCCTTGATGAGGCCCGTAATCACGTCCACGGTGGGCCGCTGGGTGGCCACCAGCATGTGGATGCCCGCCGCCCGGGCCAGCTGGGCCAGCCGGATGATGCTTTCTTCCACTTCTTTTTTGCAGGCCAGCATCAGGTCCGCCAATTCGTCGATCACAATCACGATGCGGGGCAGCTTTTCCTCGTCCGGGCCCAGCTTTGCGTTGTAGGCGGACAGCTCCCGCACATTTTTGCTTTGCATTTTGTGGTAGCGATCCAGCATTTCGGCCACAGCCCAGGCCAGGGCCCCCGCCGCCTTGTGGGGGTCGCTCACCACGGGAATCAAAAGGTGAGGAATGACGTTATAGCATTGCAGTTCCACCACTTTGGGGTCGATCATGATCATGCGCACCTCTTCCGGCGAGGAGCGGAACAGGATGCTATTGATAATGGTGTTGATGCAAACCGATTTGCCGCTGCCCGTTTGGCCGGCAATCAGCAAATGGGGCATTCTGGCCAGGTCGCAAATGACGGGCTTGCCCGCGATATCCTTCCCCAGGCCCACCGCCAACGCCGACTTGGCCGAGCTCATTTCCGGGCTCAGCAGCACTTCGCCCATGGAAACGGACATCACTTCCTTGTTGGGAATCTCGATGCCGAACAAATTGGTGCCCGGAATGGGACTTTCAATGCGCACGCCGCCGTTGGCCGCCATTTCCAAGGCGATGTTGTCGGCAATGCTCATGATGCGCTTCACGTTGATGCCGCTGGATACCAGCCCCAGCTCGAACCGGGTCACCGCCGGGCCATGGGTCACCCGTTGCACCCGGGCGGGAATGCCAAAGCTTTCCAGGGTTTTTTCCAGCCTGGCGGCGTTTTCCGCGTCCACCGCGCGGGTGTCCGCCGGCTGGGTCTGCTTCATGTTCAAAAGATCGAGTGTGGGATAGGCGTAAGGCTGAACCTGGGGTTTGGGGTTTAGGGCTTCCGCCGCCTTTTTGGTATCCGGCAGTTTCAAATCCGGCTTGTCCAGCCGCACGCCGCTCATGGGGGGCTGTTCAAAGGCGGGGCGCTGCGCCGGGTCGGGCCGCCGGTACGCGGTTTCCCGTTCCGGCCTTCCGGCAGGCTCCGAGGCCGGCGGGGCCACCTTTGCGGAGGCGGGCGCGGGCATGGCCACGTTCTGCCCCCCCGCGTTTAGGGCAATGGTTCTGCCCTGCAGGTTTTCCGCGGCCTCCGGCTGGGAATCGCCGTGGAAAATATCCTGGGCCAGCTCGGCCTTGCGCCGCCGGATCTCCTCCATGCGGGCGGTGAGCTTTTTCCCCTCCCGGGTGTTGGCTTCCGGCGCCGCCTCGCCCACTTCGCTGGGCGTAAAGGTCATGGCGGTTTGAATGGGCGGCATGGAGGCCATCGGCGGCACGTACCCCTCGGCGGGGGCCGCCTTGCTCTTTTTCTTGCCGCCTCCCCCCAGCCGCCAGGCGGGCTTGTCCTCGGTTTGGGGCATGATCATCTCATCATACAGCTGCACAGGCTGCTGGGCCTGCATGGGAAACATCGGCTTGCCATACCCCATGGCGGAATCGGCCATGCCCTGGTTTTGCTGCATCTGCATGGGAAAGGGCATGGGCATGCCGTTCATTGGCATCATCGGATAGCCCCCCGGCCCCATGGGCATGGCCATGGCCGGCTTCATTTCTTCGTCCTCCTGCCCTTTCTTTCCCCGGCGTTTGTAGGCGGGAACGGGCTTTTGCGCCTCCATTTCGGCCTGAAGGCGCAGCTGTTCCTGGTAGGCCCGCTGCTTGCGGTTCTCTTCGCGCTGCTCCAGCTTCGCGTCGGAACGCTCTTTCATCTCCCGGCCCCAGCCGATGAGGTCGAAACGGGAGAAGAACATGGCGCAGCACAGGCAAACCAGCACCAGCACCACCACCCCGGCCGTGGTGCCCACATAGGTCCAAAGCACCCAGGCAAACAGCATGCCCAGCGCGCCCCCAAAGGTATTCCAGCTGCCGCAAAGCGTAAAGCTGGCGGTGAGCATGCCCCAAAAACCCTGGGGCTGCACCAGGGGCGGGTGCAGTTGCTGGTTGTACTTCACCAGGTGCTCCAAAAAGGGCAGGGTGCTTACCTTGCTGAGCAAATTGATGATGGCCAGCAAGGCCAGATAGAAAACAAAGGCCAGCACAATTCCCCGGACGGGCATGCTTTGGCGGGCGGAAAAGGTAAGCAGCACGCCGCTCCACATCAGGAACAACGGAACCCCAAGGCACAGGATACCGCCCAGGCCCTGCACAATTTCGCGGGTCACGGAAAAAACCGTGCCGCTCATATTGGTCACCACGGAGAGGAGCGCGACCACGCCCAGCGCGATCACGATCACGCCCATGATGCTGCGAAACATCAGGGACTCCGACGAATATTCACGCACGGTTGTTTTCTTCCTGCCGCCTTTGCCTTGATGCATGTCTGTCCCTCCGAGACGCTTGTATCTGTTTTACTTGGAAACCCGAATGTTGTGCAAAATGCCGTCCTGGCCCATGTGCAGGCGCAGCTGATAGTTGCCGAAGGTGTAAAAATCGCTTTCCCCTTGGGGAATGCCATAGTCGTAGGCCAGGTTTTCGTCAAACACCAATGTGTCGTCCGGCTGCCCCAAAACGGCGCGCCACTCTTCCCTGGTGGTTTCCCCGGCCCTGATGCCGAACAAATCGGCCCGGAAGCTTTGCAGCCCCAGCACTTGCGAATGGTCGTATCCGCCCTCCAGGCTGTCAGACAAAACCAGCACCTGCCGGAACACGGGGGCTTCCATCTGATAATACTTGCCGCCCACAAACTGGTCCGGCTCCCGCAACAGGCGGTACTTTTCCACGATGTCCGGTATTTTGTCTCCAATCTTCACCGGCACATGAGGAAGGCGGCCGCTTTCAACCATCTCGGCAATTTTGGCTTTGGCCTGCGCCGGGGGCAATTCCTGGGGCTTCACCATTTGGCCCAGCACGCCGTCCCAGTTCAAAAACCGCGCCAGCTCCTCGTAATAAAACTGGCACCCGCCGCTATACCCGCTGATCAGCTTGAACTGGCTGCCGGGATAATAGAAGGTGATCCCGTCCGCGTCCAGGGCAAAGTTATCAATCGGCAGCGGGGTCAGCTCGCTGTTTTCCAGGTACCCGGAAAACTGCTCCAGCAAGGTGGCCGTGGCTTTTTCCTCCATGTAGGCCACCGCCCCCGCCAAATCGGTAAAAAGGTCCGCCGCCCTGATGGGTTCCCCCGTGGCCAGGTCATAGCAAAGGGCGGTGTTCTCTTGGCCTTCCCGGCCGTTTTTCATCTGCCCTTTCGCGCTGAGGGTCACGGAAAGGACGCCGTTTCCCAAAAAGGAATCGTAGCCCACTTTCAGGCCCCATCCGCCTTCCCGCAGGGTTCCCAGGGTCAAAAGCGAACTGGTGACGTCCCCCCGAAGCACGATGTCGTCATTGATTTTTTGCTGAATTTCCGCGTTGTCAAGCCCCGCCAGCTGGGGATAGACCACCTGGTTTTCCCCAACCACCGTGCGTTCCTCCCGGAGAGCGACCACTTCGGCAAAAGCCGGGCCGCATCCGACAACAGCCGCCAGAAGCCACAACGCGGTTACCACCTTCAAGCCCTTTCGAAGCATACGCCTCTCCCCCTTTGTGTACCCTTTATTATACATCAAAAGGGGAAATGTTGCAAGTTTGTTACACTGTTTGACAGAAGTTTTCAACTTCCCGCCAGAATATTACCACTTTATGCCTGTTCCTGGCTTTCCGGCATGTGCGGTTCCGACAAAATCGGCTGCAATTGCACCCCGCACAGGGCGGAAACCACAGTTTTGGAGATCAGCGAAAAATCCGCCACCAGCGAACGGGGTTTTTTGAAGGGATCGTCCTGGGTGAAGGGCACAAAATACACATTCCGCTGGGCCAGCAGCTTGCCAATGTTCTGGGCGGCGGTGCTGAGCCCGTCGTTGGTGGAAACGGCCAGCACCAAAGGCCGGTCGTTGCGCAGGTGCGATTTGGCCCCCAGCAGCACCGGGGTATCGAAGATGCCTGCCGCCAGCTTTGCCAGCGTATTGCCCGTGGCCGGCGCAATCACATACACATCCGTCACGCGCTTGGGGCCCAAAGGTTCCACCTGTTGCAGGGTGGTAAGCGGCTCATGGCCGGTAATGGCCGTGGCCCGGTCCCACACCGCCTGGGCGGTCAAAAACCGGGTATCCAGTTTGGCCACATGAAATGACAGGACGGGCAGCACCTCGTAGCCCCGGTCCACCAGCTCCCCCATCTGTTCCAGCGCCTTTTCCAATGTACAAAACGAGCCTGTCATCGCAAACCCGATGGTTGTTTTTTTCATGGTTCTTCTCCTTCCAACAGCCGGATCACCGCGCCATGCAGCGCCTTTGCGGCGGATTCCGGCGCATACCTTCCGGGAATGCCCGACAACACCGCCGTCGCAAGCCCCATCGCTTCTGCCGCCTCCCGGTCAAAGCCGTAGGGCGCGCTGGCAAGTTCCAGCAGCAGCGCGTCTTTCGGAAAGGCGGAAAGCGCTTCTCTGCCCACCACTTCCGCCGGAACCGTGTTCAGCAGCACCCGGGCCCATCCGGCAGTTTCTTTCAGCGACGAAAAATCAATGGCCTCCATGCCATCCTCTTTTGCCTGAAGCCTTGCCATGGCGCTGCGGGCGGCCACCGTCACGTCCGCCCCCAGGCATTTCAGCCGCAGCGCCAGGGCCCGGGCAAACAGGCCGTAGCCTGTGACCAGGCAGCGGGCGCCCTGCACCGTGCAGCCCAGCTGCTGCATGGCATAGCACAGCGCGCCTTCCGCCGATATTTCGGCGTTCGCCTGCAAAAAAAGCGCGTCCTCGGCGTATTGCCGAAAGCCCAGCGCCTTGCCCAGCGCCGTAACCGCCGCCACATAAGGCTGTATACCGTCTCCGGCAATCACCGTCGCACCGGCGCGCACCTCGGCCATCAGCTGGGCCGGGTCCAGGTTTACGCCCTGCACATTGGGAATGTTGCCGTTTTTCACCGAGAACGGATAGGGAAACAGCACCACGTCCGCCTTGCAGACATCGCAGCGCATCCCGTCGTCCTTTCGCAGGCCCAGCGTATGTACCAAATCCCCGGCATTTTCAAAACAGGCTGCCAGCCTTGCGGCGCGTTCGTCACCGCCGATCACTGCAATGGTCCGCAAAAAAATCGCCTCCCACAGATGCTTCCTAACAGCATCGTATGCGGGAGGCGAAGGGCGGTGCATGGGACGGGGGGCGTGGGGACGGGGAACGCTTGCAGGGGTTTCACCCCTGCACCCCGCTTGGGGGCACGCCCCCCAAACCCCGCTTTTTACCGCGTTTCACGCGGTGAAAGCAAACTCATTCCAGCGCGTGGTTGAGTTCGGTTTTCAGCGTTTGTTTTTCCCCGCAAAGGGTGATCTCCACAGGGCTGCCTTTCACAAGCGTTACCGTGGCAATGCAGGGCTTTACCGTTACCCGCAGCAAGCGGTCCCGGTAATGGAACTGAAAGGCGTAGCCCTGCCACGCCTCCGGCAGGAAGGGCGAAAGGCTCAGCCCGTCCACCGTGCGCATCCCCGCGAAGCCCTGGGCAATGGAAAGCCAGCTTCCCGCCATGCTGGTAATGTGCAGGCCGTCGTCTGTGTCGTTGTTCAGGTTGTCCAGGTCCAGCCGGGCGGTGCGCCGGTACATTTCCACCGCCTTTTCGCGGTAGCCCAGCTCCGCCGCCAGAACGCTGTGCACGCAGGGCGAAAGGCTGCTTTCGTGAACGGTCATGGGTTCGTAAAAATCAAAATTGCGCTTCTTCACGTCCTTGTCGTACAAATGGCCAAGGAAATACAGCCCTTGCAGCACATCCGCCTGTTTGATGAAGCAGGAGCGCAAAATTTTGTCCCAGGACCAATGCTGGTTGATGGGCCGCTGGTCTTTGGGAATTTGGGAGGCGGGCGTCAGTTCCTTGTCCAGGAACGTATCGTGCTGCACAAAAATGCCCAGTTCGCCGTCCTCCGGCAGGTACATCCGCTCCGCCACATCCCGCATATGGCTCAGCTCTTCCGCCGTCACCCCGAGGGCCTCCCGGCGGGCCTGCCCGGCCTGCGTGGCCGCCGCGCAGAACAGTTCGATGCTCCAGGCCGCGATGCGGTTGGTATACCAGTTGTTGTTCACATTGTTTTCGTATTCGTTGGGCCCGGTCACCCCATGGAGCATATACCGGTGCTTTCTCGCCGAAAAATGCGCCCGGTCCGCGTAAAAGCGGGCCACGCCGCAAAGCACGTCAAAGCCTTCCTTCAAAATATAGTCCGAATCCCCTGTGTAGGTGACATAGTTGAAAATGGCGTGGGCCATGGCCCCGTTGCGGTGAATCTCCTCAAAGGTGATTTCCCATTCGTTGTGGCACTCCACCCCCGTAAAGGTGACCATGGGAAACAGCGCGCCCTTCAGGCCCTGTTGCCGGGCGTTTTCATAGGCCCCGTCCAACTGCAAATAGCGGTACAGCAGCAGCTGCCGGGCCACCTCCCGGCCCGCCACCGCCATGTACACCGGCAGGCAATAGGCCTCCGTGTCCCAATAGGTGGCCCCGCCGTATTTTTCCCCCGTAAAGCCTTTGGGCCCGATGTTCAGCCTGGGGTCATCCCCGGAATAGGTGCTGAGCAGATGAAACAGGTTGAAGCGGATGCCCTGCTGGGCCCCGTCGTCCCCGTCGACCACCACGTCGCAGCCCTCCCAGCGTTCCTTCCAGCTGGCGGTGTGTAGCCTGCGGTGCTCAAAATAGCCCAGCTCCCGGGCCCGGGAGGCGGCTTTCAGCGCCATGGTGGTCAGCACGCTTTGCTCATGGTCCCTGCTGGTAAAGCACAGGGCGTACTTTTCCAGCGTGACGGTTTCCCCCGCTTCCGGCGTGGCGGCGTAGGTCATTTCCACATAGCCGGACGCCAGCTTTTTTTCTTGCAGCTCCAGCCCGTCGGCCCAGCAGCTCATGGCCGCGGCCACGGCAAAGCGGGGCGCGCCAAAGGGGTTTTCTTTGGTTTTGGTCAAAAGAACCAAAGCGTCCTCGGTTTCTTCTTCCTCCAGCATGTCCCAAAAGGTTTCTTCATAGTTGCTGTCCAGGTTCCGCACATGGCCGTCCAAGTAAGGCCGCATCACGATCCGCGCGGGGTAATCCGCCGTGATGGCGTAAGAAATGGCCAGCAGTTCCTTTTGGGCCAGGGACACAAACCGCTCCGCTTCCACCCGAACCTGGCCCTTTTCGGTTTTCACCGTAAACCGGCGGCAAAAAAGGCCGGTTTGCATGTCCACCTCGCGGCTGAATGCTTCCACCCGGGCCGTGGCAAGGTTCAGCGCCTCGCCGTCCAGCTCCACATGGATGCCTGTCAGCCGCACCGCGTTGATTGCCTTGCCAAAATACTTGGGATAGCCGTTTTTCCACCAGCCCACCCTTGTTTTGTCCGGAAACCACACCCCGGCCAAATAGGTGCCAATGTGGGTGTCTCCGGTAAAATCTTCCTCAAAATTGCCCCGCATGCCCATGGTTCCGTTGCCAATGGACGTGAGGCTTTCGGAAAAACGGACGCGGCTTTTGTCCAGGCCCTCTTCCGCGACCTTCCAGGGATGAATGAGAAAGCCCATGAAGGTTCTCCTTTCGGTTCTTCCGGTGTGCAATCGTTTGTTTTCATGGTAACCAAATGGAAAGCGCCTGTCAAGAGGGAATTTCGCCCCTCTTCGCCTTCTTTCATTGACTTGCTTTCCTGGAAACGGTACAATCAACCATAGCTTTGGTTTTCCTGAAAAATTCCTTTCCAAAAAGGATGATTTTATGCTGATCGCGGATTTGCACATTCATTCCAAATACTCCCTGGCCACCAGCCGGGACTGCGACGCGCAAAACCTGGACCTGTGGGACCGCCGCAAAGGCATCGGCCTGATCGGCACCGGAGATTTTACCCACCCCGCTTGGCGGCAGGAGCTGGCCGACGCCCTGGAGCCCGCCGAGGACGGCCTGTACCGCCTGAAGGCGAACCGCCGTTTGCCCTGCCGTCTGGGGGGCGAGGCCTCCGTTTCCGCCCAGGGGCCCCAGTTTGTGGTATCCGGGGAGATCAGCACCATTTATAAAAAGAACGGCAGAACCCGCAAGGTGCACCATGTCATTTTGCTGCCCAGCCTGGAGGCCGGGGAAACCCTGGCCCACAAGCTGGAGGCCATTGGCAACCTGCATTCCGACGGGCGGCCCATTCTGGGCCTGGACAGCCGCGACCTGCTGGAGATCGTCCTTTCCGCCTGCCCCCAGGCGGTGTATATTCCCGCCCACATCTGGACCCCGCACTTTTCCGTGTTTGGGGCCTTTTCCGGCTTTGAAACCCTGGAGGAATGCTTTGAGGACTTGACCCCCCATGTGCATGCGCTGGAAACCGGGCTTTCCTCCGACCCACCCATGAACCGCCGGGTCTCCATGCTGGACCCCTATACCATGGTTTCCAATTCCGACGCCCACTCCCCCGCCAAGCTGGGCCGGGAAGCCAACCTTCTGCGCATTGCGCCTTCCTATGCCGCCATGAAAAAGGCCATCGAAACCGGAGAGGGCTTTGAAGGCACCCTGGAATTTTTCCCGGAGGAAGGCAAATACCATCTGGACGGGCACCGTGGCTGCGACGTGCGGCTGGAACCCGAGGAAACCAAGCGTCTTTCCGGCCTGTGCCCGGTTTGCGGGCGCAAGCTCACCATCGGGGTGCAACACCGGGTGGAGGAACTGGCCGACCGGGAAAGCGGCTTCCCCTTTCTTGCCGGAAAGCGTTTTGAAAGCCTCATTCCCCTGCCGGAAGTCATCGGCGCTTCCATCGGCGTTGCCGCCACAGGCAAGAAGGTGCAGGAACGCTATTTTGCCATGCTGGCCCGTTTGGGGCCGGAGTTTTCCATTCTGCGGGACATTCCCATTGACGAGATCGAAACCGCCGCGGGCTATGCCACGGCGGAGGGCATCCGGCGGCTTCGGGCCGGCAAGGTGCAGCTTTTGGGCGGCTTTGACGGAGAATATGGAACCGTTTCGCTGTTCGCTCCGGGAGAACTGGAAAAGATGGGCGGCCAGCTGGCCATGCCCGGCCTGCCCGAAGCCGCGCCCCGCAAAAAGAAAGTGATTTTGCTTGGGGATGGGGCTGCGGCGGAAAACCCGGCCAAGGACGAAGGCCCGCTTGCGGGACAGGACGTGGCCGCTTCCCTTGGCGGCCTTAATGAACAGCAGCGGGAAGCCGCCGAAACCAGGGCCCCGGAGGTGGCTGTCATCGCCGGGCCCGGCACGGGCAAAACCAAAACCCTGGTGGAGCGTGTGGCCTGTTTGGTGGAGCAGCTTTCGGCCCACCCGAGCGAAATCACCGCCGTCACCTTTACAAACCAGGCCGCCCGGGAAATGCGGGAACGCTTGGAGGCCCGCCTGGGCAAAAAGCAGTGCCGGGGGCTTACCATCGGCACCTTTCACGCCATTTGCCTTGGGCTTTTGCCGCCAAAGCCGCTGCTTGGAGAAAGCGAGGCCCTTTCGCTGATCAAGCAGATCCTGGCGGAGCAAGGGGAAAGGCTGGCTCCCCTGGCCTGCCTTCGGATGATTTCCGCCGTAAAAAACGGCTTGCCCCTGGCCCAGGCCGGGCTGGACAAGGCCGTCTTCGACGCCTATGCCGCCCGCTTGGAAGACCTGGGCGTGCGGGACCTGGACGACCTGCTCCTTTGCGCCCTGGACCTTCCCACGGAGGGCCTCCCCATGTTCACCCATGTACTGGTGGACGAGTTTCAGGACGTAAGCCCCGTGCAGCGGCAGTTGATCCGCCACTGGGCGGAGGGCGGAAAAAGCCTGTTCGTCATCGGTGATCCGGATCAGTCCATCTATGGCTTTCGGGGCGCGGACGCGGCCTGCTTCGCGGAGCTGGAAGCCCAAGTTCCAGGGCTTTCCACCATCACCCTCAGGCAAAATTACCGTTCCACCCCCCAGGTGCTTCAAAGCGCCGTTCAGCTGATCGACCATAACCCAGGCCCCGCCCGGTTGCTTACGGCCCACAAAAAGGACGGGCCGCCGGTTCGTCTGGCCTGCGCCCAGAGCGCCTTTGACGAAGCGGTGTGGATCGCCAAGGAAATCGCCGGCATGGTGGGCGGCGTGGATATGCTGGGGGCCGCCGCTTCCGGCAAAGGCCGCCACGGCACCCGCTCTTTCAGCGACATCGCGGTATTGTGCCGCACCCGCCACCGGTTGGCGCAGCTGGAAACCGCCCTGCGCCACGACAGCATCCCCTGCGTCATCTACGGCAGGGACGATTTCCTCTCCGACGGGGCGGTGGCCGGGGCCCTGGGCTTTTGTCGCTGGCTGCCTTGGCCCAGCGACGGGGCGTCGCTGGAAAGCTGTTTGAAGGCCGTCTGGCGGATTCCCGGGCCTCTTGCGCAGCGGGCCGTGGCCGCATGCGCTGCCATGGCCCAGCCGGATATCAATGCTTTGCGGCGGGAATTTTCATCCTTCCAGGTGCTTGGCCCCTGGCTTGCGGCCACGGAGGCCTACCTTCCCCAGGTGGGGACGGAAAAGCCCCGCAGGCTTTTGGAAACCTGGGCCGCCCAGCAGGGCAAAACCCTGCCCATGGAGCGGCTGATGCATACCTCCGTGTTTTTTGAGGATATGCCGTCCATGCTCAGCACCCTGCTCACCGGGGAGGACGCGGACGTGCGCCGTGCCTCCACCGACCGCTATCTGACGGACGCGGTGCGGCTGATGACCGTTCACGGCTCCAAGGGCCTGGAATTTCCCGTGGTGTTTTTGCTTGGCGACGGCTTTCCCGCAAAGGGTGACGATCCCCTTCCGGAAAAGATGGCCGAGGAGCGGCGGCTGTTCTTTGTGGGCATGACCCGGGCCCGGGACGAGCTGATTTTGACCTCCGGGGACGAGTCCGCCTGTTTCCTTGCAGAAGTGGAGGCGACAAGGGAGGTTGTCCGCATCCGCAAACAGCGCCAGCGCACGGAGCAACTGTCGCTGTTTTGATTCTTTTCCCCTGCTATTCGACCACTTCCACGCTGGCAAAGTCCGTAAACTCGTCAAAAAGCACCTTGTCTTTTTCCAAAAACCGAAAACGGGCCGGGCACGCCACCTGCTCATGAATGATTCGCGTCATTTTGCCGCTGACAGGCGCGAACAGGGCCTGTGCGCCCTGAAACTGAAACTGTATTTCCAGCCGGTGGCGTCCCTGCCGCAGCACCAGCCGGTCCTTTTCGCAGGCAACGACCCGCACGCCCAAATACGTGGCCATGCGGTATTCTCGGCCCTCCAGCAGCACCGCGCAAACGCAGCCCTGGAAGGACCCGCCCAGAAACGGGATATCCGCCACCGAGGCCATGATGGAGCAGGGCCTTTCAAACGCGCCGCAATGAACCCACAAATACCGGTCGGGAAAGGACCTTCCCGCGTCCCCTTCCACATAGCCCGTGCCGCCGGAAAAATCCATCCGCTGCCCGCCGATGGTCACCCTGCCTTCCACATGGTGGGCCATGCTGACCACCTCATGCTTGCAGGGCAGCGGCAGGGCCTGAAAGGGCCCCATGATGGAATACCGAAGCGGCGTAAGCCCTGTGTAGCGCAGCTTGCCCTCTATGGTAACGCCGTCCTTGCGAAGCCCAAGCGCAATGCCCTCCCCGGAAAAGACGCAGTTTCCAATGCACAGGTTGTGCCGGTCCTTTGGCTTGTCCGCCTTTGGGTAGCGGAAGCGATAGGCTGCGTCCTGCGTGACCAGCTGCACAAAGGCATGGTCCGCCGCGTTCCCCGCAATGACGGACAACAGCTGCGGCCCCTTTTGGTGCTTGTAATAGTATCCGTGAAAGCGGTTGTTCAACGGCGCAGCCCTCCCGTGGCAGGATTGTCGATCAGCGCGCCGTTTTCGGCAAAGCGGGAACCATGGCAGGAACAGTCCCAGGTTCGCTCCGCAGGATTCCAACGTAGCGCGCACCCCAAATGAGGGCACCGCCTGACGGTGGGGTACAAATACCCGCCCAGGGCATTCAGGCCGTTCAGGGCAAGCGGCCCGGCCGCCATCCCCCGGGAAGGCGAAAACAACTGGGCAAATTCGTTTTTTCTGCCAAGAATTTGATCGGTCAGCAAAATGGCGGCCGTCATGGCGGAGGTCATGCCCCACTTGTTGAAGCCCGTGGCCACGTAAAGGTTTGGGGTGGCCTTCGCATAAGGGCCGATGTACGGGAGGCCGTCCAGGGTCATGCAATCCTGGGTGGCCCAATGGGCCCCTTCCCGGGCTTTGGGCCATGCCTGCCGTGCGAAACCTCGCAGCGTTTGCCAGTTGCCCCCCGACAGGCCCGTGCGGTGGTCGCCCCCGCCCAGAATAAGCCATTCCCCCTGGTTGCGAAAGGACAGCCCATCCTTCACTTCCTCCAAATACATGCCCTCCACCTGGGGCGCGCCCGTAAGCGCGACGGCGTAGGAACGGTGCTGGTACATCTTCAAAAAATACGCGCCATGCTTGTTCAAAAACGGAAAATGTGTAGCGATTACCATCTTTTCCGCCCGGACGGCCCCCTTTTGGGTAATGGCCGTATTTCCTTTCAACTGCCGCACAAAGGTTTGCTCGTAAATGGGCAGTTCCTTTGCAATGGCCCGCAAAAACTTCAGCGGATGGAACTGCGCCTGGTTTTCAAAGCACACCGCCCCCGCGATGGAGATGGGCAGCGGCACATGGCGCACAAAGGAAGCCGGTTCCCCCAGCCGGTTCGCGGCCTCCACCTCTTGCTCGATGGCCTTCCGGTCTTGCCGGGAAAACACAAAGGCGTTTTTTTCCTGAAAGTCGCAGTCCATGCCCGCGCACAATTCCCGAAAGGCGGAAAGGGCCATTCTGCCGGCATTCAGGTAAAGCGCCGCTTGTTCCCGCCCCTTTTTGCGAAGCAACGGCCCATAACACAGCCCATGCTGAAAGGTGATCTTGGCCGTGGTGTTCCCTGTTACCCCGCCGCCGATCCGGTTTCCTTCCACCAGCAGGCAATCGATTCCCGCCTGTTTCAAAAAATAGGCGCACAGCACCCCCGCCATGCCCCCGCCACTCACCAGCACATCAGTTTTCGCTTCGCCTTCCAGGGTTGGAAAGGGCTCCATATGCGCCGTTTGCGTCCAAAGGGACTCCATCAAAATCACCCAAGTGGAGTATGGCTCCGCTTCCAAAAAACCATGCAAAAGCCGCCTGCGTATGGCAGCGGCCAGGCAGGCGGCATGCAATGGGTTCCAGCCCTCATTCCTTCCCGGCAAAATAGGCCCTGTTAAATTCCACCGCCTTGTCCCCCGGCTTGTATCGCCCCGCCAGTTCGTTCATTTCCCGGGCTTTGTCCGTCATGTGAAGGCGGTCATAGCACACGCAAAGCTGAATGCAGGGAACATAGCCATACCGGTCCAGCATCAAAAACCCGCCGCGCTCCGGTTTGGGTTCCATGCTTCGCGCCTGCTCATACCAATAGACGGCCTGCCAGAAAAACCCTCGCTTCATAAAATGCTCGCCCACATCGCAGCATACCTCCGCCCGGGGCGCGTCATAGCGGAAGCTTTTCAGCAGCGCATCCAGGGCCTGCTTCTCCCGGCCCATCCGCAAACAGCAGGCCGCCAGGCCCCGGCAGGCCTCAATATTGTTTTCCACCCAGCCCTGTCCTTCCTCCAGAAACGCGTCAAACACGCGGATGGCATCTTCAAACCGGCCGTTGTCCGACAGTTCCCGGGCGTAATAAAAGCGCTGGCGAGGGTCCAGCACGCCGCCCACAGCCATGAACTTTTCCATGATCCGAAGGTTCCGTGCCGGATCGGATGGCTTTATTTTCAGATGGGAGACGGCGACGTTTTCCGCGTAGAAAATTTTCCCCGTCAGGGGGATTACCTCGTGCACCACCCCCACCCATTTGTGCCCGGCTTCCCGGCGCAGCAGCCGCTCCCGGTAGTTGGAAAAGGTGGGGTTGCCCGCCTCGTTGAAGGCCAGGTTGTACTTCATCATCACGATGTCCACATCCGCCTGCAAGGTTTCTTTCAGACGCAAAAAGGCTTCCCGGTCGTTTTCCAAAATCACGTCGTCCGCGTCCAGCCACAGAATATATTCCATCGTGGCCTTGGAAAAAGCCTCGTTGCGGGCCGCGGCAAAATCGTCGCTCCACGGAAACTGATACAGTCCGTCCGCGTATTGCCGGGCAATTTCCATCGTTCCATCGGTGGAGCCTGTGTCCACGATGATGATTTCCTCCACCAGATCCTCCACCGAATCAAGGCACCGGGCCAGGACGTCCTCTTCATTTTTAACGATCATGCAAAGGCTGATGCTGATCATGGCCTCTTCTTCCTTCCTTTCCCTTGCGGGTTTTTGCCGAAAGCGCTCTTTTCACTGTATGCGGCCAAGCGCAAAAAAATGGAGACAGCGCCTTTTGGACGCTGCCCCTGCTTTTGTGCTTTTCTTTTGCAAGGCTTCTTTAGCTCAGCTTCGTCACAATCAGCGACGCGCTGATCGTGCCGGGCAGCACGCCGTCGTCGATGTTGGCGTTTTCCGCAGACACGTTCACCACAACGATGGAGGCCGGAACCAGCACCACGTTGAGGAACGTTTGGATATACACCACGCCCGCCGAGGTGGCCGTGGTGTACCGGGACAGCGGAACCTCCACGCCATCCACATAAATGGCGAGGGTGATGTCGCTGTTTTGGGGCAGCCCGTAGAAGGTCAACTCGTAAAGACCTACGGAGGTGATCACAATGGTGCTGGGGGCCGAGAACCCAATATCCACGGGGAGAACGGCGGGCAGCGGCGTTTGGTTAAACTGCACGGCGCCGCCGGGGGGGATGGTTTGGGTGCCGATGGCGCTGAAATAGGCAAAGCTCGCAAAACCCGGAGGGCCCTGCACGCCTTGCAGGCCCGTTGCGCCGGTAGAACCGGTGGAACCGGTGGCCCCCGTCAGGCCGATGGGGCCTTGAATGCCCTGAATACCTTGAATGCCTTGGGTGCCGGTGCTTCCCGTGGCCCCCGTGGGGCCGGCGGGGCCCTGGAACCCCTGAAGGCCCTGGGCCCCCGTTGTGCCGGTGGGGCCGATGGGGCCTTGAATGCCCTGGATACCCTGAACGCCGGTGGCGCCCGTCAGGCCGATGGGGCCCTGCACACCCTGAGGCCCTTGAAGCCCGGTGGGACCCTGGAAGCCTTGCAGGCCTTGGGGCCCGGTCGCGCCGGTGACCCCGGCGGGGCCTTGGAAGCCCTGCGGGCCCATGGGGCCGGCCAAACCAGCGGGGCCGGCGGGGCCCGTCGCGCCGGTAGGACCGGTGGGGCCGGTGGGGCCGGTAGGCCCAATGGGGCCGCCAAGGCCGGTGGCGCCTGTCACGCCCGCCGCCCCTGTCGCTCCGGCAGGGCCGATGGGGCCAATGGGGCCCATCGGTCCCATGGCACCCGTCACGCCCGCAATTCCCATGGGGCCCATGGGGCCCGTGGGACCGGTGGGTCCCATGCAGGAGCATGGATTGCATCCACAATTAAAACAATTCATTGATGCTTTATCCTCCAACAGATCATCTTTTTTCCGGAAAATCGGGAAAAAACGCTTTTCTTCCCAATGCCACTATATGCCCGCACCCGGTTTTCGTCACATTTTGGGGAAAGGATTTGTGGCATGGCAACTTTCGACATGAAACAAGACGTTTTTCCTTTTTTTCGTGGCTTTAGAGGCGGGCTTCGGAAGGAAATGCCGTAAAATTTGTTGAATGGTGTTGCATCAAAACAATGAACAAGAGGGCGTTTTATGGGCATTCGCTATGCGCACACCAACCTCATCGCCAGGGACTGGCAAGCCCTGTCCGGCTTTTATCAGCGGGTATTCGGCTGCGTGCCAGTGCCACCCCAAAGGAATCTTCGGGGGGATTGGCTGGACCGCCTGACCGGGCTTAAAAACGCCCATATCACAGGCGAGCATCTGGCTCTGCCCGGATATGAGCAAAAGGGTCCAACGCTTGAAATTTTTTCCTATGACGAAATGATGCAGGGGGACCTTCCGGCCATCCATCGCACAGGGCTTGCCCACCTGGCTTTTGAGGTGGATGCGGTGGCGGAGGCGCTGGCCCTGGTCATCGCGGAAGGCGGTGCCGCCCTTGGAGAGGTGGTTTCCGCCGCGTATCCCGGCGGAATCACCGCCGAATTTGTCTATGCCCGGGACCCGGAAGGCAACCTCATCGAGCTGCAAAGCTGGAAGCGGCCCGGTTAATTGCGAAGGCTTTGCAGGGGCGCGGGAATCCGCCCGCCCCGCTCCACAAACTCGTCGTTTTTCGCGGCGTTCACGGTCATCACCGGAGCATAGCCAAACAGGCCCCCAAAGTTTACGGTGTCCCCCGCCTTTTTGCCCGGCGCGGGAATGACGCGCACGGCGGTGGTTTTGTTGTTGATCACCCCAATGGCGGCCTCGTCGGCAATGATGCCCGCGATGGTGTTGGCGGAGGTATCGCCGGGAATGGCGATCATGTCCAGGCCCACGGAACAGACGCAGGTCATGGCCTCCAGCTTTTCCAGGGTTAGGCAGCCCGCCGCCGCCTCGATCATGCCGATGTCCTCGCTGACGGGAATGAACGCCCCGCTCAGGCCTCCCACATAGCTGGAAGCCATGATGCCGCCTTTTTTCACCATGTCGTTGAGCATGGCCAGGGCCGCCGTGGTGCCATGGGCCCCGGTCATCTCCAGGCCCATTTCGCTCAAAATATAGGCCACGCTGTCCCCCCGGGCCGGGGTAGGCGCCAGGGACAGGTCCACAATGCCAAAGGGCACATTCAGCCTTTTGCCCGCTTCCTGGGCAACCAGTTGCCCCACCCGGGTGATTTTGAACGCCGTCCGCTTGATGGTTTCCGCCACCACGTCAAAGGGCTGGCCATGCACGGCTTTCAGCGCCTGCTGCACCACCCCGGGGCCGCTGACGCCCACGTTCACCACGCACTCCGGCTCCCCAACGCCGTGAAAGGCCCCGGCCATAAAGGGATTGTCCTCCACCGCGTTTGCAAACACCACCAGCTTGGCGCAGCCAAAGCCGTCCTGGTCGCTGGTCAGCTCCGAGGTTTTTTTAATGACGTGGCCCATTTTCCGCACCGCGTCCATGTTGATGCCGCTGCGGGTGCTGGCCACATTCACGCTGCCGCACAGCCGGCTGGTTTTGGAAAACACCTCGGGCATGGATTCCAGCAGCGCCTCCTCGGCTTTGGTGCCGCCTTTGTGCATCAGCGCTCCGTACCCGCCGATGAAGTTCACGTCCACGTCCGCCGCCGCCTTGTCCAGGGCCAGGGCAATGGCCATGGGGTCGTCGCCCGCAATCATGCCGACGGGCGTTACGCTGATGCGCTTGTTCACAATGGGAATGCCCAGCTCGCTTTCCAGGTCGTCCCCCACCTTCACCAGATTTCTGGCAAGGCGGGTGACCTTTGCGTACACCCGCTGGGCGGTTTCCGCGTCCGTCGTGGTCTTGCAGTCCAGCAGATTGATGCCCATGGTAATGGTGCGGATATCGAAATGCTCTTCACTGATCATCCGCCGGGTTTGAAGAATTTCGCTGATTTCAAGCATACTCGCGCCCCCTTAAATGCGGTGCATGGCTTCAAAAAGATCGGCCCGCTGAATCTGCACCGCTTCGCCGATGGTGTTCCCCACGGCCTGAAGCCCTTCCGCGATTTGGGCGAAGCTCTCCTTCGCGCCGGAAATATCCACAATCATCATCATGGTAAAATAGCCGTCCAGAATGGTTTGGGAAATTTCCAGGATATTGATGTTCCGCTCATACAGCGCCGTGGACACCTTGGCGATGATGCCCGGCTTATCCACGCCCATGACGGAGACCAACGCTTTTTGCATGCTCTTTTTCTCCTTTTCAGACGGAGCCCAGCCCCGCCTCCTTCTCAAATTCCGCCCGTTCACGATACCCCAAAAAAGGGCCCCTTGTCAATGCCGTCCATGGGCGGCGCGAAAAAACCGCCGTAGTGGCTACGGCGGTCAGACCGCTGACAAAATCCGGTTAGGGGCTGCCGCCCCTAGCCCCGCCCAGGGCTTTGCCCTGGACCCTTGATTTGACCGCGTTTCACGCGGTCAAATCAGCAGCAAAAAACATCATAAAATCCGGGCCTTTTTCAGCAGGCCGAACGACCGTAGTGGCTACGGCGGTTGGGTTTTGGCAACAACGGAAGCCGCACTTTTACTCGATGATGATCTCCTGGCCGGGCGCTTCGCCCTGGGCGGGTTCCACGGTCGGCTGGGTTTCGCCGTTTTCCGCGATGGCGGCGCCCGCCGAGGGTTCGCCCACCCGCGCGTACAGAATGGCGTTGGCCCAGCTCCAGTTGGAATTGGGTTTATAATCCTGCAAATCCCTGCGGAAGAAGTCGAAATAGATGTTGCTGTACAGCGGAATCGTGGGAAGCAGTTCCACCCACCGCTCCTGGAAACGGAACCACTTCTCCCGGTAGCCTTCCAGGTCCTCCGGGGCGGTTTTGCGCATATTCTCCGCAAGCTTCATCAGCTTTTTGTCCCTCAGGCCGGTGGTGTTGAACACGCCCTGATACTCGTCCGCCGTGTTATAGGCGTAATAGGGGTCAAAGGCGAGGGTAAAGTTGGAGGCCATAAAGAACATGTCATAGCCACGGTCAATTTGGCGGTAGTAGTGCTGCAAAAGCTCCGCAAAGGGGATGTCTGTGTTCACCAGACGGATGCCCACTTCCGCGCAGTTTTTTTCCAGCATTTCGCTGAGGGGAACCACCGCGTCCGACCCTTCCGGCCGCGCCCAGGTCAGCGTCAGTTCCTCCAGCCTGCCATCCTCGGCTTTCCGGTACCGCGTGCCGCCCATGGCCTCCTGATAGGGCCCGCCGCCCGGGCCAAGGTTCCAGCCGTCCTCAATCAAAAGCTGCTTTGCCGCGTTCAGGTTCAGGGAATACCGGGCCAGCTCCATCAGCTTGTCTGTTTCCCCGTTCACCATCCATTGGCCCAGCCCGTAGTAGCCGTACACGGGCATGCCGTAGCCCTTCAAATAGTCTGTGCAAAGCGTCTCCACGTCCACGCAAAGGGCGATGGCCTTGCGCACATTCACGGAAGAGGTAACGCCCTTTTCGCAGGCAAAGCTCAGCTGGGCCAGCCCGGTGCGCGGGTAGTTGGCCCGGTTCAGCTTGTCCTGTGTCACCAGGGAGATGCCTTCCTCAATCTTGTCCCCATTGGTAACCTTGTGGAGCAAGTCCAGCTTCCCGCTTTGCAAATCTTCGCTCAGGGTCATCTGGTCCCCATATTGGTACACCAGCTTTTCGATGATGGGTTTTTGGCCTTCAAAATTTCCTTTGTACAAGGGATTCTTTTCCAAAACCGCCACATGGGTTTCGGCGTCATACGATACGAGGGAGTAAGGCCCGCTGGTAACGGCGGGATGGAACCGGTAGCCCGTCACAGGGTCCAGCACGGTCTTTTCCAGCATCTCCCGGGTGAAATCGCCTTCCAGGTAAGCGCCTTTTTTGCTGTCCTTCACATCGCACTCCGGCGCCAAAACGCCCATAGGATAGGGCTGCACGCTGACCAGCGCCAGCTCGTAAAAGTATGGCAAATAAGACTTTTGAACCGTCAGGGAAAACTCCATATCACTGATGAGGCGAATGCCGGCAAAGGGCACCTTGATCTCCTTTGGCTTTTTCGCCTTGGCCTGCAATTCCAGGGCCCGCTCCACGCCCTTCACGTATTTTTCAAACCCCACCAGTTGTTGCAGGGCGCTGGGAACCGCCCCAAGCCGGGTCATTCTGGGGTCGGAAATGAGCAGGGCGGAAAACACATAATCCTTGGCCGTAATGGGCGTTCCGTCGTTGTACTCCAGGCCGTCCTGCAGGGTAAAGCGGTAGGTGCGGTTGCCGCCCTTCGTGGTCATCTGCACGTCTTTGACCACGGTCTTGTCAAACTCATAATTCCCGTCGCCGTTCCAGACCACGGTGTTGTAGCCGTAGATCAATGAGCGCAGGTCAATATCCGACGTGTTATTGCCCCACATGTCCGTGAAAAAATCGCCGCTCATGGGCGTTGTGGACCCTACCACAAGCACCGCGTTGGGGCCGGCATCAATGGCCGTCTCCTCCGCTTGCGCGCAAACCAGCATTCCAAGCAAAATTCCCAAACAAACCAGCACGGCTATTCCCTTTTTCATAAAGCGTCACCTCGCGATTTTTTTCTTCCGGAAAACCCACCTTAACCCGGCTGCTTTTGCGGCCGGGTTAAGGTGTTTGCGTTTATTGCATGCAGTCTCCAACGTTGAGGCTGCCGCTGCCCGCGCCCAGCGGGATTCCGGCATCCACAATGGTGGCGAAAGGTACGCCTCCATGGACGGTTTCGTAGTAGACGCGAATCACGTTCTTTGCCGGATTGGGGCTGATTTTTAGCGGCATATGCTCTTCCCTGACTAGGGCATAGCCGGGCTTCAGCTTGCTTTCGTATCCCCGGATCACAGCGCCGACCACCTGGCCCGTATACTTCTCCGCCGCCCTTGTGTCCTGTACGCCGTTGTAGTAGTATTCCACTTTATACTGGGCGTCGGAACGTGGATCGTAGAACACCCGGATCACGTTTGCGTTCTCATCGACGGTCAGGGTCAGCGGCAATCCGTCGCACCGCTTGAAGTCGTACCCGGCCCGTTCATTCAGCGTGATGCGGTCGTCGATGTTCCGAATGACCGTACCCGCCGCCTGGCCGCCCACCAGGTCTTTGCTTCCCATGGAATACTGGTGGGTTTCCACGTCCAGGTAATAATACTCAATCCGGTAACTGAGGTTTTTCGCCAGTTCGTAATACACCCGAATGACGTTGGTGACCGGGTCCAGCGAGACGACCAGGTTCTGCGTGTTCATGTCCTCGCCATAGACCACCTTGCCAAGCACGTAGCCGTTCAAGGTTTCGTTGGGGGAAACGGTGATGACCGCCCCCAGGGGCTGCCCGCCAATCACCTGGGTCATAAGGGGATCAATCACCCCGTCAAAGTAATACTCCACGGTGTATTCCAAATTCAAAGGTGGTGTGATGGTGATGGAGCCGTCCTCGCGGATGATTTGATAATTCCCGCCGACGTCCTTGCCACCATTTTTGATTTCCACCGCGCCAACCTGCACGGGGTTACTGCCCACTTCGGTGCGGCCGTTGTCCATGAGGATCACATCGGTGATTTTGTCATCGCCGATGAGCCCTTCGCCAACGGTGTAGCCCACGAAGTGGGGCTGCCCATCGTAGGTGAACGTAAGTATCTCAGCGGAAACCTTGATGGGCTTGGGCTGAATCACCAAATCACCTGGAATGGTCTGAACGTCGTACTCCTGGGTCACATCCACGCCATCCCGGAAGATTTGATAGCTTCCAACCG
>JAVBTE010000202.1:0-4176 GCA_031556335.1 Eubacteriales bacterium | reverse complement strand
TACTGATGAAGATGGGCATGATGGTCACCATCAACCAGATGCTCGACCAGGACACAGCCATCATCATCGTTGAAGAAATGGGCCACAAGGCCATCGCCGCCCAGCCGGATGACCCGGATGCGCTGCTGCTGGGCGTGATGGCCAACATCAACAGCGAGCTGGACTTTGACACGGCAGGCCTGGTCTGCTCGGAGTTCGGCGTGGATTTGGAAATGAACCTGGCCAAGACCGCCGAGGACGCGCTGACCGATACCGACTTTGAGGACGCGGAGGAGGACCTGGAGTCCCGCCCCCCTGTGATCACCATCATGGGCCACGTGGACCACGGCAAAACCTCCCTGCTGGACTATATCCGCAACGCCAAGGTGACCCAGGGCGAGGCAGGCGGCATTACGCAGCACATTGGCGCGTACACGGTGGACCTGAACGGCCGCGTCATCACCTTCCTGGACACCCCCGGCCATGAGGCCTTTACCGCCATGCGGGCCCGCGGCGCGCAGTCCACGGACATCGCGGTGCTGGTGGTGGCGGCGGACGACGGCGTGATGCCCCAGACCGTGGAAGCCATCAACCATGCCAAGGCGGCGGATGTGCCGATCATTATCGCCATCAACAAGATGGACAAAGACAGCGCCAACCCCGACCGGGTGAAACAGGACCTGACCGCCTACGAGCTGGTGCCCGAGGAATGGGGCGGCGACACCATCATGGCCCCTGTCAGCGCCGTGACCGGCGAAGGCGTGGATAACCTGCTGGAAATGATCCTGCTGGTGGCGGACATGCGCCAGCTGCGGGCCAACCCCAACCGCATGGCCAAGGGCGTCATCATCGAGGCCAAGCTGGACAAATCCCGTGGCCCCGTGGCCACCGTGCTTTTGCAAAACGGTACCCTCCATGTGGGGGACAACATTGTGGCGGGCATGGCCAGCGGCCGCGTGCGGGCCATGGTCAACGACCGGGGCGAGCGGGTCACCGAGGCCGGGCCGTCCATGCCGGTGGAGATTGCCGGCTTTACCGAGGTGCCCAGCGCGGGCGACGACATGATGGCCGTGGCCGACGACCACCTAGGCCGTCAAGTGGTGCAGGAGCGCCGCGACAAGGTGAAGGCCGCCCGTGTGGTCGCCTCCTCCAAGGTGTCGCTGGACAACCTGTTCAGCCACATCGACGCGGGCAAGATCGTCAACCTGAACATCATCATCAAGGCGGACGTGCAGGGCAGCGTGGAGGCCGTGAAGCAGGCCCTGGAAAAGCTGTCCAGCGACGAGGTGCGGGTGCGCGTTTTGCACAGCGGCGTGGGCGCCATCACCAAGGACGACGTGAACCTGGCCTCGGCCTTCAGCGCCATCATCATCGGCTTTAACATTCGCCCGGACAACAGCGCCCGGGAGACCGCCGACAAGGAAGGGGTCGACATTCGGCTCTACCGCGTCATTTACCAGGCCATCGAGGACATTCAGAAGGCCATGAAGGGCCTGCTGGCCCCCGAGTTCAAAGAGGTGCTGCTGGGCCACGCGGAGGTGCGCAACACCTTCCGCATCACCGGCGCGGGCACCGTGGCGGGCTGCTATGTGCAGGACGGCAAATTGCAGCGCAACGCCCAGGTTCGCCTCCTTCGCGACAACGTGGTGGTGTTCGAGGGCAAGCTTTCTTCCCTGAAGCGCTTTAAGGACGACGCCAAGGAAGTGGCCGCCGGATACGAGTGCGGCGTCAGCTTTGATGCCTTTAACGACATCAAGGAAGGCGACATCGTGGAGTGCTTTGTGATGGAGGAAATTGAGCGGTAAGGATGGATTCCCCGGGGCGTTTTGGAAAGCGAAGCGTCCCCGGGGAAAGAACCCGCCAAAAGGAGCAAGTTGTGAGCTATCAACGGATTGACCGCATCAGCGAGCAGGTGCGCCGGGAGGTGGACCTGATCATTCGGGAGCAGCTGTCCGACCCCCGGGTGAAGGGCACCTTTAGCGTGACCCGGGCGGATGTGACCAGGGACCTGCGCTACGCCAAAATCTACATCAGCATTCTGGAAGAAGAGAACCGCGCCCCCCTGCTGGCGGCGTTGAAAAAAGCGGCGGGCTTTGTCCGGCACGAGCTGGGCCAGCGGATGATCATCCGCTACGCTCCCGAAATTTTGTTTGAACTGGACCAAAACATTGAATATGGCATTCACATTGCGTCTGTTTTGCGGCAGGTGCAAGCGGAGGATGAAACCAATGACAAAGCCCGGCCCGAAGGCGACTGACCGATACCAAATGAAGGAACTGCTGTCTGCGATTGAAAATGCGGACAGCATCTTGTTGTTTTCCCACATCTCCCCGGACGGGGACACCATCGGCAGCGCCCTGGCGCTGAAAATGCTGCTGGAGCAGCTGAAAAAGCGGGTCATTCTGGTGCTGGACGGCATTGTGCCCATGAACCTGTTTTTTCTGCCCGATATTTACTCCATCCGCAAGCCAGGGGACGTAACCGGCCAGGTGGACGCAAGCGCCCCGGGCACCCTGGCCATTGCCGTGGACGTAAGCTGCGCCGACCGCATGGGGGAGGCGGAAGCGCTGTTTAGAAGCGCGCCCCTCACCGCCCAGATTGACCACCACGAAACCAACCCCGCCTATGCCATGATCAACCTGATCGACGGCGGCGCGCCCTCCACTTCGGTGCTGGTCAGCCGCGTGCAGCAGGAGCTGGGCCTTCCCCTCCAGCAGGAGGAGGCCATTTGCCTGTATACGGCCCTTTCCACAGACACCGGGAATTTTGTGTATGAAAACACCAATGCAGAAGCCTTTTTGCTGATGAGCCGTCTGATGGAGGCGGGGCTGCCCCTGGCCCATTGCAGCCGGGTGCTGTTCCGCCGCAAGGAGAAGGGCTTCGTGCGGCTGCTGGGCAAGGCCCTGCCCACCCTGACCTTTTTGTGCAACGGGGAAATCGCGGGTATGCAGCTGAGCTACGCGGACATGTGCTCCGCCGAGGCCACCGGCGAGCATACCGACGGCGTGGTGGACTACGCCATCGACACCTCCGGGGTGAAGATCGCCTATTTTGCCCGGGAAACCGAGGACGGTGCCATCAAGTTCAGCCTTCGGGCCCTGTCGCCCTACCGGGTGGACAGCGTGGCGGCCCAGTTTGGCGGCGGCGGCCATCATCTGGCGGCCGGCTGCACCCTTCGCATGCCCCTGGAGGACGCGGTGAAAAAGATGCAGGAAGTGCTCCTCAGAGCCAGGGAAGGGAGCCTGAGCGCGTGAACAGGGAAAATCCAACGCAAGCCATTGGATTTTTGAATGTGCTAAAGCCGCCGGGCATGTCCTCCGCGCAGGTGGTGGGCATGGCCCGGCGTTTGCTTGGCGGTGTAAAGGTGGGCCACGCGGGCACGCTGGACCCCGAGGCCGCCGGGGTGCTGCCCCTGATGGTGGGCAAAGCGGCCCGGCTGTTTGACCTGTTGCAGGACCACGACAAAGCCTATGTGGCGGAGCTGGCTTTTGGCTGCTCCACCGATACCCAGGACGCCCAGGGCGCGGTGCTGGCCCGGGGCCACCGGTTTCCGGACGAGGCGGCCCTGCGGGCGGCGCTGGCCGGTTTTACAGGCGAAATTTCGCAAACGCCGCCCATGTACAGCGCCATCAAGCAGCAGGGAAAGCGCCTGTACGAATTGGCCCGGAGCGGGCAAACCGTGGCGGTGGAACCGCGCCGGGTGACGGTGCACGACCTGCGCCTGACAGCCCTGACCGAAAACCACGGCGCGCTGATTTCCGTGCGCTGTTCCAAGGGCTTCTATGTGCGAACCCTGTGCCAGGACCTGGGAGAAGCCCTGGGCTGCCCGGCCCATATGCGGTTTTTGCTGCGCACCCAGTCGGGCCGGTTCGCCCTGGAAACCGCCCAGCCCCTGGAGCAACTGGAGGCCTACGCCAAGAACGGCGCCCTTTCCGCCCGGCTGCTGCCGGTGGAGCACGTGCTGGGCCATTTGCCCTGGTGCGAGGTACCCCCTAAGCTGGAAAAAGCCTTTCAAACCGGAGGCAAGCTGCCCTTTGCCGCCTTCGAGGGCCTGATGGGCACCGCCGCCGAGCAGGGCGCTCCGGCCTGTTTCCGCCTTCAGGGCCGTACCCTGGCGGTGGGCGGGCGACAGGCCGACGAGGTTAAGCTTAACATTTGGCTTGGGGAGTGACGGGGAGGGGGATGGGGACGGGGGGA
>JAVBTE010000006.1:0-15463 GCA_031556335.1 Eubacteriales bacterium | reverse complement strand
TCCTCCGGGCCGGTGAGCGCTTCGTTGCCGGTGATCAGCGCCAGCAGGTGCAGCCCTGCCAAAGACAGCAAAACAACGGCCACGGTGATCAAAATAACGCGGCGGAGAATGCGCCGGCCACGGGTATCTGTGCTTTTGCGCCGTTCGGTTTTGGGAACCTTTAACCTCATGCGTCGTCCTCCATGCTGCCAGTGGCGTTTGCGGATGCCTCCGGTTGTTTGCGGGGCCGCTGAAAGAAAAGGCGGCTGTCAAACGGGAGGGCTTTGGAAACCGGCCCGGTCAGTTCTGCTTCAGGAAACTGGTGCGGCCCAGGTGCTGCAAAAGCTCGTAGTTCTCGATGATGTTGCCAAGCCCCAGGGCCGCGCAGTCCATGGGTTCCTTGGCCAGCAGCACCGGAATGCCCAGTTCGCTGGCGATCATCTGATCCATGCCATACAAGAGCGAGCCGCCGCCGGTGAGATAGATGCCGTTGTGCATCACATCCGCCGCCAGTTCCGGGGGCGTGCGTTCCAGCACCCACTTGATGGCGCTGAGAACGGCCAGGCAAGGTTCGCGAATGGCCTGATAGATTTGGGTGGAGGTGATTTCGGTGGTTTGGGGCAGGTTGGTGACCATGTCCCGGCCCCGGATGCGGGCCCGGCGCTCCTCCCGGATGGGGAGGGCCGCGCCCAGGTCCAGCTTGACTTCCTCGGCGGTGCGGTCGCCGATGAGAATGTTAAACTCCCGCTTGATGAAGTTGATGATGGCTTCGTCCATCTTCACGCCGCCCACCCGGATGGAGTGGCTGATGACGATGCCGCCCAGGGAGATGACCGCCACGTCGGTGGTGCCGCCGCCAATATCCACCACCATGCAGCCGTTGGGATCGAACACCGGAAGGCCGCTTCCCAGCGCGGCGGCGAAGGGTTTTTCCACCAGGAACACCTTGCGGCTGCCCGACAGCTTGGCCGCTTCCATCACGGCCCGGCGTTCGATGGCGGAGATGGAGCAGGGATAGGTAAGGAACAGCCGGGGCTTGACGATGTAGCTGGAACCGATGGCTTTGCGGGTGAAATACTGGATGAGGATCTCGGTCATGTCAAAATCGGTGATGACGCCCTCCCGCATGGGGCGGACCGCCATGACGCCGTCGGTGGTACGGCCCAGCATGATCTTGGCGTCGTCGCCAACCGCGCGAACCTTTCGCTCGTTGCTGCTTTCCACCACCACAATGGTGGGCTCGCTGATCATGATCCCCTTATGCTTCACGTAGACCTGCGTATTGCTGGTTCCCAGATCAACGCCCAGATCATGCGCTACAAAACCCATCGCTACCACACATCCGTTCTATCTTTGTGAAGGGCGCCCCACAGCGCCCGCCGCGATTCCGCCTCAGGACGGGCCGCTTTCCCCAAGGGGCGAAAACCCCGCCGCTGTAAGCATTTCCGACACCAGGGCCAGCGGAAGGCCAATGACGTTGCTGGGGCTGCCCTCGATGCGGGAAATAAAAATGCCGCTGACGCCTTGAATGGCATAGGCCCCGGCTTTGTCCATGGGCTCGCCTGTGCGGATGTACCGGGCGATCATCTCGTCGGACAGGGGCACAAACCGCACCCGGGTGTTTTCCACCCGTAGGTCCAGGCAGCCCCGGGGGCCTTGCAGGCAGACGCCGGTGAAAACATCGTGCCACCCCCCGGAAAGCAGGCGCAGCATTCGGGCGGCATCCGCTTCATCCTTAGGTTTCCCCAGGATGTGGTCCCCAACGCATACCAGCGTATCCGCGCCCAGCACAAAGCGGTCCGGATGGCGGCGAAACACATCGTCGCACTTGATGCGGCTGATGGCGGCCACTTGCTCCCGGCCGCTTCCGGCCGCGGCCTCCTCGGCCTGAGAGGGGATGATTTGAACCGGGATGCCCAACAGGGCGATCAACTCCCGCCGCCGGGGAGAACCGGAAGCCAGAATCAGGGACCCCGGGGGAGGGGAGATAGGCTGCAAGCAAGGCGCCTCCCGTCTTTCAGAAAAATGGGTCGGCCCTTGGGCAGGCAAACCTTAACAACTTATTATACCACAAAATCAACCGGGCGCAATCTGCCGCGTAACCGCGCCGAAAAAGAAAACAAAAGCGAAAAAGCCAAGGCGGGGCCGAACCCTGGCGGGTTTGCCCGGACTTTGTCAAATCCGCTTGTGTTTTGACGGGCATACATGTTACAATTGCAAAGGTCAAACAGAGGAGAGCGGACGCTTTGAGGCCGCTGACGCACAAAACAATGGGATAGGAGCAGACAGATGAAAAAAGTGATCGTGATTGGCGCGGGTCCCGCCGGCCTGACCGCCGCCTTTGAGCTTTTGCAAAAGCGGGAAGGCTATGAAGTGACCGTGCTGGAGAAGTCTTCGGAAATCGGCGGCATTTCCAAAACCGTCCGGTACGGCGGAAACCGCATGGACATTGGCGGCCACCGCTTTTTCAGCAAAGACGGCGAGGTGATGCGCTGGTGGCAGGACATGATGCCCCTGCAAGGCGCGCCCTCCTTTGACGATTTGAAACTGGGCCGGGAAGTGCCCCTGTGCCCCGGCGGCCCCGATCCGGAAAAGGAGGACCGGGTGATGCTGATTCGCAACCGGGTCAGCCGCATTTATTATCAGAAGCATTTTTTTGACTATCCCATCAGCCTGAAGTGGCAAACCCTGAAAACCATGGGTTTTTTAACCACCATGCAGGTGGGTTTCAGCTATTTGAAAACCGTTTTTGTGAAGCTGCCGGAGAACTCGCTGGAGAATTTTTACATCAACAGCTTTGGCCGGAAGCTGTACAGCATGTTTTTTGAAGGCTATACGGAAAAGCTGTGGGGGCGGCATCCCCGGGAGATCGCCCCGGATTGGGGCGCGCAGCGCACCAAGGGGCTGAGCATTCGCGGCATTCTGGCCGACATGCTGAGCAAGATTTTCATGAGCAAGGAAAAGCGGGCCCAAAAGGTGCAGACCTCGCTGATTGAGGAGTTCCGCTATCCCAAGTTTGGCCCGGGGCAGCTGTGGGAGATTGTGGCCCAGGAGGTGCAAAAGCTGGGCGGCGAAGTGGTGATGAACGCCGAGGTGCTTGGGGTGGAAACCAGGGACGGCGCCGTTTGCGCCGTTCGCTACAAGGACGCGGAAGGGGAAAAGCGCCTGGAGGGGGACTATTTCTTCTCCACCATGCCGGTGAAGGACCTGGTGGAGGGCATGGCGGAGGCCCCCGAGGACATGCGGCGCATTGCCACGGGGCTGCCCTACCGGGATTTTGTAACCGTGGGCCTGTTGGTGAACAAGCTGAACCTGAAAAACGAAACCCATTTGAAAACCCTCGCCAATATCGTGCCCGACTGCTGGATTTATGTGCAGGACACGGGGGTGAAGGTGGGCCGCATCCAGATTTTCAACAACTGGTCCCCCTATCTGGTGAAGGACCCGGAGCATACGGTGTGGGTGGGGCTGGAATATTTCTGCACCGAAGGCGACGAGTTCTGGTCCATGCCCAAAGAGGACTGCGTGGAAATGGCCATTGGGGAACTGATGACCATGGGCGTTTTGGGAAGCAGGGACGACGTGCTGGATTCCCACCGGGAGCAGGTACAAAAGGCCTATCCCGCGTATTTTGACACCTATGATGAAATCGGCGCGCTGACCGGGTACCTGAGCTCCTTTGAAAACCTCTTCTGCGTGGGCCGCAACGGCCAGCACCGCTACAACAACATGGACCACTCCATGGCCACCTCCTTTGAGGCGGTGAAGAACATTCGGTCCGGCGTGACCACCAAGGACAACGTGTGGAACGTGAACACAGAACAGGAATACCACGAGGAAAAGAGCGCGGAGGAAAAGGCAGACGCCGCCGCGGGGTGAGGGATGAGGGGAAAGCGGGCGAAATACGAGAGGGTGCAATAGAATGTCTGTATTAGCGGAAAAAGCGAAGAGAAATTGGCGAAAATGGGCATTTCTGGTTGGTTCGGTTTCCCTTTTTTCTTTCGCGGTTGGCGTTTCGGTTTACTTTATCTTTGGGGCCGCCAACAACAATCTGTCTTCCGATTCGCTGGACACCCTGCTTTGGGCCCAGGCTGCCTATGACGCGAAAGGGTTGGTGAACAACAACTTTCGCTATGCTTCCCTGCTTCCCCTGGGAGGGCACCTGCTGATGGTTCCCTTTGTGGCTGCTTTTGGCGTGGGCCTAAAAGCCCAGATGTTTGGAATGCTGGCGTTCGATCTGGTTCTTTGCGCCAGCATCCTGTTCTTCTTTCGCTCGCTGCGCTGGTCATGGCCTGAAACGATGGGCGCTGCGGCCATCCTTCTATTGACCATGATGTCCAGCGGTTTCATGCGCTCCTTGTTTTTTCAGCACATTCTTTATTATAGCCAAGGCCTGGTTTACCTTTGGACGGGCCTTGGCTTGCTGTTGCGCGCCGAGCGGAGGCGGGCAGCGCAGGGCGAGATGTCTTCTCTTGGCGGGAACGCGCCGCTTTGGCTGTTGTGCGCGTTGCTGCTGCTGAGCGCGGTGAATGGAACGATGACATTGGCGCTTTTCAGCGTTCCCCTGCTGGGGGCGTATTTGCTGAACAGCTATGGGCGCCCGTCCCTTTCCAGGGTCGGGGAGAAGAGAATTCTGTGGATTTTTCTGGTTCTTGCCCTGTGCGTGGGTCTGGGTTACGCGGGCAACCGCCTCCTTTCCGCGGGAAACAAAACAAGCTACGCGGATGGGGTTTCGTCCTTTGCAAACGCCAAGCAATGGGCGCCGCAAATGGTACGGGCTTTTGTCGGATGGATTCGGATGGCGACGGAGCCCAGCGGCGAGTTCATGGTGATGTCTCCGGACGGCATGATGATGGCCCTTTGTATGGTAGTGGCGATTGCGGCTTTTTTGATTCCACTTGCGGGAGCGCGCCGTTTGACGGCGCGGGAACAGGCGCAAGAGCAGATGGAAGAACGCTATGTGACACTGGTTTTTTTGATATTATCCGCCGTTGTTTTGTTTCTGTTTGTTTTCACAAAGTATGGAGAAGCGGAGTGGCGCGTGCTTCCCATGCTGCTGTTCGCGGTGACCGCCAGCCTTGTGACGGCGCGGGGGTTGTTGAAAGGCGCGTCTTTGCCGGGGAAACGGGTTGGAGGCGCGATCCTTGCGCTGTTTATTCTGTTTGCGGCGAAGTGCGGTTATGTGACGGTGAAGATGCCCGTGACCTATCGGCAACATCCAAACGTGGCGCTGACAGACTTTTTGCTGGAGAACGACCTTTCCTACGGGTTTGCGACCTACTGGAACGCTATCAGCCCAACTGTTTACGCAAACTCGCGAGTGAAAATTCGGCCTGTGAAACTGCAGGAGAAACTAATGACAAGCATTTACCAGACGAATGCGCACTGGTACGAAAACCAGCCGGGGGTTGAAAAATATTTTCTGATGCTGACCAAAGAAGAATTGGAAACCTCTGCGCACTCGGTTCCGGCTGACCCTACGGACACCCTTCAGTTTAATGATTATACGATTTTTGTGTATGACCACAACCTGTTTGCCAAACCATAGCGAGGAAGGGCGGAAAACAAACATTTTCCTTGACATTCCTTCCCCGTTATGATAACATTGTTCGGTAAGCCGCTCAAGCGGGGTTTTGAAGCGCAACGACGTTGCCACCTTACGCTTGGCGAGTATTGAAGCAGGAGGTGCTTTGCCATGTATGCCGTAATCGTGTCGGGTGGCAAGCAATACCGCGTATCCCAGGGCGACGTCATTTATGTGGAAAAACTGGACCAGGAAGTGGACAGCAAGGTAAGCTTCGATGTGCTGATGCTGGGCTCGGACAGCGGCGTTGAGGTGGGAACCCCCACGCTGGCCGGCGCAAAGGTGGAAGGCAAGATCGTGGGCCAGGTGAAGGGCGAAAAGATCATCATCTACAAGTATAAGAGCAAGAAGAACTATCACCGCAAGGCCGGACACCGCCAGAATTACACCAAGGTGGAAATCACCGCCGTCGGCTGATGACCACGGTTGTAGTAACCCGCAGGGGCGAGGCGATTGAGGGGCTTTGTGTGGAAGGCCATGCGGGCTTTGGAAAAGCCGGACAGGATATCGTCTGCGCGGCGGCCAGCGTTCTGATTGTAACTTGCATTAACGCCATGCAAACCGTTGCCGGCGTCAAACCCTTGGTGGAGAAGAACCCAAAGGAAACGCGGATCGCCATGGCGCTTCCGTCCGGGTTGGACGAGCAGACCGCCCGGGATGCGCAGGTGATTTTGAGAACCACCCTGCAAGGGTTTACGGATATCTCCTCGGAGTATCCCAAGCATTTGAAAATCATTGATGGGAGGAAATCATCATGTTGAAGCTGAATCTTCAATTTTTTGCTCATAAAAAGGGCGTAGGTTCCAGCCGTAACGGCCGGGACAGCGAGTCTAAGCGCCTTGGCGCGAAGCGTGCCGACGGCCAGTTCTCTTTGGCGGGGAACATTCTGGTTCGCCAGCGGGGTACCCATATCCATCCCGGCCGCAATGTGGGCATCGGCAAGGACGATACTCTCTTTGCCCTGGTGGACGGCATTGTGCGCTTTGAGCGCAAGGGCCGCGACAAGAAGCAGGTCAGCGTGTATCCTGTGGAGAGCGCGGTTGCCCAATAACAAAGCTACGTCATCGGCGCGTTCGCGCCATGCGAAAAAAGCGCGAGGAAGAAGCCTTGCGCTTTTTCCTTTGTGCGGGCGGGCTGGAACGCTCGGCGATGAACAGAAGAAGGCGAAAAAATGATTGGAACGCTGATTAACGTGGCGACCATTGTGGTGGGTTCCGCCCTGGGACTATTGCTGAGGCGGGGCCTGAAAAAATCCGTTGCCGATACGGTGATGCAGGGCCTGGGCCTTTGCGTGATTTTGATTGGCCTTGCGGGCGCGCTGAAGAGCCAGAATATTCTGTTGGTGATTTTGTCCATGGTGGTGGGCGGGGTGCTGGGTTCCCTCGTCAACATTCGGGCGCGAATGAACCTGCTGGGGGAATATGCCCAGCGGAAGCTGGCCCGCTCCGGCAGCGTGGGGGAAGGCCAGGACGGAAACGAGTTTGCCAAGGGGTTTGTAACGGCCAGCCTGGTGTTTTGCGTGGGCGCCATGGCGGTGGTGGGGGCGCTGGACAGCGGCATTCGGGGCGACCACAGCACGCTGATTGCCAAGGCGGCCCTGGACGGCGTGGCCGCCGTGGTGTTTGCTGGCTCCATGGGGGCCGGGGTGATGCTTTCGGCGGCGCCGGTGCTGGTGTACCAGGGGGTCATCGCCCTGCTGGGCAATGTGGTGGCCCCGCTGTTAAGCGACGCGGTGGTGCGGGAGATGAGCGCGGTGGGCGGGCTGCTGATTGTGGGAATCGGCCTGAACATGCTGCTGGAGAAGGACATCAATGTGGCGAACCTGCTGCCGGCCATTTTTGTGCCGTTTGTGTACTTTCCCGTGGCGGGGCTTTTCTCGTAAGGGGTGAACCTGGTTCGCAGAATGCTGGGAGTAAAATGATATGGACAAAACCCCCGGTTCGCACCAGTGCGAACCGGGGGTTTTGCATGGGGAATACCAAAACCGTTACAGGATATATTTTTTCTGGCTTTCGGGGCGACCCTTCATTTCCTGGGCCTTTTTCACATACTTTTCGCTTTGGTTGCCCAGCACCGCGTAGCTGGCGATTTTGCTTTCTTCCACGCCGGGCTGGTTGAATGCGTCGATGTCCAGCAGTTCGCCCGCGTAGGCGGTGGCCATTTGGAAGAAGTACATGAGCTGGCCCAGGGTATAGGCGTTCACTTCGGGCAGGGTGATGGTCTGGCTCATGCGGCCGGAGCGGTACAGCGCGTATTCCGTACCCTGGCGTTCCGCCTCGATGAGCTGGTTCAGGGTTTTACCGCCCAGGAAGGCCACGTCGGCAAACGCTTCGCAGCCATGGGAGATGGGATATTCGCTACGGAATTTGCCCACCTTCAGGAAGGTGATGACCTTGTCGTAGGGGCCTTCTGTGTAAAGCTGGAGCTGGCTGTGCTGGTCGGTAACGCCCAGGGCCTTGGTGGGGGTTTGGCCCACGTTGACGGCCATGCCTTTGCGGGTGACGTTTTTGCCCAAGGATTCCGCCCACAGCTGGCAAAACCAGTCCGCCATATATTTGAGGCTGTCGGCATAGGGCATCACCACCTGGATGTTCGCGTCCATCTCCTGCATGGCGATATATTGCAGCACGGCCTCCAAAAGCGCCGGGTTTTTCCATACGTCCGGGGTTTTGCAGCGCTCGTCCATGGCGGCGGCGCCTTCCAGCATGCCGCGGATGTCGATGCCGCAAACGGCGGCGGGCAAAAGCCCCACAGGGCACAGCTCGCTGAAACGGCCGCCCACGCTGGAAGGAATGTAGAACAGCGTGAAGCCTTCTTGTTGGGCCAGCTTGATGAGGTTGCCCTTTTCCTGGTCCGTGGTGGCGATGATGTGCTTTTGCCAGCCCTGGCCCACTTCTTTTTTCAAAAGCTCGGAAATGATCAGGTATTGGCTCATGGTTTCGGCGGTGGCCCCGGACTTGGTAATGACGTTGAAGCAGGTGCGCTTTACGTCGATCACGTCCAGCAGAGACTGCATGCGTTCGGGATCGATGTTGTCCTCCACATAAAAACGGGGGCCGTTCCGCTTTTCCCTGGGCAAATCGTTATAGCGCTGGTGGTTGAGGGCGTATTGCACCGCGATGGGGCCCAGGGCGCTGCCGCCGATGCCCAGCACCACAAAGGTGTCAAAATGGTTGCGGACATCCTGGGCGACTTTCTCGATTTGCGCGACGATCTCCTGCTGGCAGTGTGGCAATTCCATCCAGCCCAGCCAGCCGGCGCCCCGGTTTTTTTCCACATTGGCCTGGGCGGCGGCGGCGGCCCGGGCCATGGCGCCGACCTGCTCAGCGTCGATGCCGTAGGGAAAGCCCACGATGTCGCTCATCATATGGTTTACATCCAATGCAATGGGTTCACGAATTTCCTTTGTCATGCCAGCCCATCCTTTCAAAACCCGTCTTGTCTCATTTTTTAGTATACCACAAGAACCAGGGTTTGGAAAAGCGGGCATACGATTTGGCAGATTGTTCCCAAGAATACCAGAGCCTCAATTGCAAAACGCGCATGATCTGCTATACTGGACCTGCTCATTGGAGCGGAAAAGGGGGAGTATGATTGACGGAGGTAGCATTGCGAAAACCGGAGCCGAAAAAGCGAAGGCCGGTGATCGCGCGAAAACCCAACGCGGTGATCTACGCCATCGCCAACGCGCTGATTTCGCTGTTTTTGAAGGTGGTATTCCGCTTTCGGGCGGACCTGACCCAGATCCGGGAACTTCGACCGCCGTATCTTCTATTATGCAATCATAGCTGTAATATCGATTTTCTGATTACCGCGGCGGCCATGTATCCACAGAAGCTGAACTTTATGTCCGCGGCCCTGTACTTTCAAAATCCCCTGCTGGCGTGGCTGTTGACCCTGATGGGCTGCTTTCCCAAGCAGCAGTTTGTTTCCGACGTGCAGTCCGTGCGCAACATTATGCGGGTGCTGGGGCGGGGGGATGTGCCCGTGCTGTTCCCCGCCGGGCAAAGCTCCTTTACCGGGCAGGACACCCTGATCGACCCCAGCATTGCCAAGCTGCTGCGCCTGGCCCGGGTGCCGGTGGTGGCGCTGCACACAACGGGGGCGCACATGGGGTTCCCCAAGTGGAACATGAAGGGCTTTCGCCCCTCCCGCGTTGAAAGCCGGGCCTGGCAATTGTTTTCGGCGGAGGAGTTGGGCCGCTTGGACGACGAGGCCATCTATCGCCGGGTGGTGGAGGGCCTTGCCTTTGACGACTACGAATGGCAAAAGCAGCGCAGAATTGCCGCCCGGAAACCGCGCAAGGCGGAGGGTTTGGAGCAGCTTTTGTTTTTGTGCCCGGGATGCGGACAGGAATTTGCCATGACAGCCAAGGGCAGCCGCCTTTGGTGCGGCCATTGCGGATACGCGGCGGAGATGGACGAATACGGCCTGCTGGCGCCGGCAAAGGGGCAACAGACCGCCTTTGATACCCCCACCGCGTGGTGGCGGTGGCAAACGGAGGAGTACCGCAAGCGGCTTTTGCCGGGCTTTGCCTATGCCGAGCCGGTAAGGCTGCTTCGCATTGCCGAAAACGGCAAGCTGTTCCCTGTGGGCCAGGGGGAGGCGCGCCTGACCCTGGACGCGCTGAACGTGACGGGGACCGTGGACGGCCAGACGGCGGACTGGGTGATCGACAACAGCCTGTCCGGCGTGTTTCCCCATGAAAAAAAGACCTGCTTTGAGGTCATGGTGGACGGCCAGCTGTATGCCATCGCCCCGGAAAACCCCCGGGCGGTGTTCAAGTTTATTTTGCTGAAAGACCTTCTTTTCCGGAGGCTGCGCCCCGAAACCGAAGGGGGCGGGCCAATACCCAGGCCCCAACAGGCGCCATGAGGGGAAGATAGATGAACAGATACTCGGAGCTGGCCTCAAAAAGCATGTGGTAGAGGAAGCCGCCGAAAACCACCATGACAAAAGCGGCCATGGGAAAAGCGGAGGCCCAGTTCCGGCCCCTGGCCCCTTTGCCCACAACCAGCAGCAAAGCCCCCAGGGCAAAGGAACCAAAGAGGAGGATGGAATAGCCGTCCATATAGCGTTCCACATAGGGCGCGGCAGGGCCCTGCATGACGCTTTTTTGGAAAGCGGGCGGGGGAGACTGGAACTTGAGGTTATAATTGAGCCATAAGGACTCAAAGGTGGTCTCCCCCCACTGGGAGACCATTTTGTTGTGCGCGAAGGAAAGGGCGTAGGCGGGATCGGCGGCAAAAACCTTGAGCCGATCCTGCACGTCTTCCCAGCACTGGGCCTCTGCCATGGCCGGGTCGTAGTTGGCCCGGGCCAGGGCCTGAACGGTGTAGGAGTTATACCAGCCCGCCGCCCGTGACCCTTCCTGGAGGCCCATGGCCATCCAGGCGACAAGCGGCGTGCCCTTGCCCAGCTTTTGGCCGATGCGGGCCTCAAAGGCGGCTTGCAAAGAGGAGGTGGCCAAAACGGGCAACACCAGCAGCGCAAGCACCAGGGGCAGCTGCCTGAAACGGCGGGCGGACAGGCAAAAAAGGCCCAGCAAAAGGAAAAGGGCCAGCGCGGTGATCCAGTGGTTTTGTTTGAGCACAATGGCCAGGGCGCAGAGAAGGGCGGAGAGAAGCAGATGCCAAGCCCGACCGTTTTTCATCCAAAGATAGGCAAAGAAGACGGCCCACAGGGCGAAACAAAGGCCGGGCAGGGTGCCGTAGATGAAGGTGGAATACAAAATGGGCTGGAGGCACAGGCCCAGCATGGCCATGGCGCACAGCTGGAGGCGCTTGTTCCGCTGGCTTTTCCAGAGCAGGCTGAGAATGGCGCCATAGGCCAGGGCCAAAAAGAGCGCGTTGAAAGCGCCGATCTGGGGGGCGCAGCTGTCGCCAAAAATGCGGATAAAAAGCTCGCAATAAAGGGTATACCCGATTTGGTAGGGATAGTTGCGAAAGTAGCCCAGCTGGTTGAAGGGCAAGCCCTGGGCGAAGTTGATGCCGGCGTTATAGCAGGCCCGGGAATCGGCGCGGCAGAAAAAATCCAGGGACAGGGACCAAAGCGCCCCAAGGCCAAAGACGAGGGCAAGAAAAATGCCTGTACAAAAGCGCAGGGAGAGCCTTTTTTCAAGGCGCAGGAAAAGCCTGAGCGCAAAAAGGATGCACAAAACAACGCACAGGTTGAGCCATACGGGGTCCGCAACGCGAAGCATATGCTCCACAAAGCGGTCCTTGGGATCAAAAATATAGGTGTTCAGCAGGCAAAAGGCGGACAGATAGAAAAACACAAGGGACACAGCGAGGCCCACGGCCCCGAGGGCGAAACGGTCAAAGCGCGTCCAGGCGGGGGTTTCAAGCGATTTCACAAGGCAGGGATCTCCCTATGTAAGGTTTTGGGGAAGCGGAGTTTCAAGGGCAAGGGCCCTTGAAACTCCAGGGAAAAGTATAGCAGAAACACGGGAACTTTACAAATGCAGGGACAGCGCCTGTTCTTTGGCGGCCTTCATGGCGGTGGGAAAAGGCAAAGAGGGCAGTTCTCCCGGGGCCGCCAGGCGGGCGTGGAGGGAATGGAGCAGGGCCGGGTCCGGTTTTTGGGACAGGGGCAAGTGGTACACCCGCATGTTCCAAACCCGGTGGGTGAACACATGCCGGGCCTCGCAAAGAAACGCGGGGTCGCCGCAGGAAAAGCCCTGCTCCCGGAGCGCTTCAAGGATGCCCTGGGGCTGCGTTTCGTCCTCGATGAGGTCAAACACATACAGGCCTTCCAGCATGCGCTGGGAACGGCGCATGACCAGGATTTGGCCTTCATAGGTCAGCAGGCACACCGCCACGTCCACCGCTTTGGGCGGGCGTTTTTTTTCGTGAACGGGCAGGCTTTCCGCGTCTCCCTCCCCATAGGCGTCGCAGGTCGTCTGGAAGGGGCACAGGTCGCACTTGGGCGTGCCGGGAAGGCACACCGTGGCCCCAAGCTCCATCAGGGCCTGGTTATAATCGCCCACCTGTTCGCTTGGCAAGCTATCGACTACCAGTTGCCGCAGCTTGCGCTGGGTTTGGGGCGCGCCCACGTCTTCCCGGACGCCGAAAAACCGGGCGGCCACCCGGTACACATTGCCGTCGATGGCGGGCACCCGCTGCCCAAAAGCAATGCTGGCCACCGCCCCCGCCGTGTAGGCTCCGATGCCGGACAACCGGAGGATGTCCTCGTAGGTGCGGGGAAATTTTCCGCCCAGCTCGCTTGTAATGGTTTGGGCGGCCTTGTGCAGGTTTCGGGCCCGGCTGTAATAGCCAAGCCCTTCCCAGGCCTTGAGTACCTGCTCCTGGGGGGCGACCGCCAGAGCCTCCACCGTGGGAAAAAGGGATAAAAACCGCTGATAGTAACATTTTACGGTCTCCACCCGGGTTTGTTGCAGCATGATTTCGGAAATCCAAATATGGTACGGGTCATGGGTTTGCCGCCAGGGAAGGTCTCGCTTGACGGAATGATACCAGGCAAGCAGGGAGGTCGCCATGGAAAAGCTGCTGAACACATCGTTTCGTCCTTTCTGCAATGAAAGTATTATAGCATGTTCGGCAAGCAAGGGAAAATGAAAAAAACGTGAAAAACGAAGAAAATTTGAGATAACAAAGAAGAACACAAGAAAATGCAAGCGGAGTGGTTAAATTTTCGCGGGGAAAGAAGAAGGAAGGCGCATTTCCGGGATAGATGGGCTTGCGACATGGGCACAAATGACGTAAACTAACAATGCTGTTAGCACTCGAATGGCATGAGTGCTAACAGCCCCAAAACGATATTCAAAATAAGGGAGGATATCCTATGAACGTGAAACCTCTGGGCGACCGCGTGGTTATCAAAAACGTGGAAACGGAAGAGACCACCAAGAGCGGAATTGTGTTGACCGGCGCGGCCAAGGAAAAGCCCCAAATGGCGGAAGTGCTTGCGGTGGGCCCCGGCGGGAACGTGGACGGCAAAGAGATCACCATGCAGGTGAAAGCGGGCCAAAAGGTGATTTACAGCAAATATGCCGGCACCGAAGTAAAAGTGGACGGCCAGGAGCTGATCATTGTTCGGCAGAGCGACATTTTGGCCGTGGTGGAATAAGCGTTTTTCGCGGAGCAATTTGAAAGCCGGTTACTTTCCGGCAGATTGAGGAGGAAGTTTGTATGGCGAAGCAACTGAAATACGGCGAGGAGGCCCGCCGGGCCCTGCAGGCCGGCGTGGACGCCCTAGCCGATACCGTGAAGATCACCCTGGGGCCCAAGGGCCGCAACGTGGTGCTGGACAAGAAATATGGCGCGCCCCTGATTACCAACGACGGCGTGACCATTGCCAAGGAAATTGAGCTGGAGGACGCTTTTGAAAACATGGGCGCCCAACTGGTGAAGGAAGTGGCCACCAAGACCAACGATGTGGCCGGCGACGGCACCACCACCGCCACGCTTTTGGCCCAGGCCATCGTGCACGAAGGCCTGCGCAATTTGGCGGCGGGCGCCAACCCCATGATTTTGAAGCGCGGCATTGAAGCCGCCGTGACCGCCGCCGTGGACGGCCTGGCCAAGCTGAGCCAGCCCATCAGCGGCAAGCAGGCCATTGCCCAGGTGGCCAGCATTTCCGCAGGCGATGAAACCATTGGCCAGCTGATTTCCGAGGCCATGGAAACCGTGGGCAAAGACGGCGTGATCACCGTGGAAGAAAGCAAGACCATGAAGACCGAAATGATCACCGTGGAAGGCATGCAGTTTGACCGCGGCTATGCCAGCGCCTATATGGTGACCGATTCCGAGAAGATGGAAGCCGTGCTGGACAACCCCATGATTCTGATTACGGACAAGAAGATCAGCAACATCCAGGAGATTTTGCCCGTGCTGGAGCAGGTGGTGCAATCCGGCAAGAAGCTGCTGATTATTGCCGAGGACGTGGAAGGCGAAGCGCTGGCCACTTTGGTTTTGAATAAGCTGCGCGGCACCTTTACCTGCGTGGCCGTGAAGGCCCCCGGCTTTGGCGACCGCCGCAAGGAAATGCTTCGCGACATCGCCGTGCTGACCGGCGGCCAGGTGATTACCGAAGAGCTGGGCCTGGAGCTGAAAGAGACCACCATGGACATGCTGGGTTCCGCCCGCCAGGTGAAGGTGGACAAGGAAAACACCACCATTGTGGAAGGCGCCGGCAAGAAGGCCGACATCGACGCCCGGGTGAACAGCATCCGCGTGCAGATTGAGGACACCACCAGCGATTATGACCGCGAGAAGCTGCAGGAGCGGTTGGCCAAGCTGGCCGGCGGCGTGGCCGTGATTCAGGTGGGCGCTGCCACCGAAATCGAACTGAAGGAGCGCAAGCTGCGCATTGAGGACGCTTTGGCGGCCACCCGCGCCGCTGTGGAAGAGGGCGTTGTGCCCGGCGGCGGCGTTGCGCTGCTGAACGTGCTTGCCAATGTGCAGGGTGAGCTTTCCAAGTTTGCCGGCGACGCCCGGACGGGCGTTGAGATCATCGCCCGCGCCCTGGAAGAGCCCCTCCGCCAGATTGCCGTGAACGCGGGCATCGAGGGCAGCGTGATTGTGGAGAACATCAAGAACAGCCACAAGAACGGCTATGGCTACGACGCCTTGAAGGGCGAGTATGTGGACATGATTGAGCGGGGCATTACCGACCCCACCAAGGTGACCCGCAGTGCTCTGCAAAACGCCGCCAGCGTGGCCGCGCTGATTTTGACCACCGAAAGCCTGGTGACCGACATTCCCGCGCCGGAACCCGCGATGCCCGCGGGCGGCGGCGGCGGAATGGGCGGGATGTACTAAGGTTTTTGCGGGGCGTTGCCCGCACCCCACCAGGGCTTTGCCCTGGACCCTTCTTCGGCCGCGTTTCACGCGGCCGAGGGGGAAAAAAAGAAGAGTTTGGTGCAAAAAGCGGCGAAAG
>JAVBTE010000161.1:0-9734 GCA_031556335.1 Eubacteriales bacterium | reverse complement strand
CTTCTCGGTCGGGTGCATCTTGTATCCATACATGGGTTTGCCTCCGATGAACTGCCCCTTGCGTTGCTTGTCCCGTTTCACGCTTTTGATCTTTTTGGAGATGTCCTTGGCGTACATGTCATTCATGATGGCGCGAAAGGGGGTAATATCGTTGGCGGTGGACTCCACCCCCGTGTCAATGCCATCCAGCAGGGAAATGTAGCGCACCCGCCGTTCGGGAAAGTACCGCTCCATATAGTGACCCGTCAGAATGTAATCCCGCCCGAGCCTAGAAAGGTCTTTGGTAATCACCATATTGATCTTTTGGGCTTCAATATCGGCGATCATCCGCTGAAAGCCGGGGCGTTCAAAGGTGGTGCCGCTCCAGCCGTCGTCGATATAGATATCGTAAACGGACAGGCGGTGCTGCCCCACAAACTCATCCAGCAAGGACTGTTGGTTCTTGACGCTCTGCGATGGTCCCTCACTCTCATCCTCCTTTGACAGTCGGATATAGAGCGCCACTCGGTAATCCATTGGGCTTTCAATCTCTAAAAACATAGCCTGCCTCCAGAAACCGGCGACCCTTCACCGCGTTCATCGTACTTGAGGGGAAGGGGACGGAGCAAGTTTGTCAATTTCCAATTCCTTGCGAAGATAAAGCAGAAAAGATGTCTGAATGATATCGATGAGGCTAATCTCCTCTGAGCTATATGCGCAGGTAATCACAAGCTCCCGCTTTTTCATGTCCGTTCCTCCTATTCATTGCTTTGGTCAATGATATGCGGGGCTGTTGTCTTGCTTGCCTGAGGGGCGAAATATACCGATTCAATCCCCTAAAGAAAAACCGCTGGCTGTTTTGCCAACGGTTGTGGAGTGTCGATTTCTAATTTTCTTTTCGGCTATTATTCTTCCATAATACTTAGCAATGAAATTGGATGGGGGGCAATATTTCCGGCTTTTCAACCGCAACGCTCTCAAAATCCTTATTGTGCTGTAAATACCGCATCAGTCTAGCAAAAGGAGCCTTTTTTTGACACAAAACGCCAGAAGCCTTTCTCCGAACCACTGGCCTGGTCAGTGGTTTTTCAGATGCAAGTCCGCCCTCCCGCCCCCGGCCGGCGGGCGCCCCAGCTCACTTGAAAATAGCGTTCAGCAGTTTTCCGTCCGTGGCGTCGAACTCCGCCCAGCAGGTGTAGCCGCTCTTTTCCGCCTTTTCATCCTGATAATGCACCAGCCATATGGGGGAGAGCACCATGCCGTCCGCTTTTTTCGCGGCCCGCATGGGGGCGTAGGTCAATTGAACGCTGGAGATGGAAACCACCTTTTCGGGAAACCGGGAGGCGGCGACCTCGGCCGGCAGCCTGCCCAAAACTTCTTTGGGGTCGACCAGGGCGGCGGGGGTGCTGTACACCTCCCCGGGGATGTACTTGTCCCGAAGGGAGAGGCTGACGACGCCGCGTTTGGTCACATAGGCATACGCGCTGAAAAGGTCCCCGTTCCCCTGGTTGCGGTTGTCGCCGCGCTTGTGGTAACTTAGGTAAAACCCTTCATCCTCGGGGGTTACCTGGTCGTAATCGGGCTGCGGGATGTTTGTAAAGTGTTCGCCGTTGGCAATTCTCGCCTTCATTTCGTTGCCCAACGCCACAATGCGTTCCACGCTCATGTCCAGCGCGTAGTCGCACTCGTACCCCGCCACCCCAAGCTGCGCCAGCAGGGCTTCCAGGGCCGCCTTGGCCTCATCCAGCGTGATGTGGGTCAGCGTGGTGTTTTCCAGTTCAAACACTTCGCCGCTTGCGGGCCACCCGTAGCTGGCCCAGCTGGCCAGACCGGCGATCATGTTGGAAAGCGCGGGGCGGGGAACGTACTCCGGTTTCAACTCCGGCTCCTGGGCGTTGGCGTCGAATGTCCCGCTGTATTCATTGTAAAACAGCGCCTCCGGCGCCCAATCGAGGGTGGCCTCATCTGCAAAGGTAATGGTCCACTCCTTGCGGTCCGCGATGCCCGACTGGTTGAACAGCTCGGGCTTCAACCCGTCGCCAAAATCCCGTGCTGTGGCCCGGTAGATGGGCAACGTGCCGTTTTGGGTGTAGGCCTCCGGCACAATCACTTCCGGCTCGGCCAGCGCCGTCGCCCAGGTCAGGCACGCAAGGCACAGGGCCGCCATCATGCTTACTATACGCTTCATCAATCAACGCCTCCTTTATTGCGCATCGCCCATTGGCGTGGGCTGAATGTTCACCGTCCAGTATTCGCCATGCCGGGCGTCCTCCAAAAGCTCGCCCTCCAAAGTCATTTCCCATGCGGACGCCCACATTTGGATGGTGTAGGTTTCTCCCGCTTCCACAGCATAAGCGTCCGACAGCTCGAAGGAGAAGTGGATGCTGCCGTCCCGCTGCGGCACGGCGCTAAAGCCGATGGACCCCGGGGACAGCATCGTTCCGCCATCCACGCCAATTTGATCGGGAATCGCCCGAACCATCAGCAGCTTGCCGCCTTTTTCCCGCGCCATGTCCGCAAAGGTGGGCGCGCCGGGGGGTGCTTCTTCCGGCAGGCCGCCCGCGCCGTGCACGTCGTAGCCATAGGGGTCGTTTGGGGAGTGGTCCTCCGGAATGATGACCGTGGCGGCGCCTTCCTCAGGACGAATGACGCCCACGCCGTACAGCCCGTTGTCCCGGTACACCACCTCTTCCAGGGTGAAGGCGACCCCCTCCAGCGTCAAGGACTGGTTTGGTGTGGCCACATCGCCTTTTTCCAGCCAGCTTTGCATATGGTTTCCGTATAAGCGTCCAAAGAATGCCGTTACCTGGGATGAAAACACGGCGTAGGCCACCGCCATGCATAGCGCCAAAATCACCGCCGCCACCAGCGCGGTGCGAAGCGCAAGTTTTCGTTTCATTGGCCGTTCCTCCGTTTTCCTCAAAGCGGAGGCGACGCTGCGTTTGAAGCTTTCGGGCGTTGAGCCGTGCATTTGTTTCAGCATGTCTTGTTTCATGCGCGCGCCTCCTCCATGTTCAGCGTGTCCTTCAAAAGAAGCCGCCCCCGGTATAACCGGGACTTGAGCGTGCCTTGAGGAAGGCCCAGCATTTGGGCGGCCTCCTGGACCGAGTACCCCTCCACATAGTGCAGCGCCATCGGCAGGCGGTACTTTTCATCCAGGGAAGTGAAAATTTGATAGAGCTGGGGTTGCGCGTCGAGGGCCGCTTCCCACTCGGGGAAGGTGTCGGTGGGCTGCTCCCGCTTGCGGCGGCGAAGCAGCGTATAGCATTCGTTGATGAGAATGCGAACCACCCATGCGCGCATGGCACGATCGTTGCGAAGAGTGCTTTGTTTTTGCCACGCTTTTGCAATTGCCTCCTGCACCGCGTCCTCCCGGTCGCATTGCTGGGGCAAGAGGGTGGCGGACACGTGGTACAACGTGTCCTGCATCTCCACGATGCGGCCGGCAAAATTCTCTTGTGTCATATCGTACCCCCTGGTGGTGTGATCATCACCTGCAAAATCGATCTTACACTTTATAGATGTTTCAAGGATGCGCCAGGTTGCATGCGGGCGGTTCTTTTGAAAAAGCACCGAAAAAAGCAATGGGCGCGTGTAAACCGCCCAATACGTTTATATAATCTTAACACCCCCGGAGGTTCCTTAGCAACATGCTGGCACGTTTCGCGGTATAATCGTCTTGGGTGATGGGCATGAGTATTGTTTTGATTGTTTTGGTCGTCATCGGCTTTTTCCTGTATGGCTTGTTCTGGATGAAAAAGGTGGACCGGTTCATCGGCCATGTGGGCTTCACGGATGCGCCCTCCGCCCTGGAAGTAAAAGACACCCTGGTCTTTGCGGACCTGGGGCAAATGGAGGAAACGCAAGCGGCCCTGCAAACATCCCCCCGGGCTTTTGAATATATTAGCGAGCCCGCCCTGCCCGAACAGGCCGCGTATGAAACGGCGCTTGCCCTGTCCCATAACGATCTGGATAACATTTTGCTTTGTGCGCAGGCTAAAAAAAGGTATCCTGCGTATACCATCGCCGTTTGCAATAACAAACGGTACCTGAGCGTTTTTCAGGATTATCATATCGACAGCGTGGCTTTCAGCATCGGCGAGGCGTGCGCCATGCTTGGCCGCTGTACGCCAAGTTGGTGATGGAACATGATTAAGATTTATAAAGTAAATTTTACCCCGTTGCAGTTTTTGTCCATTGGGTTTGTGCTGGTCATTCTGGTCGGCTCATTGTTGCTGACCCTGCCGATGGCCAGCCGGGACGGGGCGGAGATCCGCTTCATCGACGCTTTGTTTACGGCCACGTCGGCGACCTGCGTCACAGGGCTTGCCGTTTTTGACACCTACACCCAATTCACCCTGTTCGGGCAGATCGTAATTTTGTGCCTGATTCAAACAGGCGGGCTGGGGTTTATGACCATCGGCATTTTTTTGTCCATGACCCTTGGCAAGAGGATTGGGCTGCGGGAAAGATCGCTGATGAAAGAGTCCATCAGCGCACTGAAAATTGGCGGCATTGTGCGTTTGGTTCGGCGGGCGGTGTTTGGAACCTTGCTGATTGAACTGCTGGGGACCGTTTTGCTGGCATTTCGGTTTTGCCCGGATTTTGGTATGGGCACCGGCTTGTGGTTTAGCGTATTCCATGCCATTTCCGCTTTTTGCAATGCCGGGTTTGACCTGATGGGGCGGGTGGCGCCCTCCAGTTCGCTGATCCATTACGCCGACGACGTCATTGTGAACGCGGTGGTCATGTCGCTGATCGTGATTGGGGGCCTTGGGTTTATTGTATGGGATGACATCATTGATCACAAATGGCATGTGAGGCGCTATCGCCTGCAAACGAAAATTGTTCTGGCGGTTACCTTCCTGCTGATCGTGGCGGGCGCCCTGGCGTTTTACGTGCTGGAAGGCAACCACGCCTTCGCGGGAATGAACGCGGGGCAAAAAATTCTCGCGTCCCTGTTCCAGTCGGTCACGCCAAGAACCGCCGGGTTTTGCACTGTGGACATGAGCAAGCTCAGCGAAAGCGGCTCGATCCTGACCATGCTTCTGATGCTGGTGGGCGCTTCCCCGGGCTCCACCGGCGGCGGTATCAAAACAACCACCTTTTTCGTTATGGTCTTCTCGGTCATCGCCTATTTGCGCAGCCGGGAGGAGATCAACGTGTTTAACCGGAAGATTGAGGAAAAGGCGGTGCAACGGGCGTTCAACAGCACCATGCTCTATGCGGTGACGGCCATCCTGGGCACCACGATCATCACCTTTCAGGGGATCGGGCTGCACGCGGCGCTGTTTGAGGCGTTGTCCGCCATCGGCACGGTGGGCCTGTCCAAAGGCATTACGCCTCAGTTGACCACGGTATCAAAGGTTGTGGCGATCCTGCTGATGTATATCGGCCGGCTGGGCAGCCTTTCCGTGCTGATGGCGGTGACGGACCGGCGCATCAAGACGAAAATTAGCAACGTTGAAGAAAAAATAATCATCGGATAGAGAGGAATTATCAATGAAATCCATGTTGGTCATCGGTGTGGGCCGTTTTGGCAGGCATCTTTCGGTCAAGCTGGCGGAGCTTGGCAATGAAGTGATGGTGGTGGACAAGGACGAGGAAAAGGTCGCCCATATCGCCCCCTTTGTGACTGCCGCCCAGGTGGCGGATTGTCAGGAGGAGGATGTGCTGCGGGAGCTTGGGGTCACCAATTTTGACGTGTGCTTTGTTTGCGTCAGCGGAGATTTTCAATCGTCGCTGGAAATTACCTCCATGCTGAAAGAGATGGGGGCAAAGTATGTGGTTTCCAAAACCGACCGTGAAAAGCAGGGGAAGTTTTTGGAAAAAATCGGCGCGGACGAAGTGATCCACGCGGAAAAGGACATGGCCCAGCGCCTGGCCGGCCGGTTCAGCGCCAAAAACATCTTTGATTATATCGAGCTTTCGCCGGACTACGCCATTGCGGAGACCCGGGTTCCCAAGGACTGGGTGGGCCATTCGGTCTACAAACTGGAAATTCGCAAAAAGTACCACGTAAGCATTCTGGGATTCAAAAACGGCGACAAAAAATTAACGCCCATCATGAGCTCCGACCATGTTTTCGCGGCGAACGAGCACCTGGTCATTGCAGGACTTAAAAAAGATGTATCGAATATAGCATGCCGCCCATAGTGTGGGGGAGGTGTGCTGAATGCAAAGGATTCGGTTGAAAGAGGCGCTGCATGCCGGCGTTATCATGCTTTTGATGCTGGTTGTGGTAACGCTGCTGGCCTTGCTGGGGAACGCCGCCAGCATCAACAAGGACAGCATCATCATGCTGTACCTGCTGGGCGTGCTGTTTTCCTCCGTCTTTACGCGCAGATATGTGTTCGGCGTGGTTTCCGCCATTGCCTATGCCCTGTCTTTCAGCTATTTTTTTACAAGGCCGACGTTTTCGCTCAGAATGATCAGCTCCAGCGATATTGTGCTGGTGTTCTTTTTTCTGGCGACGGCCATTTCCGGCAGCGCCATCATGTCGCGCCTTACGCGGCAAATGCTGAAAGCCTCGCATAATGAAGCGACAGCCAGAATGATGTATGAGATCACCAACAAGTTTGTTCATATCACGGGCAAAAGAAGCATTATTGTAAGCGGCGTCACCTATATTCAAACCCACAGCGCGTGCGTCGCGGCGGTGCGGATCGACGGCGACAGCGAACCCTACGAGGTGGACCGGGCGCCTGGGGCGCAAACGCCGCCCTATGAATACAGCATTCCCGGCCCTTCCGGGCCGGTGGGCGTTTTGCAAATTTGGTGCGCCGATATCCAAACCAAAAGCAAAGACGAATTGCTGTATACCGCCGTGGCGGCGCAAATCGGCGCCGCGCTGGAGCGGGAGGACCTGTACACCGAGCGGGAGAAAATACGCTTCGCCATGGAACGGGAAAAAAGCCGCAGCACGTTTTTGCGTGCGGTCGCCCATGACATACGCACGCCCCTTACGTCGCTGACCGGCGCCAGCACCCTGCTGGCCGAGCAGTTCGACGTGCTGACGGCAGAGGAAAAGCGCAAGCTGGCGTCGGACATCAGCGAGGAAACCGTCTGGCTGAGCAACCTGGTGGAGAACATTTTGAACATGACAAGGATTGATGAAGCCAAGCTGGACATCCACAAAGATTTTGAGGTGGTGGACGACGTTGCCGCGGAGGCGGTGAAACACATGGAGCGTCTTTGGGGCGGCCGCGTTCTTCGCATCACCTATCCGGAAGAGGTGGTGGCGCTGAGGGTGGACGGGAAGCTGATCGCCCAGGTGCTGATCAATCTGTTTGACAACGCCATCAAGCACACAAAGCCCGGGGATGAAATCCTGCTGGAGATTTCGGTGGACGACGAAAACGCTGTTTTCTCGGTCGCCAACGCCGGGGAGGACATTCCGGGCCAGATGAAGCAAAGCATTTTTGAGGACTTTTTTTCCTCCGACAGCGTCTTTACGGACAAGCGCCGGGGGGTGGGCCTGGGCCTTCCCATATGCCGCGCCATTGTGGAGGCGCACGGCGGAAAGATTTGGGCGGAGGATAATCTGCCCCACGGCGCGAAGTTTATTTTTACGCTGCCAAAGGGGGAGTGAGGATGGAACAGAGCTTTCGCGTTTTGGTGATAGAGGATGATCCCTATATCTCCCATTTTTTGATGATGTCCCTGGAAAAAGAGGGATATCGGGTATTTGTCGCCAAAAGCGCGGATGAAGGGATGTTCCTTTTTTCCTCCAACCCCGTGGATGTGATCCTGCTGGATCTGGGCCTGCCCGACCGTGACGGCTTGCAGGTGATTGGCGATATCAGGGCCGTGTCCTCCGTGCCGGTGCTGGTGGTGTCCGCCCGGGGCCAGGAGCGGGAAAAAATCGAAGCCCTGGACGCGGGCGCCGACGACTATATGACAAAGCCTTTCCATATGGGCGAGCTGCTGGCCAGAATCCGTGTCGCGCAAAGAAAGGTACAGGCCCCCGGTCAAACCCAGGAAACCTTGTTTGTATGCGGCGGGCTGATGGTGGACATTGTAAAGCACAGCGTATCCATCGACCAGCAGGAAATCCACCTGACGCCGATGGAGTACAAGCTGCTGCTTTTTCTGATTGCCAACCGCGGCAAGGTGTTGACCCATCACTATATCATGAAGCAGATTTGGGGCTACGAAACCTTTGGCGATACCAAAACCCTGCGGGTGTTTATGGCGAATTTGCGAAGAAAGATTGAGAAGGACCCGGCAAAGCCCGAATATATTTTTACGGAGATCGGCGTTGGGTATCGCTTTGTGGACGGGTGACAGCGCTTTTGAAAAGGGGCGAAATGAAGCGGGCGGAACGCTGCAAAGGGAGGCGAGGCCGTCCCAAACCCCGTTTGAGACGGCCAGGGCAAAAGTTTTTGGCTTATGCGAGGGTGTTAAAGTTCAGGATGCTGCCGACATAGCGCACCCCGCCGCTGACCGCGTAGGCCCGGTAGTAATACGTGGTGAGCGGGCCGAGGCCGGAAAGCGGCACGTTAAACGGCGTCACGGCCTGCGCCGCGGGCATGTTGACGCTTCCGGCAAGCGTGGGGGACGTGGCATACTCGATCCCCGCCTCCGTGGGGAGCTGCGGCAGATTGGCGAAGGAGCTGCCCTGGATGGTGGCAGTGGAGGCGGCGATATTGATGGGGGTTCCGCTGACGACCCCGGGCGTTCCCGTTGTCGTGAAGGAGCGGATTTCGCCCACGCAGCGGCTGCCATTGGCCAGCACAACGGCGCGGTAATAATACGTGGTGCCGGAGGAAAGCCCTGAAAGCGGCACGTTGAACACAGGCGTAACCGCCGAAAACACCGTTTGGCTTCCGGTGAGGGCGGGGTTTGCGGCGTACTCCACGCCCACCTGGGTGACCGGGGAACTGCCGCTGACAAAGGCGTTGCCCATGATTTGGGCCGCGCCGGCGGTAATCCCCACGGCGGCGCCCGTTACCGGGGAAAAGCAAGCCGGAGACGGCGGAACCGGGCAGGGAGGACAAACCGCCGGGGCGCAGGCCATCGGGGGACAGACGTTGCAGGGCTGGGAAAAACACGCGCGCATGCAACCGCAGGAGCGGGAGGAGACCATATTTCGACAGTAATTCATATCAATTTCTCCTTTGTGGTGGAAAGCAATGGCGCATTTCCACGTTTTATGATATGTGCCGCAAAGCGGGAGGTTCGCTGGGAGACGGGGGCTGCCCAACGCGCGGCGCAATCCGGAGGGGGGAAACAGAGGCCGGGCCCTGCCGCAAGTCGACAAATTTTAACAGGAACATTTGTTTGGAAATGCAATTGTGCTTTTCCTTTTTTTGTGGTAGGATAGGCCAATTACATAGTGAAATGAGAGAAAAACGGATGCAAGAAAAACGCAGCTACGACCTGACCCATGGAAGTATCCTGGACAAGCTTCTCATGGTCGCCGTGCCCATTATGGGCGTGCAGCTGATGCAGATGACCTACAATTTGACGGATATGTTCTGGCTGGGGCGCGTGGGTCCCGACTCGGTAGCGGCCAGCGGCCTTTCAGGAATGTACCTGTGGCTGTCCGCGGCTCCGCTGCTGATTGGGCAGATGGGGGCGAACATCGGCGTATCGCAGCACCTGGGGCGGCAGGACCGGGGCACCGCCGCCGCCTATGCCCAAAACGCCCTGTGGCTTGCCTTGATCCTGGGCCTGGCGTTCGGCGGGATGATGTTTTTGTTTCCCAGCCAGCTGATCAGCGTGTTTGGCGTGCAAAGCGCAAAAGTCGCGAC
>JAVBTE010000138.1:0-11264 GCA_031556335.1 Eubacteriales bacterium | reverse complement strand
AACCCTGGGGCTCCGCCCCAGACCCCGCCAGGGCGATGCCCTGGACCCCTCATGTGACCGCGTTTCACGCGGTCACAAAAATAGCGCAGGGAAATGTTTCTCCCTGCGCTATATGCATAATTTTTTGTTATCTTTTCACCGCGCGCAGCGCGGTGATGATGGGGTTCGGGGCGAAGCCCTGAGCGGGGTATGGGGCGGCAGCCCCTAACGTCCCCCCCGTCCATCCCCGTTTCCCCCGTCCCCGTCACACTGTCGTCAGCAGTTCCTGATAGGTGGGCATGGGCCAGTAGGCCGCGCCCACGAGGGTTTCGATGGCGTCGCCGGCGGCCCGCAGCTGGGTCATGGCGGCGAAGATCACATCCCGGGTGTAGGTGGCTTGGGCCAGGTTGGACGCGGCGGAGTCCCGCTCTTTCAGGGCTTTGTCCAAAACGCCGACATACCCGGTCAGGTGGGCCATGTGGGCGCTGAGGGCCGTGAGCAGGGCGCGCTCGGCGTCGATGGCGCAGCCATCGCCCAGGGTTTCTTTTTTCAGGGCCGCCTCCTGGGCCACGTCCTTGGAATAGGCGATGGCGGCGGGCAAAATCATCCGGCGGGCCATGTCCAGCATGCACAGGGCCTCGATGTCGATGACCTTGACGTAGTTTTCCAGATAAATTTCGTAGCGGCTTTGCACCTCTTCCCGGGTAAGCACCTTGTGGGCCTCAAACAGGGTCACATTTTTTTCTTTCAAATAATAGGGCAGGGCCTCTACGGTGTCTTTCAAATTGAGCAGCCCGCGCCCTGCCGCCTCGCGCACCCAGGCCTCGTCATAGCCGTTGCCGTTGAAAATGATGCGGATGTGCTGGCCCAGCACCCGGCGGATGAGGGCGTTCAGGGTGGCGGTGAAGTCGGCGGCGGTTTCCAGCTCGTCGGCGAATTTGCGCAGGCTTTCGGCGATGGCGGTGTTCAGCACCACGTTGGGCTCGCTGATGCTGGCGGAGCTGCCCAGGCTGCGGAACTCAAATTTATTGCCGGTAAAGGCGAAAGGCGAGGTGCGGTTGCGGTCGGTAGAATCCTTGGGAAACTTGGGCAACACATGCACCCCCAGGCGCATGGTGGTGCGCTCTGGGTTGGAATAGGCGCTTTCGCTCAAAATAGAATGGATGATGGCGTTCAGCTCATCCCCCAGGAAAATGCTGACAATGGCGGGCGGCGCTTCGTGGGCCCCCAGCCGGTGGTCGTTGCCCGGGCCGGAGACGGCAATGCGAAGCAGATCCTGATAGTCGTCCACCGCCTCGATGACGGCGGTCAAAAACAACAGGAACTGAGCGTTTTCCGAGGGGGTATCGCCGGGGTCGAACAGGTTGACTCCGGTATTGGTGGACAGGGCGTAGTTGTTGTGCTTGCCGCTGCCGTTGACCCCCCCGAAGGGTTTTTCGTGCAACAGGCACACAAGCCCGTGCTGGTCGGCCACCTTTTTCATGATCTCCATGGCCAGCTGGTTGTGGTCGGCGGCGATATTCACGGTGGTGTAGATGGGCACCATCTCGTGCTGACCGGGAGCCACCTCGTTGTGCTCGGTTTTGCACAGCACCCCCAGCCGCCAGAGCTCCTGGTTCAGATCGTTCATAAAGGCCTGAACCCGGGGCTTGATCACGCCGAAATAATGGTCGTCCAGCTCCTGCCCTTTGGGCGGCTTGGCCCCAAACAGGGTGCGGCCCGTGTTGATGAGGTCGGGACGCCTGCGACAGGTGGCCTTGTCCACCAGAAAATATTCCTGCTCCGGGCCCACGGTGGGGGAGACCCGCAGGCCCTCCACGTCGCCGAAAAGCTTCAAAACCCGCAGGGCCTGGCGGTTTAAGGCCTCCATGGAGCGCAGAAGGGGGGTTTTTTTGTCCAGGGCCTGGCCGCCGTAGCTGCAAAAGGCCGTGGGAATGCACAGGGTGCCGTCCTTGATGAAGGCGTAGCTGGTGGGGTCCCAGGCGGTATAGCCCCGGGCCTCAAAGGTGGCCCGCAGCCCACCGGAGGGGAAGGAGCTGGCGTCCGGTTCGCCCCGAACCAGTTCCTTGCCGCTGAATTCCAAAATGACGCCGCCGTCGGGCTTGAAGGAAAGAAACGCGTCGTGCTTTTCCGCGGTGACCCCCGTCATGGGCTGGAACCAATGCGTAAAATGGGTGGCGCCCTTTTCCACAGCCCAGTCCTTCATGGCGTTGGCCACGATGCTGGCAACGGCCAGGTCCAGCGAGCGTCCTTGCTCGATGGTACGCTTCAAAGCGTGGTAAGTTTCCCTGGGCAGACGCTCCTGCATGGCGGCGTCGTTGAAAACAACTTCCCCAAAAATTTCGCACGGATTGGTCACGGCGACTCCCCCTCTTTACTCGGCTGCGCCCTGGGCTTTGCCCGTGCCGCAGCTACGGCGCTGCACACTCGCGCTTGGGCGCTCGTTTATCGCGCCTAGTCGGCCTTCGTTGCACAGTATAACGAAAAACGGCGCGATGGGCAAGAGCCATCGCGCCGGGAAGCCTTTTCCGGGGCTGTTTTTTCGTTGTTCTTCCTGGAAAAATTTGTGCGGCCTGGCAAGAAGAAAGCGTGGGCAGCTTGCCCTGTTTTCACTTCTGCCCTGCCCATTCATGGGCGGGGCAGTGATGGGATTCTGAAGGGCATAGCCCTTCAGCCGCCGGAGGCCGTCCCCCCCTTAATCCCCGTCCCTCTCAATCGGGCGCGGTTGGCGTGGCGGAGCCGGCCACGGTGCCGGGCGGCGTGGGGGTTGGGGTGACGGTGGTGAATGCGCCCTGGGTGGCCGGGGCGGGGGTTTCGGCAGGCTGGGGCAGGCGCACAAAGGGGAGGAAGCAGGCCCCAACCCGGAAGGCGGATTCCGTCAACAGCAGGTTCAGGTCGTCTGCGGGCATCTGGTTCAGCTTCACGGCGGTTTTCGGGTCAATGGGGTCCGGGGTCCATTTGGCGGTGCTTTTGCCGGCAAAGGTGAGGTCAAGGGTCTGGGGGATCTCCTCCCCGCCGAGGGTGAGGTGAAGATCCATGGAGGTGGCCGCGTTTTTGGCAGTTTTGCTGGCAAACACCGAGGTGATCCCAAGGTCAAAGGCGGGGAACAGAACATAGGCTTCTTTCTGCTCGTCGGTCAGGGGTTGGGCGGCAGCGTCTTTGCCGTCGGTAAAAAACGAGGGTTCCAGGCTCAGCTGGTATTCGTTGGTGAGGGTTTCCCGGTCCTGGTCGTCGGTGCCAAAGGCTTGCTTGTGGCTGAGGCTGAAGGCCACGGAAAGGGTTTTGCTGAAGGCGTCGGAATCCTCGTCCCCCACCGCGTAGCTGGAAATGCCCCGGGGCTCCCGCACCAGGGTGCCCTGGTACACGGTCACGTCCGTCATGGAGCGGTATTCCTTGTAGGCCAGGCGAAGCACCAGGTTGTCGCTTTCCAGGGAAACCACGTTCTCGTCCGGCAGGTCGCCGTTTCCGGCGGTGCGGTCATAGGCGATCACCGCCGCGCCCGCTTCCTTGTCGTACAGGGGCAGCCGCAAATGCAGGGCCAGGGTGTCGCCTTTCAGGCTCACGGTGCGGCTGATGGTCAGGTTCCCTTCCAGGGGAAGGGAATCGATAGCGAAAAAGTAGAAGTTTTGCAGCGCGGGGTTCAGCAGCAGCGCGCTGTTTTCCTCGGGCAAAAGGGCCTGCAGCTTGGGCAGCAGGGTTTGGTCCGCCAAAAGGTCCATCACCATTTGTTTCAGCTGGGCCTTGACCGCCAGGGGCGAAATGGCGTAGTCCACCTCCATGGTGGTGGTGCCGTCCTCGGCTTTGCCAAGCACCGCGCTTTGGCGGTAGCCTTCAATCCACAGGTCCACCTTGGTGGAGTAGGCGGCCAGGGCGTCGCTCAGATCTGGGGAGGAAAAGCCCTGGCCTTGCAGCAGCATGGGCAGGAAAAAGCTGTACAGGGACGGCAGCGCTGCCTTGCTAAGCAGCGTTTGGGTAGCGGAGGAGAGCGCGTTTTCGGGCAGCGCCGTGGCGGGCGGGCCGTCGTCCGTGGCGGAAGGGCTCGGCGTGAACAGGCTGACCCCGTTCGGCACAGAGGCGTCCGGCTTGCTTTCCAGGGCGTACCAGCCGTTGCCAAACAGGGTGCTGGCCCAATACAGACAACCTTCCCGAAGCGAGAAAGAGGCCGTGGCCCGGGGCGCGTCCCCGTCCATATACTTTACGTCATAGCGGCGTTCCGCCGGGACACCTGCGGCGGTGTCCTCCCGCACGGAAATGGCGCTGATATCAAACACGAAGGGGTTCACCGTGGAAAAGGCTTCGCTTTCCTTGCCCGCCACCGGGGTCAGCGACAGGGTCAGGGTACCGGTGAGGCCGCTGCCCGCCTGCAATTGCTTAAAAAGCTTTTCGGAGACGGAATAGTCCACGGCAGTGGCCAGTCCCTGGCCCATGCCGCACAGCCCAACCGCCAGGGCGGCGAAACAGGAGAGGAAGCCTCGCAGGAATCGTTTCATGGTGGAACCCTCCTTCTTTGGTGGTGGCGATTCGGCCCCGCCTTGGGGCTTACATGCCAAACAGCGACAGGAAGCGGGCCGCGTCTTCGTCGGTCAGCCCGTCCCGAAGGAACGCGGCGTCCTCCTCGGGCAGTTTCGCATAGGCTTTCAGCAGTTGGCTGGCCAGGTTTTGGGCCATTTCGCCTGTCAGATCGGCCAGCCTTTCCGGCGAGATCCCGTCCAGGGAAACCTTGGTGAGTTGAGCGGGCACAACGTAGGTTTTCAGGCCCTGGGGAGCGCCCTTTACCAGATAGTCCCCGGAACCGTCCGCCTCCGGCGACAGATCCTCGTTTTGGGTCAGGCTGCTGTCCGGGGGCGGGGCCTCGGCCACGGCCTCCTCCTCCACCGCCTCGGCCACGGCATACATGCCGCCGTCGGCCCCGGCCGAGAAATCGGAGGGCAGTTCGTCGGCAAAGGTCAGGGTCAGGGCGCTTTGAACGGTCTTACCCTTCTTTTGCTCCACCGTTACGGTGCCGCGAAGAATGGCGTCGGAATCTTGGGGATGGATGCGCAGGTCCGGGGTCAGGGTCAGGATTTCCGTGACGGCGTCCTCGGCCAGGCCGGTCCTGGTCTGCTCGGTCAGGGTTCCCGTCAGGGTCCGGTCGCCATCCTGGGTTTTCCCGGTCAGATTCAGCCGTTGGGTCACTTCCAGCGATGTGCCGTCCCCCTTGAAGACGGCCTCCCCGGAGCCCTTGAGCAGGAGCTGGTCGCTGAGTACCTTTTGGGACACCAGCGCCGAGATGACCCGGCTGGAGGCGGGCTTGCCGCTTTTGACGATTTCATATTTGTAGCTGTCCTTGCGGTCGGTGCCGTTGTTCACAAAGGCCCACTGGTAGGCAAGCTTGCGGGTGGTTTCGTCGGGATAGAGCAGGTCGCCTTTCATGTACAGCGCCAGGTCGCGCCCGGTTTCCGATTCCTTGTACAGCCCCACGATGAAGCCCTTGCCAAAGCGCACCCCGTCCATTTCCTGCCGGTGGGTTTCGTCCATGCCGGCTTTCAGCACCGCCCGCAAAAGGGGCAGCATGGCGTCGCTCTGCTCGGTGGAAAGGCGGGCGATTTGGCTCCATTTGGAAACGCCGATGTCCTTGATGCGGTAGTTGGCCCGTTTCTTTTCGGCAAAGGGCTCGCAGGCGTCCACCAGGGCCTTGTAACTTGCGTCCGTTTCCGAAAAGGCGGTGAGCATGTCAAAGGAGGGCTGGCCGGGGGTTTCTTCTTCGCCCCTCCCAAGCAGCGCGATGGGGGAGGCGGCGCTGCTTTCCAGCACCCGGTTTCGCAACAGGGAGGTTTCCAGGGCAAAAACGCCTTCCTGCTCCCGCTCGGTGAGGGACATCAGCGTCTGGTCGTCCACCAAAAGGCTCAGGCTGGTCATGCCGCCGGTTTCGTCCTGTTCCAGGGCTGCCTGGAAGGAGGTGTGGCTCAGCAGCTTGCGCATGGAGGCCAGGGCTTCCTTTTCAAAAGGCAGCAAAACGTCCGGTTGCAGGGTCATGGAAAAGCGCAGGGCGTCCTCCTGGCTAAGCCAGGGCTGCAGGGCCGCGTCCACCCCGGAAAGCTCCGCGCTGGCCACGGCGCCGAAAAGCAGCAAAAGCGTGACCAAAAGACCAATCAAGTGTTTGAACGGTTTCATTCTCATTCCTCCTTAGTCCTCCGCTGTCTGAAAGAGCCGCCGCAAAAGGGTGGTCAGCTCCCGGATGGTTTTGGCGGAATTCAGCTCCCGGCGCATGGCCGCCGCGCCGCTCATTCCGCTTACATAGTGGCCGATGTGCTTGCGCATTTCCACCACCCCCAGGCTTTCGCCCTTGAACGCGGCTGTCATTTCCGCGTGGAGGGTGACGGTTTCAAGGCGCTGGGCCAGGGTTTCCGTGGCATGGGGCCGCCCCTTGAGGGCCGCTTTGGCCTTCCCAAACAGCCAGGGATTTCCCAGGGCCCCACGGCCCACCAGCAGCCCCTGGCAGCCGGTTTCCCGCAAAATGCGGGGGGCGTCGTCGGGGGCGAATACGTCGCCGTTGGCCAGAATGGGAATGGCCACCTGGGCCCGAATGGCCCCGATGGCGGCATAGTCGGCCCGGCCGGAATACTGCTGCTCCCGGGTGCGGCCATGAAGGCACACCCAGGCGAAACGCAGGCTTTCCGCCGCCCGAACCAGTTCCAGGGCATTCATACTGTGCTCGTCATAGCCCAGACGGGTTTTGAGGGTGACGGGGAGGCAGGTGCTTTTCTTCACGGCCTCCATCAGCCGGAAGGCCAGATCCGGGGTTTTGAGAAGGGCGCTGCCCTCCCCGGAGGAGGTCACCTTTCGGGCGGGGCATCCCATGTTCAGGTCGATGGAGGTGAAGCGGCCCATCTCGGTGATCCGGGCCGCCGCCTCGCTAAGGGCCACGGGGTCCCGGCCAAAAAGCTGGCAGGCCGTGTTGGATTCCTGGGGATGGGTTTCCAAAAGGCGGGCATAGGCCGGGTTGCCGGGCTTTGCGCACAGGTAGCCCATGGCGCTGACCATCTCGGTGCAGGCGTAGTCCGCCCCCATGCGGTAGCACAGAACCCGCATGGGCCAGTCCGTCAGCCCGGCCATGGGGGCCAGGCCCAGAAACGGATGGCTTTGCCCGGGGGCAAACGAAGGCGGGGGAGGGGTTTGCAGGTGGGTCATCCTCGGCGCACCGCCCTGGGGAATGCCGCAATGCGGCCCTGGGTGCCCCCGAAGGGGATCAGCGTCAGTTCGTATTCCATGCCCGCGGAAATCCCCTGGGGGGGCGGGGTGATGAAGCCGCTTTTTTCCCGCCAGGTGGGGGCGTCGGTGGCCACGGCCAGCACCGTCAGGCCGCCTTCTTCCTCCAGGGCGGTGAGGGGCGCCCCGTCCACCAGGGCAAACTGCCAGCCAGCGCCCTCGTCGGGCAGGGGCAGGCACAAAAGCGTGGGCCCGCACAACACCGAGGCGCTGCCCCGGTATCCGGCTTCCAGCCGGGGCAGGCTGGTGAGGCGCAGCAGCACGGTGTCCCCCGTGCGGAAGGTGCGGCGCACCGGAAACAGCGTCCCCGCCGGGGCGGTCTGCTCCCGCCCGCCGGCAACAACGACCCGGGCGTCCGACACATAGGAAGGCACCCGTAGGAGCAAGGTAAAGTTGACGGGCTGCTTGGCCTCCACCGTGATGGACACGGTCTGATCCACGGTTCCGGCCACCTCGGCGGTGAGGCGCACAGGCACGCCGGCGACCCGGGTGAGACAGCCGCTGGACACGGGCAACAGCAGCGCGATTTCGTCGTTTTCCTTGGCCATCCACACCGTGCGGCGAAGGGCGTACAGCGCCCGCATCAGCGCGGAGGTATCCTGGGATTCCGGCTTTTGGGCGGCGCAGCTGTCGTCGCCGGGCAGGCGGTTCACAGGTTCCAGGGTGCGAACGCCCCGGGGGGTGACCAAATCCGGCAGCGCGTTCACCATCAGGCTTTCCAGCCGGTCCGCCAGGGTCAGGTCGCCGCTGGCGGCCAGAAGATCGCAAAGGGCTTCCACCTGGGCGCAAAGGGCGGGCAAATCCGCCGCCCGGGCAGGGTCCCGGCCCGCCAGGTAGGGATCGGCGGAAAAGGCCCCGGTGGCCACGCCGTGGTAGCGCTGGAGGGCGGTAAGGCCGGTGCGGCCCGCGGCCCCGTCCCGGCTGGAGCCGCTGAACAGGGCAAACAGGGCCGTAATGGCCAGCGCGTCGGCGGTGAGGTTCCCGGTGGCCAGCTGGTCCATGCGGCGGTGATAGTCGGCGGTTTCCGGGTTTAGGCTCGCCGCTTTGTCCGCCTGGTAGGCCTTGGTGAAGGGAAAGGCGTGCATCAGGCCCGACACATCCGGCAGTTGGGCCCGGAGCCGCTCCAAAATGGTGAGCAAAAAGGGCTGGCCCGTGCGGCGGTACAGCTCGCCGCAAAGGCGCAGGGCGTCGGCCCCAATGGGCAGCAGCGCCTGCTCGGGCAGGGCGGGCAGGGCCTCCAAAAAGGCCCGCATAGCGGCTAGCAGCTGCAAAATGGCGTTTTTGTCCTGGTTGAAGGCGGCGGTCATCAGCGTGGCCCGGGCCAGCGCGATGAAGCCTTTGGGATTGCTTTGGATCTGGTCCGCGGCGGCGGCCACATCGGGCACCGGGGGCAGGTCCGAAAAGCCGCCAAGCTTGCTGGCGATGACCGCGTCCAGCGGGGACATGGAGGGGATATCCGCCAGGTCCAGCACCTGGCGGGTCATTTGGCCGTGCAGTCCGCCCACCTGGAGGGACGCGTCGGAGAAAGGCACAAAAGCGGGGTTCACCAAAGGGGCGCGGCGGTAGGCATCGACAGTGGGCATAGTTCCTCCCTATTTTGGGGTCCGCAAAAACAGACCGATATCATTCCCTATTCTATCTCATTATATATGGTTTTTGTCATGCGTCAACCCTGAGAAGGCCGCTGGACAAAAGGTTTACGAATGTGGCGAAGGCGTGTATAATAGGTTTCACAATGAGATTGGAAAAGGATGGGCGTGGCGATGATACAGCATGTGGTGCTTTACTGGCTGAAAGACAGGGAGAATCAGGCGTTGGTGGAGGAGACCCTTGAAAAGTTCCGTTCCATGGAGGGAAAGATTCCCGGGCTTCTGCGCCTTCACGCCGGCCGGGACGTGGTCCGCTCCCCCCGCAGCTGCGACATTTGCCTGAGCACGCTGTTTGAAAGCCAAGAGGCCCTGGAGGCATACCGTTCCCATCCCCTGCATTTGCCGGTGCAGGCCCATGTGCATTCGGTTGTGGAACGCAGCGCCAGCGCGGACATTGAGGTGGACGGCCTGTGAGCGCAAAAAACGAAGGCCGCCTGTGGATTCGGCTGGTGAAGGGGCAGCGCTGCCAAAAGGACGCCCAGGCCCCCTGCCGCCGGGAGGACCCCGAGGCCGCCCTGCGGGAGGCCCTGCCGCTTTTGGATGTGAGCCAGCCCCTGTGGCTGCCCCGGCACCGCGCCGACTGGGAAGAGTATGCCTTCACCCGGTTTTTGCCCGAGCATTTTGTGGACAGCGTGGCCTTTGACCGCATGGAGATCAGCTACATTTTTCCGGAGGGGCAGAAGAAGCCGGACCGGGTACGTTCGCCGCTGGAGGATGTCTGAGCCGGTCGCGGAAGCGGCGTACCCCGCCTTTTTGCGAAAACGCCCGGGGCATACCGGCCCCCCGTGGGGAATTTTGTCGAAAACATGAACAAAACGTAGGCAAAATGTTAGAAAATAAAGCGAACCTCCCCGGGGAGGTTCGTTGTATTTATGCATCTTTATGCTATAATTGAAGGCGGAACTACAATATATAGTGTCATAACTCCTCAAGGAGGAACTTCATATGTCGAGTGCAACCTTTCATCCTGGACGGCTGCATGGGTCGGCGGCGTTGCCGCCTGCCAAAAGCGAGGCGCACCGGGCGCTTTTATTGGCCGCGCTGGGGCGCGGCGAGTGCCGCCTGCACGGCTTTACCCCGCCTTTGTGCGAAGATACCCAGGCCATGATCCGGGGGATCACGGCCCTGGGGGCGACGGTTCAGGCGGAAGGGGACACCTTGCTGGTGACCCCCACACAGGCCTCAGGGAAGGACGCGGCCCCCGCCGCGTTCCATGTGGGGGCCTGCGCGGCGGCGCTTCGCATGCTGATTCCGGCCTTTTGGGCCCGGGGCCAGGCGGCGGAAATCACCATGGAAGACGGGCTTTTTGCAAGGCCGTTGGATGCTTTCGCGCCCCTTGCAAAGCAAATTGGCGGTCAGCTGTCCCTGGCCCCCGCCGGAAACGGGGAGCCCCCCAGCCTGCGGCTTTCGGGCAGGATGCATGCGGGGAGCTATCAGGTGGAAGGCGCCCTGTCCAGCCAATACGCCTCGGGGCTTTTGATTGCCCTGGCCCACGCCACGGACGAAGCGGGCAAGCCCGCCCCCTCCCGGCTTTCCATCACCAGGCCCATCGTCAGCCGCCCCTACCTGGACATGACCCTGGCGCAAATGAAGCGTTTTGGGGCATGCTATGCAGAAGAGGCGGAAGGATGCTTCACCCTGTCCCCCTCCCAGGCGAAAAACCCCTCGGACGTGGATGTGGCGGGGGACTGGAGCCAGGCGGCGGTGCTGCTGTGCGCCAACGCCATGGGCAGCGGGGTGATGCTGCGGGGCATGGGCGCCAGGAACGAAACCTCCCTGCAGGGGGACGCGGAGATTTTGCCCGTGCTCCGGCGCATGGGGCTTTCGGCCTATGAAACCCAGGGGGAGCTGTACGTGACCAACCCCTCCCGCCCCGGTCTGATGCCCATGCAGATAGACTGCACGGACATCCCGGATATCGCGCCGATTTTGGCCCTCACCTGCACCCAGGCCCGGGGCGTTTCCACCCTGACGGGGGTGAAGCGGCTGAAAGCCAAGGAGTGCGACCGGCTGCGGGCCACCAGGGAGATTTTGACCCGGCTGGGGGCCGTTGTCACCCTGTCCCAGGACGAGGACGCCCTCACCGTGGAAGGACCCGCCAAGCTGAAGGGGAACCTGACCGAGGACGCCCGGGGAGACCACCGGATGGTGATGTTGCTGGCCGTGGCGGCCCTCAGGGCCGACGGCCCCGTCACCGTGACGGGGGTGGAAAGCCTGGGCAAATCCTGGCCCGGCTTTTTGGACACATGGAAGGCGCTGGGAGGCGAGATTACGTGAGCAGCCGCATGGGACGGGCCCTGAGCGTACAAATTTTTGGGGAAAGCCACGGCCCCCGGGTGGGCGTTACCGTCGACGGCATCCCCGCGGGGTTGTTTTTAAGCGAGCAGG
>JAVBTE010000091.1:0-15473 GCA_031556335.1 Eubacteriales bacterium | reverse complement strand
CGGGCGCCCGCTTTTCCGTGCCGCAAAAGCCCCGCCCCCACTTATATTTGGGCACGGAAATGAATATCCTGCCCCGAAGGGGGCGTAGGAATGGGCGACTTTTTGCGGCATACATGGGACTTGTTGGCCAAGGGCCTCATGCTGTTGTTTGGCTTCCTGCAGGGCATGGTCACCGGGCAAAACCGTGTCATTGTTTTACTTGTGACGCTGATGGTGTGCGACTACGTCAGTGGGATCGTGGCGGGCTTCCTGCGCAAAAGCCCCAACAGCCAGCATGGGGGTCTTTCCAGCGACGCGGGCTGGCGGGGCCTTTTGAAAAAGGCCATGATGATGGTGGTGGTGCTGCTGGCCTATGTGCTGGACGACTTTGTGGGCCAGCACAACGCCATGTTTGAAAGCGCCGTCACCTGGTTTTACATTGGCAATGAAGGAATTTCGCTGCTGGAAAACCTGGCGCTTTGCGGCGTGCCCATTCCCAAAGTGCTGAGAGGGGCGCTGGAAAAGCTGGCGGAAACGGACAAGGAGGAGCCGGCGGAAGCGCCGGCGGCCAGGATGGACCCGGCCAAAGAAAAACCCGCCGCGCCTGGTCCTGGCGAAGCGGATTCTGGGGAAAACGGATAGCCTCGCCCTTGGTTTACGGAAAATCGCGGCCCGGCGAGGGGATGTCCGGCTGCTGGTGAATGTACCAGGTTTGGCCGTCCGTGGCCATGTAAAGGGTTCCGTCGGCGGAATAAAGCGTGGGCAACTTCAAATAGCGGACCTGCAGGGTCTGCTTTTTGGAATGCTTGGCGTCGCTGGTGACGACCATCAACGCGGGGTCCACGCTTTCCAAAAAAGAGGGCACCGTGGCGGTCACCCCATGGTGGGCGGATTTCAGGACGTCCGCTTTCATGTCCTTGCCATAGCGCTCCGCAAAATAATGCTGGGGGATTCCCGCCGCGTCCGCCGTCAGCAAAACAGACCGCTCGCCAAAGGAAACATGAAGCACCGCCGAGGAAGCGTTGGCGTCGTACAGCCGCTCTTCGCAGCGGTACACCCGCAGCAGCGCGCTGCCTTCCGGCAGGCTTGCGGCATCGGCCAGCGGCCGCGCCCCCGTGCCGGGCGCGCCGCCCCCCAGGGACAGCAGATCGCCGGGATAAATTTGGATGTACGCCGCCTCCGCCTTTTTCAGCAGCTTGCCCAGGGTTTTATAGTAGGGGTCCTTCAGGGTGGCGGGCAGGGGGGAATAAAAGCGCCGGGTGCTTCCCCCTCCCTGCAAAAGGCCGATAAGGCCCGCCACATGGTCGTCATGCTGGTGGGTGTTCAGCATGCTGTCCACGGTGATGGAGCCGTTCTCCCGCAGCAAAAAATCTTTCAGCCGCCAATAGCGGGTGCGATGGCCGCCGTCCACCAGCAGGGTTTGCCCGCCCGCCCGCAAAAAAATGCCGTCGGCGCGGCCCAGATCAATGAAGAACACCTCCAAAAGAGGCGTGCCCGGGGGAAAGGGATTGTCGCCCTCCAGCTGAATGGGCCCAATTTGCCGCCCCAAATCGGCGGCCTCCGAGAGGGCCGGCGCGGGAAGCAGACAGGGAACCACCAGAAAAAGAATGGCCAAAACCAGGGATAGGGCCGGGGGTCGCTTTTGTGTCATGGGGGTACTCTCCTGGGGGAAAAATGAGGCCGGAAAGCGCCGGTTCAGGGAACCGGCACGTAAACCGCTGACAAACTTGTTTGGAGGCGGGATGGGAGCCGGCTCAAAAAGGTACAGCTGCGAGGAAGCAAGGCGGCATAAGGGGATGAGCGTACACAGAGGTACGTGATTCCCCTTTGCCGCCACCGCTGACGACGCAGAGGGGCCTTTTCAGCAGGCTGAGCGCCGGTTCAGGGAACCGGCGCATCTTGCCGGGCGTACCAGGTGTAGCCGTCCGTGGCCAGATAGACGGTGCCTTCGGTGGTAAACAGGGCCGGGATGTTCCGAAGGCGAAACTGCCGGGCCTGGAGCTGCGCCGCCTTGGGCCCGTTGGTCACAATGCCCAGAGCGGGGTTCACCGCGTCCAAAAAGGCCTGGACCGTGGGCGTCAGCCCATGGTGGGCGGCCTTGAACACATCCGCCTCCATGGCCTTGGGGCCGAACCTGTCCAAAAAGTAGCTTTGGGGGCGGCCCGCCGCGTCCGCCATCAACAGCAGCGTCCGGTCATGATAGGTAATGTGCAACACCAAGCAGGTGGAGTTGACCTCCGCCGGGGTCTCCTCGCAGCGGTAAACCCGAATCTGCGCGCTGTCCTCCGGAAACACCGCAAAATCGTCCTCCGCCAGCGTGGGGGGCTCGCCGGGCTGACCCCCGCCAAACAGCAACAGGTCCCCGGGCCGCAGCTGCACATAGGGGGTACCGGTCTGTTTGAGCAATGGAAACAGGGTTTGATAGAAGTCATCCTTGGTGCTTGGAGGCAACGGCCCAAAAAAGGCGCGGGTGATGCCCCCTCGCTGAAGAAAAGCCAGCTCGCCGCCGATGTGGTCGTCGTGCTGGTGGGTGTTCAAAATGGCGTCCAGGGTGAGGGAACCGTTCTCCTTGACCAGGAACGCTTTCAGCAGGGGATAATGCTCCCTCAGCCCGCCGTCCACCAGCAGCGTTTGCCCGTTCAGCCGCAGCAGAAAGCCGTCGTCCCGGGCCAGGCGGATGAAGAAGATTTCCAGCAGGCTTGCGTCCGCCGCGAAGGGGGCCGTCCCGCCCAATTGCACAACGGAGGCCTCTTTGGCGGGGGGCGGCGTTTCACCCAAAGCGGCCCCGGAGCAAAGCCCCAAGGCCGTGGAAAGGAAAAAAAATCCAACCAGAACACTCAGCCGAAACCGTCCCATCGTATCCTTTCACTCCCATAAGATGGGAATATCATACCACAGGCCATTTGGGATGACAAGGGCGCGCGGGTCCATTCCAAAAACGAGGGCATGGGAGATCGATCTGTGCGATCAATCGACCCCATGCCCTCGTTGCGTAAGCGGCTGACAAAACCTTAAATCTTATGCTTCACCCGGTCCGATTCCTCCGTGCGCTTGGCGTTGTTAAAGCGGTTCAGGCTGCCCACCAAATAGCCGGTAATGCGGCGGATGCGCTCGAAGGAGTGCTCGTCCTCCGTGCGGCCGCACTTGGGGCAGGCGTCCCCAATGATGCCGTTATAGCCGCACACCGGGTCCCGGTCCACCGGATGGTTGATGGAGCCGTAGCCAATGCCCTGGTCGTGCATATAGCGCACCACCTTTTCAAAGGCGTCCAGGTTTTTGGAGGGATCGCCGTCCATTTCGATATAGCTGATGTGGCCCGCGTTGGTCAGCTCGTGGTAGGGGGCCTCGGTGGCGATCTTTTCAAACGCGCCGATGGGGTAGTACACGGGCACGTGGAAGCTGTTGGTGTAATATTCCCGGTCGGTGACGCCCTCAATAAGGCCGTAGCGCTTGCGGTCGATCTTCACAAAGCGGCCGGAAAGCCCCTCGGCGGGGGTGGCCAGCAGGGTATAGTTCAGCTTGCGCTTGGCGCTGATGTCGTCGCAGAACTTGCGCATAAAGCCGATGATTTCCAGGCCCAGGTTCTGGCTGTTTTTGTCCTCGCCGTGGTGGGCGCCCCGCAGGGCCACCAGGGTTTCCGCCAGGCCGATGAAGCCGATGGACAGGGTGCCGTGCTTGAGCACTTCCCGCACGCTGTCGTTCCAGTCCAGCTTTTCGCTGTCGATCCAAACGCCTTCCCCCATCAGGAAGGGGAAGTTGCGCACCTTTTTGTTGGAGATGATCTCCAGCCGCTCGTCCAGCTGGTCCACCACCAGGTTCAGCGTGCGCTCCAGCTCCTCAAAAAACCATTGCAGATCGCCCTTGGCCTTCACGGCGATGCGGGGCAGGTTGATGGAGGTAAAGGAAAGGTTTCCCCGGCGGGGGCATACTTCCCGGGTGGGGTCGAACACGTTGCCAATGACCCGGGTGCGGCAGCCCATGTAGGCGATTTCCGTTTCCGGATGGCCTTCCTTGTAGTATTTCTTGTTGAAGGGCGCGTCCACAAAGCTGAAATTGGGGAACAGGCGCTTGGCGCTGGTGCGGATGGCCAGACGGTATAGGTCGTAGTTGGGGTCGCCGGGGTTAAAGCTGACGCCTTCCTTCACCCGGAAAATTTGAATGGGGAAGATGGGGGTTTCGCCATTGCCCAGGCCCGCCTCGGTGGCCAGCAGCAGGTTGCGCATCACCATGCGGCCCTCGGGGGAGGTATCCATGCCATAGTTGATGCTGGAAAAGGGCACCTGGGCCCCGGCCCGGCTGTTCATGGTGTTCAGGTTGTGGATCAGCGCCTCCATGGCCTGGTAGGAGGCCTTGTCCGTTTCTTTTTCCGCGTGCTCCCGCACAAAGTCCATCAGGCGGGTCAAAAGGTCGTTCCCGGCCTTGGGCAGCAACGCCGCAAGCTTTTGGCGCAGCTGCTTGTCCATCTCCGCGTCGGGGGCCAGGTGGGGCACCTTGCCGCTCTCTTCCTCCAACTCGCGCAAAAGCCGCACCGCCACATCGGCGGAGTCCTCCAGGCCGCCCAGCAATTCCAGCGCCCGGGCCAGGTTGTCCCGGTACCGCTTGCGGAAGGTTTTCTGAACGCCGGGGGCCATGCCGTAGTCAAAATTCACCACGCTCTGGCCGCCGTGTTGGTCGTTCTGGTTGGCCTGAATGGCGATGCAGGCCAGGGCGGAATAGCTGTAAATGTCGTTGGGTTCCCGAAGCACGCCGTGTCCCGTGGAAAAACCGTCCCGGAACAGCTCCAAAAGGTCAATCTGGCAGCAGGTGGTGGTGAGGGTGTAAAAGTCCAGGTCGTGGATATGGATGTCGCCCTCGTTGTGGGCCTTGGCGTGCTTGGGGTTCAGCACGTACATCTCATAAAACTGCTTGGCGCCCTCGCTGCCGAATTTCTGCATGCTGCCCATGGCGGTGTCGCCGTTGATGTTGGCGTTCTCCCGCTTGATGTCGCTGTCGATGGCGTCTTTATAGGCGATATCCTCAAAAATGCGCATCAGGCGGGTGTTCATCTCCCGCACCCGGCTGCGTTCCGCCCGGTACAAAATATAGGCCTTGGCGGAGCGCACAAAGCCCCGCTCGATCAGCACACGCTCCACCGTATCCTGCACCTGTTCCACCGTGGGTACGGTGGGGATGCTTTCGTCGTTCTCCACCTCCGCAACCACCAGAGCGGTCAACTCATGGGCGGTTTCCGAAGTTTTTTGGCTTCCGCTGGCCATAAAGCTTTTTTCGATCGCGGACTCGATCTTGCTTTGGTCAAAGGGAACCACACGTCCGTCGCGCTTTTTAATGGAAGTGATCATGATAACGACTCCTTTTTGTTGCCTTTACAGGGAGAGCGCAGAAAAACAACGACTTTTGTCGATCTTTTCATAGCAGGCCCAAGGGGGTTGTCCCCAAGAGCCGTGTTACGCAGGCTTCACTTGGGTCTCCGTGGCGAGTAACAACATTATATTGTGTCGCTCCGGTCTTGTCAATACTATATATTGATATGTCAAAAACGGACAACTTCCGCTGAAACCCGCGAATTATGACGAATTCGCGACGATGTGTGACGAATGCGACATCTTTTTCCACATGTAAAAATTTATTTTCCATACGATTTCCACGGGAAATCCACGGAAATCGAGGAGTTTTCAACGTGCTTCCCACATGTTATCCACAGAAGAAAAATGGGGTTACAGGACGGTTACGTGCAAAGCCGGAGCAAAAGATGCAAAAACCTGTCAAAACCCTCATGTAGCGGCTTCGCCGGGCGAACCCGGGAAGCCAGGGAAAAGATGGCGAGCCATTCCGGCAAACCTCCGGCGGGAAAAAGCGACCTCGCCGAAAGCCTGGGTCTGGCAAGGGTTTCCGCTGCCCCTCAGCGGAGAAAAAACGGCTTGGTAGATCCCGACCACCTTATACCAGCGGCGATAAGGTGAAGTTGAGGTCGGCCCGGTCCACGCAGGCCCGCTCGGTATAGGCAGTGGGGGTCACAATGACGCCAACAGCCGGCTGAGGCGAGATCGTAACGATTGCGCCCCGGGGGGCCACGATGGTATAACGGCCGTTGGCGTCCGTGGTGGTGGTGCCGGGAATCCCGTCAACGGTGAAATTGATGGGGAAATTGGCCACAGCACCGCCCGCGCCGGTCACCTGGCCGCCCAGAATGATGATATTGGGCTGGGGAGGGCACACGGGTTGGGGAGGACACACAGGCTGAGGGCAGCACACGGGCTGAAAGCAGCTATTCATGCATCCGCAAGAGCGAAAACAGCACATAGTCTTACCTCCTTCAAAGATCGGGCGGGCGGAAAATGCCACGCCCCTATCATCTTATGAGACTCCGCAGCTTGTGTTCAAAAGGGGAGGGCGACGAACAGCGGGGGACGAAAGTAGGGGTTTCACCCCCTGCTCCGGCCTTTCGGTCGTCGCATAGGCCATTGCCATGGCCTATGCTCGCCTCAAGCCCCACCTCTCGCTCGCTTTCGGCTACGCCGAAGGGCCCACCGGGTCCACGCTCGCTGGCGGTGCCCCACCAGGGGCAAAGCCCCTGGACCCTTTTTTGCCCGCGCTGCGCACGGGCAAAGGGAAAGGACAACAGAAGTGGCAAGGCGAAACAAAAGGGAGACTATCTTCAAAAAAGAAAAAGTGGCTTGCGCCACTTTGAAAAAACAGGATGCAACCCCGCAAAGGCTTACGCGCCGCACAGCCTTAGGTCCGGCTTGGCGTTCAAGGTGAGCTCCGCGATTTCGCCTTGTAACAGGCGGTAGTAGGCGGCGCTGCCAATCATGGCGGCGTTGTCGGTGCACAGCCAAAGCTCCGGCATGCACAGGCGAAATCCCCGCGCTTTGGCAAGGGTCGTCATTGTCTGGCGCAACAGCCCGTTGGCGCTGACGCCTCCGGCCAGGCACAGCGTTTCAAGCCCGCTGTCCTGAAGGGCCAGCACCGCTTTTTCCGCCAGGCTGTCCACCACCGCCCGCTGGAAGGAGGCGGCCAAATCCGCCTTTGGCAGGGGCAGGCCCTTTTGCTCCATCTTGTGGCAGGCGTTCAAAAATGCGGTTTTCAGGCCCGAAAAGCTGTAATCATACCGGCCTTCCGGAGATGGGCGGGGCAGGGCCAGATAGGCGTCGTTTCCCTCCTGCGCCAGCTTGGAAAGCAGCGGTCCGCCGGGATAGGCCAGCCCCAGCACCCGGGCCGCCTTGTCAAAGGCTTCCCCGGCCGCGTCGTCCACGGTTTGGCCCATCAGGGTATAGCTTGCGTAGTCGTTCACCCGTACCAGATGGCTGTGCCCGCCGCTGACCACCAGGCACAAAAAGGGCGGCCGCAGGTCTGGGGTGGACAAAAAATTCGCGCTGACGTGGCCCTCCACATGGTTTACCGGCACCAGGGGCAGCCGCGCTGTGTAGGAAAGCCCCTTCATGCAGGCCACGCCGGTGAGCAGCGCGCCCACCAGCCCCGGCCCATAGGTCACCGCCAGGGCGTCCATGTCGGAAAGGGCCATGCCCGCCTCTTTCAGGGCCTGGTCAATCACCCGGTCGCAGGCGTCCACATGGGCCCGGCTGGCAATTTCCGGCACCACGCCCCCATACAGGGCATGGGTATCCACCTGGGAAAAAATCACGCTGCTTTTCACCGTCCGGCCGTTTTCCACCACGGCGGCGGCGGTTTCGTCGCAAGAACTTTCCAGGGCCAGGATATGAATGGAAGCCTTGTTTCGCAAGGCTTCCATTTTGCTTGTCATGTCCGTAAGCGTGTTCATGTGCCTCCTTACCGGCTGGAAGAGGTGGTTTTGCGGCCGGAGGCGGTCTTTTTGGACGCGCCGGTTTTGCGCCCTCCGGAGGAAGTCCTGCGGGAAGCGCCGGAACGGCGCCCGAGCTGCTTCCCCCGCTGCTTTTTTTGCCAAACAGGCTGGTCAGCAGCAGCGAAAGGGGTTTCAAAAGCAACGGCAGCGCCAGCACAATGGCCGCCAGCAGCCCAAAGGTCATGGCCACGGGCTGCAAATAGCCCGCGAACAGCCCTACGGGAAACAGCTGCATAATGGGTTCGGCGGCGCTGAAGATGCCGTCCGGAATCAGGACCTTGTGAAGAACACCCCACAGGCTGTCAAAGCCGAAATATCCCCACAGGCCGATGCCCAGAATCGCCACCAGCAAAATGCCCGCGCCCAGGTAATACCCTCCCACGGAAAAGCTGCTCTTTTTGCTGCCCTTTGTGCCGACCAGGGCCCGGCCCAGCAGCACGATCACAATGCCCAGGCCCGCCAGCAGCACCGCCACGGCGGAACCAAACCCGCTTTTCACCGTAGCCATATGGGTTTTGAAGCTCTCCGGAATGGGCATGATGTGGTCGCCCACCACAATCACCGGTTCCCATACGCTGACCGTGCCCTGCAAATACGCCAGCGTGGACACCGCGAAATTCTTGGCCGCGCCGGCGTCCATGCCCACGGAGGCCAGGTCCACGTTCTCCACAATGCCCTTTTCCAAAAGGCTGACCTTGGTGGCGTTGTAGTACACCGCCGCGCCCAGGGCCAGGGCCATCAACAGCAGGCCCGCGATGAGGCAGGTCCAGAACGCGCCGCGCTTTTTCTTCAGGTTTCCCTCGCTGAATACCTTGCCGGGGTCGATTTTATCCTCCAGCTTGTCTTTCAGGCCTTCGCCGATGTTCTCCACCAAATCCCCCAGGATGTTCTTTTCATTCGCCATGTTCGCGCCTCCCTTGATGTTGTGATGGCAAGCGGCCCCGCCCGCCCCGCTAAAACTCAAACCGAATCAGCCGCTGAGGACAATGGGCCCCTGCCGCCTCCAGGCTTTTTTTCGAGTTATGGTTGTAATACCAGCAGCCCGACGTCGGAGCCAGCCCCCGCTCCCGGCACAGGGCCTGCAAGCCCCGCAAAATCAGCCGGGCGTTGCCCTGATGCCGGAACGCCTCATGCACAAACATGCCGATGGAGGCGTTCTCCGGCAGAATCTTGCCCGGTTCCACCACGCCCACGCCCACGTCCACGCCGCCCCGGGCGGCCAGGTACACCTCCATGGACGATGCCGCCGGGCCTTCCTTGGCCTCCAGCCTCGCAATTTCCTCCGGCGTAAAAAAATCTCCGCACCGAAGCAGGGTGTCTTTCGCCTCAGGCATCATCGCCCGGCGCAGAACAAGTTCCTCCGCGTGTTTGGGGTCATTGGGCCCAGGCTCGTCATACACCGCCAGATACCCCTGCTTTTCCATCCGGGCAAAGCTGTCCAGACAATGGCTTAGCAAAAACGAATCTCCCGTATGGACCAACGCGGCCTTGACGGTTTCATAGTTCTTCACCCTGGCGAAAATTTCCTGCGAAGCCCGGGCAAAGGGGGGCAGTACATCAAAAAGCACGAGAAGCTCCTTCCCGTGGATGGCAAAATGCCCTGCCGTTTGATTTTCACATCCCAAAAGGTAGTGGTTGGCCTCCAGCACGTGCCCTTCCCAGAAGGACTCCACAATGGCCTGTCGCTTTCTGAGGCGCTCTGCCACCAATTGGCTGATGTCCCGCCACCCACAGGGAACAAAAGAAATTTCCATTTGATTGTGTCTCCCTCGCCGCGCGCTGCGCGGCAAAAGTGGGATTTTCAAGGGCATCGCCCTTGAGCGGGGTTCAGGGGCAGCGCCCCTGGCGTTCCCCTGTTCCCCCACCCCGTCCTACTGCATCTTCAAATACGCCGTGATAAAGCCTTCCAGGTTCCCGTCCATCACGTCGTCCACATTGCCCATTTCAAAGCCGGTGCGGTGGTCCTTCACCATGGTGTAGGGCTGGAACACATAGCTGCGAATTTGGCTGCCCCACTCAATTTTTTTCATCTCGCCCTTGATATCGGCCATGTGCTCTTCCCGCTCCCGCTCCCGAAGCTCCAGCAGGCGGCTTTTGAGGATGCGCAGGCAAACCTCCCGGTTTTGGATCTGGCTGCGTTCGTTCTGGCACTGGGCCACGATGCCGGTGGGGATGTGGGTCATGCGGACGGCGCTGTCCGTACGGTTTACGTGCTGGCCGCCCGCGCCGCCGGCCCGATAGGTATCAAGGCGCACTTCCTCCAGGTTCACCTCAAAGCTGTCGCCGTCGTCCAGAATGGGCGACACGTCCAGGGAGGAAAAGGAGGTATGCCGCCGGGCGTTGGAATCGAAAGGCGAAATGCGCACCAGCCGGTGCACGCCCTTTTCGCTGCGCAAAAAGCCGTAGGCGTTCTCGCCCTCCACCTGGAAGGTGACGGATTTCACGCCTGCCTCGTCCCCGTCCAGGTAGTCCAGCACGGTGACCTTATAGCCCCGGCGCTCGCAATACCGGGTATACATGCGGTAGAGCATTTGGGTCCAGTCCTGGGCCTCGGTGCCCCCCGCCCCCGCGTGAAGGGACAGCACGGCGTCGCAGCCATCATAATCGCCCCGCATCAGGGTTTCCAATTCCAGGGCCGCCGCGTCCTCTTCCAGGGAGCCAAGCTCCTGCTGGCATTCCGCGGCGATCTCCGGGTCCTCGTCCTCCGCCAGCAACGCAAGCATGGCCTCCACATCGTCGGCCCGCTGGTTCAGCCGCTTTACGTGGCCAATTTTGCCCTCCATGGCGGATACTTTTTTGTTCACGGCAGTGGAACGCTCCAGGTTGTTCCAAAACTCCGGGGCGTTCATCTCTTCCTTGAGCTCGGAAAGTTCTTCCTCCATCCGGGCCAAGTTAAAGTGCATCCCCTGCCTTTACGATGGTTTCGCGCAGCCGCTGCAAATCCTGACGGAATCTGTCCTGGTCGATCATCTTAAGTCACATCCTTTACGTAGGGCAGGGGTTTCACCCCTGCACCCCATCAGGGCTATCGCCCCGAACCCCTTATTCACCGCGTTTCACGCGGTGAAATGCTCTGCCAGGGGGGGACAAGGTGCCCCTCCACAAAGCGTCAGCGTCACTTCCCCCGCCCACGGGCAGTGCATTGTTCTCCAATCGTCCACCCGCGCCCTTGCCGCCAACGCTGCCAGACCGGCAGGGGGGAGCAAGAAGTCCGGAGACGAGCCGAAGGCGAGAAAAAGGACTTCGGTGAGGGGGGACAAGGTCCCCCTTCACAAAGCCTGGGCGCTCACTTTCCCGCCCCACAGCAATGCTTATACTTCTTCCCGCTGCCGCAGGGGCAGGGCTGGTTGCGGCCCGGGGCCCCGGGGGTTGCCTTGTTGGTGGGCGCGCCGCCCTTCTTGGCTTGGCCGTTATCGTTCCCTTCGCCGCCCTGGAGGCCCGCCTGCACCTTGGTCAAATCCACGCTCTGGCGGCGCTCCGGCACCCGCTCCACCCGGCTTTGATACAGGCGGCGGACCGTTTCCTCCTGAATGTAGTGGACCATGTCGTTAAACATATCGTAGCTTTCCATGCGGTATTCCTGCACGGGGTCCCGCTGGCCGTAGGCCCGAAGGCCGATGCCGTCCCGCAGGTTGTCCATGTCGTCGATGTGGTCCATCCAGTGGTGGTCGATGGAGTTGAGCAAAATCACCCGCTCAAACTCCCGCATGTCCACGCCGATGCCGGCCAGCTCCTTCTCCCGCTCCTCGTAGAAGGCTTCGGCATCCTCGTAGAGCAGCTTGGTCAGTTCGTCGCCGGCCTCCATCATGTCGATGTCTTCCTTGTGGCCCATGATGTCGCCCTTTTTCAGGCACAAGGTCTCCAGATACTCCACCGCGCCTTCGATGTCCCAGTCGGTGGGGTCCTCGCCGGTCAGGTGGCGCTCGGCGGCGCTGTCGATCAGCTTGTGCACCATGGTGATGATGCTCTCCCGAATGTTCTGCCCGGTGAGGATGTCTTTGCGCTGGCCGTAGATCAGCTCGCGCTGCTTGTTCATCACGTCGTCGTATTGCAGCACGGATTTGCGGATGTCAAAGTTGTGGCCCTCAATGCGCCGCTGGGCGGCCTCGATCTGCTTGGTCAGCATCCTGGCTTCCAGGGGCTGGTCCTCGGTCATGCCCAGGCGTTCAATCAGGGGCGCGATACGCTCGGAACCGAACAGGCGCATCACATCGTCCTCCAGGCTGATGAAGAACTGGGTGCTGCCCGGGTCGCCCTGGCGGCCCGCCCGGCCCCGCAGCTGGTTGTCGATGCGGCGGCTTTCGTGGCGCTCCGTGCCGATGATGTGCAGGCCGCCCACGGCCATGACCCGCTCGTGCTCGGCGTCGGTTTCTTTTTTGAATTTTTGGTAATAGTCGTTGTATGCCTTTCGGGCGTCCAGAACGGCCTGCTCCACGTCCTCGCTGTGGCCGGTGGCGGCCTCGATCAGCTCCGGATCATACTCCTCCTGGCGCATGGCCCGGCGGGCCAGAAAGTCCGGGTTGCCGCCCAAAAGAATGTCGGTGCCGCGGCCCGCCATATTGGTGGCGATGGTCACCGCGCCCACATGGCCCGCCTGGGCCACGATCTCGGCTTCCTTCTGGTGGTTCTTGGCGTTGAGCACCTCGTGCTCCACGCCCCGCAGGGTAATGAGCCGGCTGAGCATTTCGCTGGTTTCCACGTTGACGGTGCCCACCAAAAGGGGCTGCCCGGTCTTGTGCCGGGTGACGATCTCCTCCACCACGGCGCTGAACTTGCCCTTGCGGGTTTTGTACACCACGTCGTTCATGTCCTGGCGAATCATGGCCCTGTTGGTGGGAATCTGCACCACGTCCAGGTTGTAAATGCCCTGGAATTCGTCCTCTTCGGTCTTGGCGGTGCCCGTCATGCCGCTGATTTTTTTGTACATGCGGAAGTAGTTCTGGAAGGTGATGGTGGCCAGGGTTTTGCTCTCACGCTCCACCTTCACGTGCTCCTTGGCCTCGATGGCCTGGTGCAGGCCGTCGCTGTACCGGCGGCCCACCATCAGGCGGCCCGTAAACTCGTCCACAATGATGACCTCGCCGTTTTGCACCACGTAGTCCACGTCCCGCTTCATGATGGCGTGGGCCTTCAGGGCCTGCAAAATATGGTGGTACAGCTCGTTGTTCTCCACGTCGGCGATGTTTTCCACGTCAAAGGCCCGCTGGGTCAGCTCCACGCCGTGGTCGGTAAGGGTCACGGCCTTTTCCTTTTCGGCAATGGTATAGTCCTGGTCGTTCTTCAGCCGGGCCACAAAGCGGTCCGCCCGCTCGTACATATCGGTGGACTTGTCCCCCTGGCCGGAGATGATCAGCGGCGTGCGGGCCTCGTCAATGAGGATGGAGTCCACCTCGTCCACGATGCCGTACACATGGCCCCGCTGCACCATGTCGCTTTCCCGGATGACCATGTTGTCCCGCAGGTAGTCAAAGCCCATTTCGTTGTTGGTGCCGTAGGTAATATCGCAGGCGTAGGCCTCCCGGCGCTGGACGTTGTCCATGTCGTGAATGATGAGGCCCACGGAAAGCCCCATGAACTTGTAAATTTTGCCCATCCATTCGCTGTCGCGCTTGGCCAGGTAGTCGTTCACGGTGACGATGTGCACGCCCTCGCCGGTCAAGGCGTTCAAATAGGCGGGCAGCGTGGCCACCAGGGTTTTTCCTTCGCCGGTTTTCATTTCCGCGATGCGGCCCTGGTGCAGGCAAATGCCGCCCAAAATTTGCACCGGGTAGGGGCGCAGGCCCACGCTGCGGTCGGCGGCCTCCCGGCAGGCGGCAAACGCGTCGGGCAGGATGTCGTCCAGGGTTTCCCCTTCCGCCAGTCGGGTTTTGAATTCGGCGGTCTTACCCCGAAGCTGCGTGTCGGAAAGCTGCCGGTATTCCTCTTCCTTCTCCAGCACCTTGTCCGCAATTTTTTGCAGGCGTTTGACCTCCGTCTCGTTGCTTTGGCCAAACAGCTTCTTAAAAACTTCCATCATTCCCAAGGTAATGTGCTCCTTCCTTTGGCCCGCCACAGGCTAGGGCGGCGCCGCTCTGCAAAAAAGCGCAAGCGGCCTTGGCGGCATAACTCAACTTATATTATACCATGGCAAGGAATGGGGATGCAAGATAAAAGGAAAAGGCGGCGGGCCCCCGCAGGCCCTTGGGAATGCCGGGTTTGCTTGACATTCCCATGCGCGTATAGTATAAAGAAGAGTAGGGTTTTTGCCCTGAAGAGAACGGAAAGGGGATCATCATCATGATCCGTACCATCGTTGGCGCCAACTGGGGCGACGAAGGCAAGGGAAAAATTACCGACGTTCTGGCCGAAAACAGCGATATTGTGGTGCGCTTCCAGGGCGGGGCCAACGCGGGGCACACCATTATCAACGACTTTGGGAAGTTTGCGCTGCACCTGTTGCCCTCCGGCGTGTTTCATCCCCACATCGTCAACATCATCGGCCCCGGGGTCGCCCTGGACATCGATAAGCTGCTTTCGGAATACGAGGGTCTGCTGGACCGGGGCATTCAAAAGCCCACGCTTTTCATCAGCGACCGGGCCCAGGTGATGATGCCCTATCATGTGGATTTTGACAAGTTCGAGGAAGAGCGCCTGGGCAAGGCCAGCTTTGGCTCCACCAAAAGCGGCATCGCGCCCTTTTATGGCGACAAGTACCTGAAAATCGGCATCCAGGTGTGCCAGCTCTACGACGAGGAGCTTTTGCTCGCCCGCCTCACCAGCGCGCTGGCCCAGAAAAACGCCCTGCTGGAAAGCCTGTACTACAAGCCGCCCATCGATGTAAAGCCCCTGGTGCAGCATTTCCGCGCCCTGGGCGAAAAAATCCGCCCCCTGGTTATCGACACCACCGTATACCTGCACAAGGCCCTGAAAGAAGGCAAAACCGTGTTGCTGGAGGGCCAGCTGGGCAGCCTTCGGGACCCGGACCACGGCATTTATCCTTACACCACCTCTTCCTCGCCCCTGGCCGGCTTCGGCACCGTGGGGGCCGGGGTTGCCCCCCGCTATATGGCCGACATTTTCGCGGTGACCAAGGCGTACAGCAGCTGTGTGGGCGCGGGCCCCTTCACCACTGAGCTGTTCGGCGACGAGGCCGAGGAACTGCGCAAGCGCGGCGGCGACGCCGGGGAGTATGGCGCCACCACCGGGCGGCCCCGCCGGGTGGGCTGGTTTGACGCTGTGGCCACCCGCTACGGCTGCATGGTGCAGGGCGCAACCGAGGCCGTGCTGACCAACCTGGACGTGCTGGGCTACCTCAAAGAAATCCCCGTGTGCATCGCCTACGAAGCCGACGGCAAAAAAATAACGGACTTCCCCAGCACCCCCACCCTGATGCGCGCCAAGCCCGTTTACACCACCCTCCCCGGCTGGGAAAGCGACGTTCGCGGCGCAACCGACATCACCAAACTGCCCGACAATTGCCGCAAATATATCGACTTCCTCGAAAAACAGCTGGAGTTGCCCATCCGCATGGTGAGCACCGGCCCCAAGCGCAGCGAGTTTTTATACCGGTAGGGGGGGCGATAGGGCAGTACCGTACTGCCAGTGTACTGGGGCTCCGCCCCAGCCCCCGCCAGGGCTTCGCCCTGGACCCTTTATTCGACCGCATTTCATGCGGTCGGAAGAAAAACGAAAA
>JAVBTE010000194.1:0-9150 GCA_031556335.1 Eubacteriales bacterium | reverse complement strand
CATAGCTACGTGAACCACCATGCCTTGTATTTTCGGCAAAAGGAAGCGGGTGAGCTGAAAGACGGAATGCGCGTGGGCATCGACCACAAGTCCATCGACCAGTATTTGATAACGGAGCAGCTGTGCCAGGGGCTTCATGTGCACTATGTGCAGATGTCCTACAACCAGATCCTGCACAAGCTGCAATCCAACGAAATCGACGCGGCGGTTTGGAACGTGGATGAGTGGGACGCGGTTCGGGAACAGTTATATGTGAAGGAAATTACCAACCTTCCCAGCGTGCAAAAAGCGTCGGTGGCGGTGCTTGTGGCCGAAAAGGGCAGGAATTATGTGCAAAGGATTATTCAAAAGCAGCTGGACCCCGCCGCCATCGCCGAAAAGCAGGCCCTGGTGATGAGCGGCAAGATGATTCCCAGCTATTGAGGGAAATTGTTACAAAAATCGAACTTTGTCGAAAAAAGAAAAAAATCAGTTGCTTTTTGTACAGAATACTGTATTATGTATTTATAACAAGGGAGGAAAAATGAATGTTGCGCATTGCGGTGGGCGGTCTGAACAAGAACGAGATGGAGGCGGCAATCCTTTCCGCGGGCGGAGACAAGGTCTCCGTGCTGGTGTCTTCGGACATGGAGGCCGCCAAGCTGATCAAAAAGGGCGAGATCGATTACTATTTCGGCGCCTGCAACAGCGGCGGGGGAGCGGCTATCTCCATCCTCATCGGCATTCTGGGGTACAGCTCTTGCTGCACGGTGGCCATGGCCGGCAAAAAGCCCAACGAGGAAGCCATGAAAAAGTTTGTGAGTGAGGACAAAAAGGCCTACGGCATGAGCGTGGAGTTTATCAATGCCGCCGCGCCCACCCTTACCAGACTTTTGCTGGAAAAACATCACTTGGTGTAGGTATTTTCCATATTTACAAAGGAGGTTTCATCATGGACTGGATCAAGTACGTACTCATCCCCGTTCTCACCGGTCTGACCGCGCTTCTCTCTCACATGGCGGTCGCGGTATTCCATGACGGCATTCGCCCCATCATGCCGGAATACGTGGAAGGCCGCATGAAGCGCACCGAGTTGTCCTCCATCGCCTTCGGCCTGAGCATTGGCTTTATCGCCTCTGTGGGCTTCGCGATGTCCGTGGCCAACAACTTCATTCTCAACCCCTGGCTGCTGTTCCTGCCCACGGATATCCTGGGCGTAATCTCCCCCAAAAAGTGGCTGGCGGCCCTGCTGGGCGCCCTGTGGGGCGTGCTGGTGGTTACCAGCTTCTCGGCTTTGCAGGCTGTGTTCTCTGCGCTGCCCATTGACTTCATGGGCGCCCTGGGCGAACTGAGCACACCCATCCTGACCGCCTTCGCGCTGTTCCCCGTGGTGGCCGTGTTCATGCAGTTCGGCTGGCAAAAGGGCGTCATCGCCGCTTGCGTCTCCCTGCTGGTGCGCCTGCTCATCGCACGCTTTACCACGTTGTTCCCGGAATCCTTCCAGCTGGCTGCCGGCGTGATCACGCTGATCATCTTCGCCATTTCCGCAGACGCAAAGGTGAAAGACCGCCAAGTGGACGCGGACGAGCAGTCCGTGTTCCTGGAGCGCACCAAGCGCATCCAGAAGCACTGGCCCTGGTTTGCGGTTGTGGGCGCGTTGATCGCCGTGGCTTGCAACATGGGCATCTTCGCCGGCTCTGAAATCAGCATTCCGCTACTGGGCAAGGTGATGGGTTCCACCGATACCGCCGCTGTGCAATCCGCCATGCAGCAGGCTGCCGTGGGCGATTTCCTGCGCGGCCTGGGCTTTGTGCCGCTGATTGCCACCACCGCCCTCGCCACCGGCGTGTTCGGCGTGGTGGGCCTTACCTTCGTGTACCCCATCGGCTACCTGATGCCCAACCCCATCCTGGCCGCCATCGCCGGCGCTGCCATGATCGTGGCGGAAGTGTTCCTGCTGGGCCTCATCGGCCGCGCCCTGGAACGGTTCCCCTCCATGCGCAAGGCTTCCGACAGCATCCGTTCCTCCATCAGCACCGTCATGGAGTTCGCCCTGCTGCTGGGCTCCATGCTGGCCGTGATGAAGATGGGCGGCGGCACCGGTCTTGCCATCGGCGCTCTGCTGTACTTCATCAACGACGCGGTGGGCAAGCCCGTGATGCGGCTGGCCATCGGCCCTGTGGCGGCCATTGCCACGGGCATTATCCTGAACCTGCTCTACTTTGTGGGACTGTTCAAAATCGCGTAATGTACCAAGGATGCCGGGCCGTTTCCGGGTGCGCTTTGCGCATCCGGGGCGGCCCGCGTTTTCCAAAAACCGGGGCCATGCCCCAAAGAGGAGAAAGCATGAAGGGTTTGCAAACGGTGCAGGGGCTGCTGCCGCCCGAAGAGCTGGGCGTTACCCTGGCCCATGAACATCTGGCCATGGATTTGTCCACGGTGCGCGGTGAAACCGACTCCGTCTTTCGGGACCCGGGCGAGGTGTGCGAAGAGCTGGAGGTGGCGGTCCGGCAGGGGGTTCGTTCCGTTGTGGAGGTGACCTGCTGCGATATGGGCAGGGACGTGATGGCGCTGAGGGAGATCAGCTTTCGCACGGGGCTGAACATCCTTTGTTCCACAGGCTATTACCTGGACGAATACCACCCGGCGGACATGCGGAAAATGAGCGTGGAGAGCCTGCGGGACTTCTTTGTGAAGGAAGTGACGGAAGGCATTGGCGACACGGGCATCCGGGCGGCAGTCATCGGAGAGATGGGCTGCGGCAACGACGGCCCCACCGAAAGCGAGCAAAAGGCCCTGGCGGCGGCCGGGCAGGCCCAAAAGCTTTCGGGCGCGCCTGTGGCGGTGCATTGCCACCTGGGCCAGCATGCGAAAACCGTGCTGGATATTTTGCAAAAAAACGGCGCAAACCCTTCCAAAATCTGCCTGGGGCATATGGACCTGTGCCCCCGGGCCGAGGAAGTAATTGCCGCGCTTCAAAGCGGCTGCTACATCGCCTGCGACACCATCGGCAAGAATAGCTACCGAACCAACCGGCAGCGGGCGGAGCTGGTTTCCATTCTGGTGAAGGAAGGCTTTGGAAACCGCGTTGTGTTGTCCCAGGATATTTCCCGGCGTTCCTATTACGCAAAAACCGGCGGGCTGGGGTACGGCTATCTGTTTGATGCCTTTTTGCCGGAGCTTCGCGGGTTGGGCGTGTCCGAGGACCAGATCCGTCAACTGCTGACGGCCAACGCAGCCGGGTGGCTTTTGGTCGCGTAAATCAAGGAGAAGAAACATGAGCGCAATGGAACGGCTGCAAATCCTCCATTCGGGTGAGGTCATTTCCGGAACTGCCTATGAAATGAGCAAGCAATACATCGAATGTATCGGCCAACAGCTGCCCGTGGACTGGGAGGGCGAAACCGCCGGCATGTTTGCTACCCACCTGGCCGTGGGGCTGGAGCGCATGCTGAAAGGCGAACCCCTTACCGAGCTGCCGCCCATGGTGCGCAGCGAAGCGGGCCAGCTGAAAAAAGAAGCCGAATTGGCCCGAAATGCGCTGTCCGCCCTGGACGGCGCTGAAAAGCTGACCCCTTCGGAAGAGGAGATCCTGTTTTTGGCGACCTATTTGGCGGTGCTGCGGCACAAGAAAGGATAAGCCGTGAAAACCTATCCGCTGGCGCAAATGAGCCTGGACATGGCCATGAACACGCAATTCCGGCTGATGGACGCGATCCATCGGCATTTCACCGGCACAGAATTTTTGCAAAGCGGCGACGTGGGGCTGCAAAAGCCGCTGGGCAGGCCGGTATACACCCACAAGGTGGAGCAGACCCTGGCGGATTTTTTTGGCGCGGAAAGCGCGCTGCTGGTGCGGGGGGCCGGTACCGGGGCCATTCGCCTGGCCCTGGAGGCCGTGGTGCGGCCCGGCGACAAGCTGCTGGTGCACGATGCGCCCATCTATCCCACCACCGAACACACCATCGGCTGCCTGGGGCTTACGCCTGTTTGCATTGATTACAACGAACTGTCGGGCCAGGCCCTGGCCGCGCTTCCGGACGGGATTGTGGCGGCGCTGGTGCAGGTCAGCCGCCAAAAGCCCGACGATCGCTACGACCTTGCCCAGGTGATTCGCGCCATTCGCGGGCGGTATCCGGAGATCGTCATCCTTACGGACGACAACTACGCCGCCCTCAAAACCGAAAAGCTGGGCGTGGGCCACGGGGCGGACATCAGCACGTTTTCCCTGTTCAAAATGCTGGGGCCCGAAGGCGTGGGCCTTTTGGTGGGCCGGGAAAAATGGCTTCAAAAAATTGCCGCCACCCAGTATTCGGGCGGCAGCAAGGTGCAGGGCCCCGAGGCCATGGAAGCCCTGCGGGCGCTGGTGTATGTGCCGGTGATGCAGGCCATTCAGTCTCAGCAGATCGACGCGCTGGTAGATCGCCTGAACCGGGGCGAGGTAAGCGGCGTTGAAAAGGCAGTGCGTTCCAATTCCCAGTCTGCCAACGCTTTGGTATTTTTCAAAAAACCCGTGGCCAAGCTGGTGGTGGAAGAAGCCGACGCGCTGGGCGCGGCCACCTGCCCCGTGGGGGCGGAATCGAAATATGAATTGACCGCCATGGTGTACCGGGTCTCCGGCACCTTTTTGAAGGACGACCCCAGCCTTGGCGATTACGCGGTTCGCGTCAACCCCATGCGCACGGGGGCGGAAACCGTCATTCGGCTGTTACAAACCATCCTTCAAAGGTTGGAAGCGAGGAATATCGATGTTTCTTGACACCGTTTTGGCCAGGAATCCCGCGCTGGTAGATTTTGCGGTGGAGTTGCACCGCACCGGCGCGATTCCTCCCAATACCTATGTGCTGGATTTGGACGCACTGGAAGAGAATGCCCGGCTACTTGGCGCGGCGGCCAAGCGCCATGGGTTGCACGTGTTTGCCATGACCAAGCAAATTGGCCGCAATCCCGAGGCGGTGCGCGCCATCATGCGGCAGGGCATGGAGGAAATGGTGGCCGTGGACTTTGCCGAGGCGCGGCAGCTGATGGCTTGCGGGGCCAGGCTTGGCAATGTGGGCCACATTGTGCAGGTGCCCTTTGGGCTGACCCGGGAGATGCTTGCAAGCGAGCCGTCTTTTGTGACGGTTTTTTCCGTGGACATGGCCCGCAGGATTTCCGACTGCGCCCTGGAACAAAACCGGGTGCAGCCGCTTTTGCTGCGGGTGCAGGACCCGGCCAGCCAATACCCCTGCCAGGAAGGCGGCTTTGACGAAACCAACGTGCTGACCGCCCTGGAGCAGATCAAAAAACTGCCCGGCGTTCAGGCACAGGGGTTGACGGCCTTTCCCTGCATGCTTTATGATGAAGCGCGGCTGGCTGTGTTGCCTACCCCAAACCTGGCGATGCTGCTGCGCTGCCGGGACCTGCTGGAAAAGGCGGGCGCGGGCCTTACGGTGATGAACATGCCCAGCGCCAACTCGGTCAGCACCATGGAGGCCCTCGGCCGCCTGGGCGCTACCCATGTGGAGCCGGGCCACGCCTTTACCGGAACAACGCCCTTAAACGCGGCCCGGGAAGAGCCGGAGATTCCCGCCATGGTATATGTCAGCGAGGTTTCCCACCACAATGGGAGTTGGTCGTATTTCTACGGCGGCGGGCTGTACCCGCGCTCCAATTTTGTGCGGGCGCTGGTGGTGGACGAAAAAGGGACCCGGCGCATAGTGAAAACCGGGCCGGTGCCCTCGGGGAACATTGACTATTACGGCAGCTTCGAGGACCCGCAGGGCGTCGCCAAGCCCGGCAATGTATTGCTGGGGGCCTTCCGGACCCAGGTATTCGTCACCCGCAGCCTGGTGGTGCCGGTGGCCGGGCTGCGGGGCAACAGCCCCAGGGCCCTGGGAATGTACGATTCCCAGGGCAGGAGGCTGGACCCATGAGAAGAGCCATCGTACTGGTGCTGGACAGCCTGGGCGTTGGGGCCATGGCCGACACGGCGGTGGTTCGGCCCCAGGATGTGCGGGCCAACACCTTCCGACACCTTTTGGACAAGGCCCACTATATGGAGATTCCCGCACTGGAAGCCCTGGGCGTCAACCATATTTTGCGCCATGAAAGGTTGGGCCAACCAAAGCCCCTGGCCAGCTATGGCAAATTAAAGCTGATGCACGAGGGCGCGGACAGCTACTGGGGCCATCAGGAACTAATGGGTACCCGGCCTCAGGCCCCCGTCACCGCGCCTTTTGCGACCCACATGGAGGCGGTGAAAAAGGCCCTTCAGGAAAAGGGGCATGCTGTTTCTGTACCCGACCCGGCCATGCCTTTTTTGCTGGTGGACGGGTGCGTGACCGTGGCCGACAACGTGGAAACCGATTACGGGCAAATTTACAACGTGACGGGGGCGTTCCATTCCACCGGGTTTCAGCAGGTGGCGGAGATTGCCGGCGTGGTGCGGGGCCTTGTGGATGTGAGCCGGGTTATCGCCCTGGGGGGCAACATCGGCGTGGAGCAGCTGCTTCATAGCGTGGAACGCCGGGATGACGGCTTGGTCGGGGTCAACTGCCCCAAATCGGGGGTATACGGCCCGGGCTATGAGGTGATCCACATGGGTTTTGGCGTGGACCCGGAAAAACAGGCCCCCACCATGGCCGTCCGCGCGGGCCTGCCTGTGACCCTGATCGGCAAGATGCAGGATGTCATCACCTGTGCCGGGGCCCGGAAGATTCACGCGGTGGAAACGGACCGGGTCATGTGCCGGCTGCTGGAGGCGATTCAGGACCAGCCCGCCGGGCTGATTTCCGCCACGGTGCAGGAAACGGACCTGTCCGGCCATGAGCAGGACGTGGAAAAGTACGCCTGCAAGGTGATGACCGCAGACGCGTTTTTATGCCGGGCGCTTCAAAAGCTTGGGGAAGAGGATTTGCTTCTGATTACGGCGGACCATGGCAACGACCCCACCATCGGCCACAGCCGCCACACCCGGGAAGAGGTGTTTGTGCTGGCGTATCGGAAGGGGCAGCCCGCCCGGGCGCTGGGGGTTGGGGACACCCTGTCGGATGTGGCGGCCACAGCCTGCGCCTTTTTGGGCCTGGAACCGCCGGAGAACGGCAAAGACCTTTTGGGACAAAGCGCCATGGGGGAGGGGACCCGATGACACTGACAGGGAATGCGGTTTCCAAGGGCGTGGCCGTGGGACGGGTTTTGCGCTTTGTTCCCTATGCACCGCCGGTTTTGCCGGAAACCATTGAGGACACCCAGGTGGAAGCCGCCGTTGAGAAGTTTTTTTGCGCCAAGGCGGCGGCCCGGCAGGAATTGGAGAACATTCGCGGCCGGCTGAACGAAACAGACCCGGACAAGGCGAAGATCATGGCCGCCCATATCGAGATTCTCAAGGACATTATGCTGGACGAGGAAATTCGGGGCAAGATCGCGGGCAGCCTGCATAGCGCCGAGCATGCCGCCCGGTTGGTGTTTGAAAAATACGCGAAAATGCTCAGCAGGTCTAAGGACGAGCTGTTCCGTGAACGGGCCACGGACCTGCGGGACGTGTGCGCCCGGCTTTTGCGCTGCATGGACGGCGCGCCGGAACAGGGACTTGCCCTGCTGCGGGAGCCTGCCGTGGTGGTGGCCCACGACCTGTTTCCGTCGGATACCGCCTCCATGGATCGGGACAAGGTGCTGGCGATCGTCACGGAAATCGGCGGCCCCACGTCCCACACCGCCATCATTGCCCGGGGCTATGGCATTCCCGCGCTGGTGGGGGTGGAAGGGGCCATGGAAACGCTGCGGGAGGGTCAGCTGGTGGCGGTGGACGCGCTGGCGGGCCGCATCGTGCCGGACCCAACTCCGGCGGAGGAGAAGGAGTACGCGGCCAAGGCGGAAGCCCACCGGAAGCAGGTGCGGGAAACCAGCGCCTATCTGTCTAAGCCCGGTGCAAGCAAGGACGGGGTTCCCGTGGAAATCCACGTGAACATTGGCGCGACCACCGCAAAGGAGCTGGAAGGGGCCGCCTATGCCGACGGCGTGGGCCTTCTTCGGTCAGAGTTTTTGTATATGGAGCGGCAAACCCTGCCCGATGAGCAGGAACAGGCCGCCGCCTACGCCAAGGTATTGAAGGCCTTTGGGTCAAAGCCGGTGGTTCTTCGCACGCTGGATATTGGGGGCGACAAGCAACTGCCCGCCCTGCCCCTGCCGGCGGAGCAAAACCCATTCCTTGGCAAGCGGGCCTTGCGGTTGTGCCTTTCTTTGCCCGATCTGTTCCATATCCAGCTGCGGGCGGCCCTCAGGGCGTCCGTGGAAGGCAACCTGTGGCTGATGTTCCCCATGGTGGGGTCCCTGGACGATGTGCGCCGGGCCAAGGCGGCGCTGGAGAAAGCCCGCCGGGAGCTGGACGCGGAAGGCGTGCCCTATGCGCCGGACGTCAAGGTGGGCATCATGATCGAGATTCCCTCCATCGCCATGATGGCGGAGGAAGCGGCCCGGGAAGTGGACTTTGCCAGCATCGGCACCAACGACCTGTGCCAATACCTGCTGGCGGTGGACCGGCTGAACCCCGGCGTTTCGGAATACTATGAGACCTATCATCCGGGGCTTTGGCGCATGCTGCGGCAGATCATTCAGGCCTTTCTGAAGGCGGGCAAGCCCATCAGCGTATGCGGCGAAATGGGCGGCGACCCGCTGGCGGCCCCCGCCCTGGTGGGCCTGGGCCTGCGAAAGCTGAGCATGCAACAAGGGGCAATGGCCCAGATCAAAAAGACCCTGGGCGGGCTGAGCCTTTCCGAAATGGAAACGATGGCCGGGCACGTGCTTGGCTTGGCCACAGCCGCCGAAGCGGAACAATACCTGACGGAGCGGATTTCTTCCCTGTAATCCGCCAAAATCAAAAGGAGGGCTGATTTGCGATGTATCAGCGTACGACGACCATTCAAAACCCCACGGGGCTTCATGCCCGCCCGGCGTCCGAATTTGTGGAAGCCGCCGGCAAGTTTCAGGCGGATGTGTTCATCCGCCATGCCGAGGACACAGCCGAGGATGACATGAACGCCAAAAGCATCATCGGCGTGCTGGCCCTGTGCGCCGCCAAAGGCGACGCGGTGGTTCTCTCCGCCAAAGGCGAGGACGAGAAAGAAGCCGTAGACGCTTTGGTGGAGATGATTGAAAAGGGCTTTGGGGAGTAGAACGGGGGGGGGGGGAACG
>JAVBTE010000123.1:0-17354 GCA_031556335.1 Eubacteriales bacterium | reverse complement strand
GCCCGTCCGGGGGGGGGGGTCCGCCCCACTTGGGCGCCCTGGGGGACTGTGGCTGGGGGGGCTCCGGGGGGGCGGCAACGGGGCACGAAGGACGGCAAGGGCGCTGCCCTTGCATTCCGCCAGGGCTTTCGCCCTGGACCCTTTATTTGACCGCGCTGCGCGCGGCCAAAAGATGATATTGAAAAAACCCTGGGCTTTCTGATCGCAAGAAAGCCCAGGGCAAAGAAAAACGCATTTATGCTTGTGTTTTGACCGCGCGCAGCGCGGTCAATGAAGGGGTCTGGGGGCATGCCCCCAGGCGTACCCCCCGTACCCCGTACCATCGTCCCCCGTTATCCCCGGTCCCCCAGTATCCGCGCGGCGATCTGCGGGGCTGTGAGGCCGTATTCCTTTAGTACGTCCAGGGGCTTGCCGGATTGGCCAAACTGGTCTTCAATGCCCAGCTTGTGGAAGCGATAGCTGCCGTTGCCCACCAGCACATCGGCCACCGCGTCGCCCAACCCGCCGATGACGGAGTGTTCTTCCACGGTATAGACGGTTTTGCACTTGTCGGCGTATTGCCTCACCAGGCCGCTGTCCATGGGCTTGATGGTGTGCAGGTTGATAACGCTGACCTCCATGCCCTGGGCCTTGAGCAGCTCGGCCACCTCCAGGCACACCTCCACCATGATGCCGCAGCAGAAGAGCGCCGCGTCCTTGCCCTCCCGCAGCACATTGCCCTTGCCCACCTCAAAGGGCTGGTCGGGCAGCACGGTGGTGGGAAGGCGCGCCATGCGCAGGTACACGGGCCCGTCGATGTCCACGGCGGCGGCCACGGCCTTTTCGCACTCCGTGGCGTCTCCGGGCACGATGACGGTCATGCCGGGAAGCACCCGCATCAGGGCGATGTCCTCAATGGCCTGGTGGGTGCCGCCGTCCTCGCCCACGGTAACGCCCGCGTGGGTAAAGGCAAATTTCACATTGTTTTTGGGATAGCACACCCCGTTGCGGATTTGCTCGTAGCAGCGGCCCGCGAACACCGCGAAGGTGGAGCAAAAGGGGATGAGCCCCATGGTGGACATGCCGCTGGCCATGTCCGCCAGGTTGGCTTCGGCGATGCCCACATTGAAGTGGCGGTGGGGGAAGGCCTTCAGGAAGGTGGCGGTCATGGTGGCATGGGCCAGATCGGCGTCCAGCACCACAATTTTTTCGTTCTGGGCGCCCAGCTTGGCTAGCGCCTCGCCATAGGCGACGCGAATTGCTTTTTTCTCACTCATGGTTTCAGCCCTCCAATTCCTTCAATGCTTGCAGCCGTTCCTCGGCATTGGGCGCCTTGCCATGCCAGCCCACCTGGTTTTCCATAAAGGAAACGCCCTTGCCCTTCACGGTGTGGCAAAGGATGAGGGTGGGTTTGTCCGCTGCGGCGGGGGCGTTCAGGGCGTCCAGCACCTGCTGAAGATCGTTGCCGTCCGGCACTTCGATGACGTTGGCCCCAAAGGCGGAGAACTTGGCGTTCAGGTTGCCAAGGCCCATCACCTGGTCGTTGCTGCCGTCAATTTGCAGGCCGTTGTTGTCCACGAGGAAGGTGAGGTTGGTCAGCTTGTAGTGGGCCGCAGCCATCAGGGCCTCCCACACCAGGCCTTCTTGCAGCTCGCCGTCGCCCAGCAGGCAGTAGACATGGCAGGGGTTGCCCGAGGCCTTCGCGCCAAGCGCCATGCCCGTGGCAAGGGAGGCGCCCTGTCCCAGGGAGCCGGTGGAAGCGTCCACGCCGGGGCACTTTTTGGCGTCCGGGTGGCCTTGCAGCATGCTGTGCAGCTGGCGGAAGTTTTCAAATTCCTGAGTGGAGAAGAAGCCCTTTTCGCCCAGCACCGCATAAAGACCGAGGGCGGCATGGCCCTTGGACAGCACAAACCGGTCGCGTTTCACGTCTTTGGGGTTTTGGGGGTCCACGTTCATCTTGCTAAAGTACAGGGCCACCAGCATTTCCGTCGCGGAAAGCGAGCCCCCCGGATGACCCGAGCCAGCGGCAGCCGTCATATTGATAATATCCCGGCGAACCTGCTTGCACGTGACTTTCAGTGATTGAATGTTCATATGTTCTTCTCACCTCTGCTTGATTTCACGAGGTAACGGACACGCCAAAAAATATTATACACTTTTCCAAGAATGATTTCCACCGGTTTGGTGGATGGAATTGGTTTTTTTGGTTGTGAAAGAAGTAGACTCCGCTGGCCGCATTGCGCCAACGGAGTCGGAGTGAGGCGATACATCAACGTTGCAGGCCCAAGGCTCGGGGTTTTTTCCGGATCGCGTTCCCTTACATCAGACGCTGGTACAGCTTCTTCATGTCTTCCGCGCTGGCATCCTTTGGATTGCCGGGGCGGCAGGCGTCCGCATAGGCGCTTTCACACAGGAAATCCAAATCTTCTTCCCTGGCGATGCCTTTTAGGTTGGCGGGAATGCCCACATCTGCGCTGAGCTGTTGCACCGCATCCACAGCCGCCTTGCGGGCTTCGCCCAAAGGCATTTTTTCCGTGCCGCTCACCCCCATGGCGGCGGCGATGGCACGGTACTTTTCGCCTGTGGCGTCCGCGTTGAATGCCATGACCGTGGGCAGCAAAATCGCGTTGGCCACGCCGTGAGGGGTGTCATAGACCGCGCCCAGGCTGTGGGCCATGCTGTGCACAATACCCAGCCCCACGTTTGAAAAGCCCATGCCCGCAATGTATTGGGCCCAAGCCATGCCCTCGCGGCCCGCTTCCTCGCCGTTCACGGCGCTGCGGAGGTTTTTGGCAATCAGCTCGATGGCTTTCAGGTGGAACATATCCGTCATTTCCCACGCGGCCTTGGTGATATACCCTTCAATGGCATGGGTCAGAGCGTCCATGCCGGTGGCGGCGGTCAGGCTTTTGGGCATGGTGCTCATCAAATCGGGATCGACAATCGCCACCTCTGGAATGTCGTGGGTATCCACGCAGACAAACTTGCGCTTTTTTTGGACATCCGTGATAACGTAGTTGATGGTCACTTCCGCGGCGGTGCCCGCGGTGGTAGGAACAGCAATGGTGAACACGGCATGGTTTTTGGTGTTTGCCACCCCTTCCAGGCTACGCACATCGGAGAATTCCGGGTTGGCAACGATGATGCCGATGCCCTTCGCCGTATCAATGGCCGAGCCGCCGCCCACGGCCACAATGCAGTCCGCGCCGGACTTTTGGAATGCCGCCACACCGGCTTGCACGTTTTCGATGGTGGGATTGGCCTTCACGTCCGAGAAAACCTCATAGGCGAAGCCCGCCGCGCCCAGTACATCCGTGGCCTTTTGGGCCACGCCGAATTTGAGGAGATCCGGGTCCGTGCAGACGAAGGTCTTTTGGAAGCCCCTTGCTTTCAGTTCATTGGCGAGTTCAGCAATGGCCCCTTTGCCGTGATGAGAAATCGTGTTCAGGACAACTCTGTTAGGCATCGTAAGATCCTCCTTGTTGTTGAGATGGAATGTTTGTATTGATTATATCAAAGATTCCATCCCCGGCGCCACCCTAAATTTATGGCCCACGCATGTCCGTTGTCAGAAACATGCTTGCCGCTCGTCCGGAGTTCCCTGGGGTATAGCGTTTTGAATTGCATGATGCGATACTGTTTCGGATACAATTTGATGAGTGTGTTGAAGAATGGACACCCTTTTCATCTCTCCGGCCGGCGTGAAAGGATACGGAGGAGAGCAAGGTCTAAGCCGCAGAGGTATGCCCATATTGATGGAGAATGGATATGGAAAACCAATATGTCCAGGAAAAACCCCTAAAAACCGGGCGAAAAAGAGACAGGAATGTGACCCTGGATATTTTGAAGGGCATCTCCATGATATTCGTCATCATCCTTCATATGGATTCACAGCCGTATATAGGGTATGGGCTCAGAATGACATTGCTGTACGCCGTTCCCCTGTATTTTTGGATCAGCGGATATCTTCTGGTTTCTTCCGCGCAGAACGCGGGCTTTCCGGCATATCTTTGGAAAAGGGTGAAGGGCCTGCTGGTTCCCTATATCGTCTTTTTTGCTTTTACCCTGTTCTGGAAAACCACCCTTTACGGAACCTCGTTTCGTTGGGACGATATCAAAAACGCCTTCCTGTTTTCCGGAGAATATCTTTTTAACTCGCCTGTGCTTACGCCTCCCCTTTGGTTTTTGCACGCCATGTTTTTATTGAGCATCCTGTTTTATTTTCTGGCCAGGATTAGGAACAAATATATCCTCATGCTGATGGTCTTTGCGCTGCTCATGATCACGTTGCCCCTTCAAACGGCCATGCGGCAATCGCCGTACTGGATCGTATGTCTTTTCCCCGTCGCCCTGTTTTTTATGATTCTCGGTTATTTATGCAGAATTTTTTCGGACCGGTATCAAACGTTTGTTGGCAACCCGGATCAAAAAAACCACGCCGCTCAAAGACTTCCCATCCCCAACAGCTTTTGCGCCTTTGGGTTGCTGGTGGCTTCGATCTTCACTATGCAACTGGGTCGGGGGGACAGCTGGTGCATTACCTCGGACTGGTACTTTTTGGGGGCGGTTCTTTTTGCCGCCGCCTGCTATCTTTTTGCGAAGGAATCCCAAAACCGGGTTTTGATCTTTGCCGGCCAAAATTCTTTGTATTACCTTGGGTTGCACGCGTTTGTCCTGGAGCTTCCCTTCACAAAACGCCTGCTGCCATACCTGACCGGCAGACAGCTTGACAAACACGCCGCTTTTTTCGCTTATTTTGTGGTTTCGTTTTTGATGATCAGCCTTTTGGTATTCGGAGTTGTCTGGTTGAAAGAGAGGATCTTATCGGTTTTCCATCGGACGCAGGGTGGGGGAGCGCGGGAGGGGTAGGAAGGCAGCCGGTTTGACTGGCAAGCCGCTTATTGCTGAAGAATGCATGGGTGTGGGGATGCTGAGGAGTATACTTGTAGATGTTTTGTATGGCGACAATTTAGGATGGTTGCAATCCCCTAACCACCGATAACGTAAAAAATCCCGGGACTGCACAAAGCAGTTCCGGGAAATGCCATAATGTTGTAACGACAGCGAAATACTCAAAGAAATCCAATTCTATTCCAACTACTTTTGTACCATTTTGCACTCTTTGCGCCATTCATGGTTTTTTGCTTTATCTACTGTATTTCAAGGATGGAGTCAATCATCGAGGTTGCGCCTTCAAACCAACCATACCACTGTGCTTTCTGATCTTGAGAATAATTATCGTTTTCAAAATCCTCAGATAATCAATCATCGCAACCGGGTCTGTTTCCCCATTGTGGGATACTACCGGAACAGCGTCTCAATAAAGGCATCCATCCCGGCGATTGAGTCCTTCTTCTCCATCGGCCACCAAAACCCAATTTTCCGCGGATATTCCCCGCAAAACAGCTTGCCTGTCAGGACAAAATAGATAGTGGCCTTATAGGGTTATACAAAGAACGTTTGATCTCTCTTTGAAACAAAAGGGCACAAACCAAGCCCAGGATTGAATGAAACAAAACTGTTCGTTGACGTGTTCGCCGAACATTGTTAAGATTGTTCTAGAAAGCGTGATGAAAGAAGAGGTGAAAACAACATGCACGGCGTCGAAAATGCGGATATGTTCGTTCTTTTGCCTATCTTGGTTTATGCTGGCAAGCTGCATAGAAAATGCCCTCTTTCATACAGGCGGCATGCGCCGCAAGCAGCGCTTTCTACCTTGGACCTTGCACACTTTATATCTAGGAAGAAGGGAGTGGTGCCATTGGGCAGCTATCATTCTTAATTTAAGCTTGTTGATGGGAAATGACACGATGAATTGAAAAGGAAGTTGTGTATGAACAAAGTTTATCTATCCGGAATCGTGGCGGAGGCGCCCACATGCCACACACGGGACGGTTCCCCCGAGCATATGAGCTTTCCCCTTTGTGTGACCCACTGGACCAAGCAGGGTGTAATCAAGCGGGAACAATATCCGGTTCATGCCTGGAACGGCGTGGCGACCTGGGTACGGGAACACATGCGTCAAGGGCAGCGGGTGCTGGTGCAGGGATATCTGACACAGCGAAACATCACGAGCCCAGAGGGTGGCAACGCGGCATTGAACGAGGTCACTGCCGAGGAGTTTTTTGCAGTATCCAATCGCGAACAAGTGGCATTCTCGAAAAAAAGCGGCGAATGTATGGAAAAGCAGAGTGCAACGGGGCGACAGACACACAGCAACAATGAACCGGCGATGGAACGAAAGGAGGCGTGACTCATGAAACAGGGATGGATTCAGATTGAAAATGGCGAAACCAGGGAAGCCTTGGCCCCCAAAACCATGGCGGACATGGTGTATGTGGACGAGGCACAAACGAAAACAGTGAAGGAGGCCCTGGCCGAAGGCTTTGTGGCGGTGTTCGAGCACACCATGAGCGAAGTAAACGGCCAGCGCGTGCACAATTTTGAGGGACCCAGCGGGTTTGAGGGCATGGGCAGGGCGCTGATTACGGAGACGGTGTTGCCCAATGACCAGATCACGGTCAACGGGATTGTGCAGGATGCGTTTTTGAGTGGCGCATATTTGGCCGGCGGGAGCCTGTTTACCTTATTCCAAGGGAGTTGGTCAACCTTTGTAGTGGATGGCGCAAGCATAAATTTTAATTTGGGCGGTACGGACAAGAATTATCAGGTAATCTCTGTGCCGTCCACAGATATGCTGCCAGCTGCCACCATTGAGAATACGTTTGCCTTTGTGAGCAACCTATCCGCCAAAAAAGTTTTTGTTCAAGGAAACACACCAACCGCTTTGGATGTGGGCGATGTGTGGATTGAAACAAGCACCGGGACGCAAATTAGTGTAAATATGAGCAAGCGGGATGAAATACTGATCTACCCCCTTCGGATAGCGCAATGGAGCGGCAGCACTTGGGACGGCAAAGAGATGCGGCTGTACCAAGAGGGAACGTGGAAGGTTCTGGGCACGATGGTCTACGATGCCGGTAATATGTTTTTACCATACGCATATAACGGGCATTACGACTATTACAATGCAGGAGGCTGGAAAACACCAAATCCGCATATATTTTTTGAAGCCGACAAGATTAAAGTGTCAGGGCTCAACTCATGGCATTTGGGGACAATTGAGTGGTACTTGGACGTAACGCATTATCGACGTGTGCGAATTGATGTAGAGGTAATCAAAGGAAAGCTCAATCTATCGCTCGCAGACAACATCAAATCGACGAGCAGCATCGCGACCGCAGTTGCACAAACACCTGGAAGGTATGATGTGTGGCTGGATATTACGGGCTTCACCGGGTTGAAATCCTTGAAATTATGGGAAAAGTTTAACAACGATACGGAGGCATATGTCCATCAGATATTTCTTGAGTATAAGGCAGATTAAGCCCATGATGAAACGACACGACGGGACGAAAGGAAGTGTAAAACATGAAACAGGGTTGGATTCAGGTGGAAACAGACGGGACAAAGGAACCATTGGCCCCCAAAACCATTGCGGACATGGTGTATGTGGATGAGTCACAGGAAAAGACAGTAAAGGAGGCCCTGGCTGAGGGCTTTGTGGCGGTGTTTGTGCACACCAAGAGCGTGGTGAACGGCCAGCGAGTGCACAACTTTGAGGGTCCCAGCGGGTTTGTGGGATTGGGACGGGCGATGATTACGGAAACCATACTGCCAAACGATCAGTTTACTTTGAATGGGACCATATGCGCTGCATATCAAGGCGGAGAAAGCCTCTATTCCACAATGCTTCAGGGGTATTGGGCCATTTTTATGATTGATGGTACAGTGATAAATTTTAATTTGGGCGGTGCGGGAAACCAAGTGAGGCTAATCGCCGTGCCGTCCAAAGCTACTCTGCCTGCTATGGAAAAGGAAAATGCCATCGGTGTCGTCACAACTGTGGCTATACCTTCGTGGGAGATCAATGAGAACCAACCCCAAACCCCCGTCGACGACATGGTATGGATCCAAACCGGCAGCGCGAGCGCCACCCCCTTTTCTCCGACTCAAAAAAATTCTCTCATGATCTACCCCGTCAGGGGAGCGCAATATATTTCTGGCTCATGGGTGGACAAAGAGCTTTATGTTTTTCAAGGTGGTCAATGGAATGGTATGGGGGTGTTTCTGTACAACCGGGGTGAAACGATGACTTCCCTGACGGGCGGGTATAACAACTACACCAACGATGAGCGAAAGCCAAATGAAGCAACGGACTTCGCTCGCTATCGAATTACCGACAACACAGATTGTACGCATATTGAGCTAAACGACCAGTCCGGCTGGTGGGGTGGTGGCGCATACAGGAGTACCAAGCTAAAAATCGACCTGACTCACTATAAAAAGCTTTTGTTGGTCGCAAAAAATGCGGAGTGCTCTGTCGGCTTAGAGACGCACGCCAATAGCATATGGATTGCCAATACCGTTGCCTCAAATCCCAGTGATCAGACGTTGGTGGCAGCAAGTTATTCAAGTAAAACCGGCGACATTGTCATAACGCTGGATGTGAGCGATTATGCGGGTAGCTATTTTGTAGGATTTGGATCCAAGGTCACGGGAAACTCAAATCTGGCCAGATCCATTATGGACGTCGTACAAGTGATGCTATTGACGGCATAAGCCAACCAAGTCAAAGGGCTAAAGCCTGGAAAAAGGAGGAGGACAAGCATGAAAGGAAAAACAGCAAGCAGGCGCGAGCGAAGCGCATATTTTGATCCCGCCCACCCCCGCCACGCCGACACCAAGCGCATGCGGGGCCAAGAAGCGGAAGCGCTGCGCACGGAGCGCAGCAAGACCTTCGCTTTGGGCCGGGGGATGTATCAAACGGTGGTGTACCCGGAGCGGGTGCACTACCGGAACCGGCAGGGCGAATGGCGTGAGATTGACAACCGCCTTCGCCGGGTGGCAAGAAACGGAGCAGCGGATGGCGGACAAGCCATGGAAACCACCAACGGCCCGTTGCGGATGCGGCTGGGTGAGCGGGCGGACGCAAATCCGCTGGTCACCCTCCAGGACGAACAGGGATACAGCATCCGGTGGCGTCTGGAAGGGGCCGGCGGCGCGCCGGTTGCGCAGGAGAACGTTTGGACGGAAAGCGCCGACGAGGATGAAAATCGCGCCCATGAGGACCACTCCATTGCCACGGTCCGGTACGCAGAGGCCCTGCCCCATACCGATCTGATCTGCGAGATGCGGGGTGATGGGCTGAAAGAGGCGCTGGTGCTGAAAAATCAGAGCGCGCCGAACCGCTATGCCTGGACGCTGGATATTGGCGGGCTGCTGTGGGCGGAGACCGGAAACGGCGGCCTGCGCCTATGGGACAAGGAAAAGCCTGAGGTGGACGCCTTCCTTCTGCCCGCCCCGTTCATGCTGGACGCGACCGGAGCGGAGGGAATTTTGCACACCAACTGGGAAGCGCGAGACGGCGGGCTGGTGATGACCCTGACCCCGGACGCCGAATTCCTGCAAAACGCCCAGTATCCGGTGACCATCGACCCTACGGTGCAAAGCGGGCAGGTGGTGGCGCAGATTCAAGACACCTTCATCAGCGAAACCAAAGGCGATACCAATTATGCCACGTCCACGACGCTTCGCGTAGGCAAACACGAAGGCTACGGCGAATGCAAGGCCTTGATCCGAATTCTGGACCTTCCCGCCCTTAGCAGCGCCTATACCATCGCAAAAGCCTGGATGGGCGTGGCCGTGCTGACCACCAAGACCAATACGGAAGACGCATACCTTTACGCGCGGGAGATCAAGGAAGCGTGGGACCCCAAGACGGTCAAATGGAACGCCGGCAAGCCCCAATGGGACGAGGCGAAATACCTGGACTATGCCCTGGTGAAAAAGGGGGAGGCTGCGGCCACCACCGCGCAATTCGACCTCACCAACCTGGTGCGCAAATGGTACGCGGACAAGAACACCAATTGGGGCGTGCTGCTGGAAACAGATGGGGACCAGCCCATTACCCTGACCTCGGCGGAAAACACCTCCTACACCTCCACCGCCCGACCGGTGATTTACGTAAACTATGTCAGCAACGCTGGACTGGAGAGCTACCTTTCTTACGAATCCTTCGGCGCGGGGCGGGCGGGAACGGCCCACGTGGCGCTGCACAGCGGAAATTTGGTGCTGACCCGGGGCCTGACCAGTATGAACGGCAACCGGATGCCCATCTCCCTTGGGATGACGTGGAACGCCTGCGCGATGGACAAGAACGCCTTTGGCCTGGGGAACGGTTGGCGGCTGAACTGGAACCAAAACCTGCGGCGGGAAAAACCCAAAACCGGCGATACCTACTATGTTTGGACGGACGAGGACGGCACGGAGCACGAGTTTCACAAGCACGAAAAGACCGAGGCGGAGAAGCAGGACACAACCTTCGTGGACTATTACGAGGATCGCTCCGGGCTGTCGCTGAAACTGTACGAGGTGGGCACCGAGGCGGAGATCGTCAGCAAGGACCATTCAAAGCTGGTGTTTGACAAGCCCACGGTGGACTACACGGCGACCAACAACGCCATCAAGATGATTAAGCGTGCGCTGGACGCGCTGGGGAACACGGCCACGTTTACGTATGTAGCCAGCGGCACCATTTTTCAACTGACCCAGGTGGCGGACGGCGCGGGCCGCATCACCACCCTGGCCTACTCCCCCACGGAGGTGACCATCGCGCCGCCGGGGTACGACACCCAGGTGAAACTGACCCTGAACGCGGACAAGCAATTGATTACGGTGACCGATTTGGACAGCCTGACAAGCGCGTATGAATATGTGGGCGGGACCGACGCCACGGTGAAAAACCGGCTGAAGCTGGTGAAAAACCTGGTGGACGGCTACCATCTGGAGCCCACCTGCGACGCAACCGGGCGGGTAACCGAGATGCACGCCTATGCCATGGATGAGCTTAACGTGCGCATGGACGGCAACGCCCGGGGGTACACCTATTTCGACTGCGTGACCCAGGTGAAGGACCTGACGGTGCCCGACGGCAAGATGCTGACCTACCAGTTCAACGACTACGGCAACGTGGTGGCGGTGCATGACGAACTGGGCTTCGCGTCCTTTGCCAAGTTTGGCATGGGTAAGCCCAACACGCCGGAAGCCGTATCGAAATTGCAGCGGCTGGTGTTGAACCTGCTGGATGCCCATGACTTTGGCGTGGACAGCGGCTGGAAAACCGGCGTGATCGGCGCGGATGGCGTGGAGCGGCAGCACGAGGAGATCCGCGCCATGGGCCTGAAGCCCCTGTGCATGGACCGGCCGGGCGAGGATGAAACGTCTTACGCCGAATATCAAAAGCCCTGCGAGGCGGGCGAGTACACATTCTCGGTGTACGTGCGCAGCCGCGGGGACGTGTTGGCCTGGGCCGAAGCGGCCTGGCAAGACGGGGAAGGCCAATGGCATGCCGTCACCAGCGAGCGCGTACGCCGGGTGGGAAGCGCCCTACGGCTGACCTGTACCCTGGCCCTGCCGGAAGCGGCGGTGGTCCGCTGCCGGGTGCTGGCGGGAGAAGCAACCGGGGCGGCATATTTTGACCGCGCCCAGCTGGAAACCGGTACGCTTTGTAATCGGCACAACCTGCTTCGAAACGCCAACTTCACCGTGCAAGACATAACGGAGCTGCCCACGCTGGAGCTTCCGGAGAGTTGGCTGGGGGCGGAAAACGAGGGCGACCCGCCCAAGGTTCAGCTGCCCGCAGGCTGGCTGCCTTCAAAAACCTTGCCCACAGGCTGGCTGATTGGGGAAGACAGCGGGGTCCTGATGGAATCGGACATCAAGCCGATTGTGTATGACAACAACGAATATGACTATCCGCTGAGCGCGGAACTGGTTGCGACCATCAACGCAGACACCCGAAAAGCGGAAGTCAACACGACCTACAAGCAAAAGTTTGAAAAAGAACTTCAGGAACAGGTGAAAACGACCATCCGAAAGCCGAAGCTGCGGATTGTGGCGGCGGAGGCCAGCGAAAACAAACCCCGGGACCTGGGGGAAAACTGCCTGCAAATTCAGGGCGCGCCCGGCGTGAAGGTGGGAATTTACCAGGAGCTGGACCTTCATGGGGACGAGGGCGACAACTACGTGGTGGGCGGCTGGTGCCGGGCCTGGGCCGCGCCGGGCAATGAAAACCGGACCTTCCGCCTGCGGGTGCGGTTCCAGAAGGTAAGCGGGGCCTGGGCGGATGGCGGCACGGCGGACTGGAACGAGGAATGGGTGGACTGGCAGTACGCCTGCGGCGCCGCGGTGGCCCCGGCGGCGTACCGGAAGGTACGGGTGTACATCGACTACGACGAGGGGCTGAACGAGGCCCAAGTCGGCGCGGTGAGCCTGGTGAAGGAATACTACGGCCAGAACTTCGCCTATGACGACAAGAACAACGTGACGGCTGTCAGCACCCTGCTGGGGCAAAAAAGCAAGGCGGAGTATGACAAGTTTGACAATCTCACCAGCTATGTGCAGCCCGGGCGGGACAAGAGTGACAAGTATACCTTCTACTACGGCGACACGGATGTGGAAAAGAAGAAGCATCTGCCCTTGCGCAGCGAAACGTCCCTGGGGGTGATAACGGAGACCCGGTATGACATGTTTGGAAACCCTGTGCGAAGCGTGACCAGCAACCGGGCGGACGGGAAGGTCATGAAGGCGTATACGGGGTATACCCAGGATGGAAATTATATGATCGGCAAGATAGACTCCTTGGGACTGACTACCAGAAGCCAAGTCGATCCAAACAGAGGGCTGGTACTATCCACTACGGGTACAAACGGCGCAATTGTTAATTATCAGTATGATGAAGCAAATCGACTGAGAAAAGTCAAAACGGTTGCGACTGGAAATCTCTACTGCAATGAGTACTCTTTTGACAAAGACCGTATTGCATCCATAAGCCACAACACCACTAGCGACGAGCCGGACGTAACCTACACCTTTGAAACCGACGCACTGGGGAACCAGACGAAAGTGAAGGTGGGAACACAAACACTAAGTGAGAATTGCTTTAGCAAAACCGGCGATAGGATACCGGAATTAGTCGAATACACCAACGGTGGCAAAGTACATTACACGTATGATGGATTCAAGCGTATATCTGGTATTCGCTACGATGATGCGATTGAACCCCGCTTTACGTATGCGTACGGGGCCAACGGCGCGGTGGGCCGGGTGACGGATACCGAGCTTGGCCGGGAAGCCCGGATGGCCTACGACCTGGCGGAACGCCCGGTGGAAGCGGAGCTGTACGAGGACGGTGCGCTGAAATACCGGCTGACCCAGGAATATGACCGGTATGAGCAGCCCAGTCTGCTGCATGAACGGGTGGAGGAACCAGACGATACCCGTAGCGAGTATACCATTACCGCCCAGTACGATAAGGAAAGCAAGCCCACGGTGCTTACTTACGAAGCCAAACGCATGTCGGCTGAGGGCCAGCCGGACCAGGAAAGCACGCGCAAGCTGACCTATTCTTACGATGGTCTTGGCCGCCTGATGAAGCGCAGCTTCCACGGAGACGTGGACAGCGAAACGCCCCTGTTCCAAAGCGAGTATGCCTATGTGACCGGCGGATACGGCGCGGACAGCACCACGGCCCTAGTGCAGGCCATTGAGCAGGCAGAGGGCAAGCATGCGTACTGGTACGACGCGCTGGGGAACATCGTGAAGGAGCGCTGGCAGGGCACGGCGGCAGAAGGCGGTGCGCTGAGCTTTGAGGAACAGGCCATTGTATCTGTGGACGATGAAACCCTGACCCTGGATAGCGCAGCTTTGGGCGCAAGGTACGACGTGACCTACGCCTACGACCCCCTGGGCCAGCTGACCCGTGTGAACGACCAGCGTGAACAGGCGACCTGGACCTACCGGTATGACCAGGGCGGGAACATCCTGGAGAAGAAGCGGTATGAATACACGACAGCGGCGGACTTGGCGGCCCTGACGCCGGAGCAAGCGATCCCCTATGCTTACACGGATGCGAACTGGAAGGACAAGCTGACCGCCTATGACGACAAGCCCATCACCTACGACGACATTGGCAATCCGCTGACCTATGACGGCTGGACGTACACCTGGAAGGCCGGGCGGATGCTGCACAGCATGGAAAAGGGCAACGTAAACGCGCAGTTCACCTATGACCACACAGGCCTGCGGGTGAAGAAGAGCGTGAGCGGCATGGATACCCTGTACACCCTGAACGGAAAGAAGATCACCCACATCAGGAAGGGGCAAGATGGCGCCACGGGAACGGACGCCGTGCAAATGCACTTCTTCTACGATGCACTGGGAAGGCCCACAATTGTGCGGTACAACGGAATCGACTACGCCTACCTGCACAATTTACAAGGCGATGTGGTCGGAATCGTGGACATGAGCGGCGCCCTAGTGGTACAATATGGGTATGACGCATGGGGAAAACCGATTGGAACCGGAGGCAGCATGGCCGGGACGCTGGGGCGGGATAACCCGTTTAGGTACAGGGGGTATGTGTGGGACGAGGAGACGGGACTGTATTATTTGAGGAGCAGGTATTATGAGCCGGTTTGGGGTAGGTTTTTGAATGCGGATGACATTCTGGGGCGAGTCGCCAAGATGTTGTCTCACAATGCTTATTCCTATTGCTTAAACAAAATTGTTTCTTTTGTCGATAGTGATGGTCGTGAATCACAGCAAGTGTCGCAGCAGCCTAATTTCAAGCAACTTTATATTATAGACTCATATACCGTGACCAAGGACGACTTTGATACTTACCAAGATTTTCTTAACAATTATAGAAGGGATGCTAATAATCCTTCGCTTCAACTGCCACGCCTTGAAAACCCTCCTACAATCGAAATGGTTTTTGGGATCAAATCCATAACATATACCACTGAAAAGGTATATATCCCAACTGCTGGAGAATTGGTGCGCGACATTAATCAACTTGTTGGAGATACTGGGGAAACGATTGCACCGGCTGCTGCTATCGCTATTTCATGGGGTGCCGCATACTTGGGGGCAAGTTTAGATCCGAACGCCGTGGCGGATGTTATCAATATAGGGATAAGTATTGCAACAACCGCTATTGATAAGTTAATGCCAGCGGCAGAGGGTCATTATCATACTCGCAATACGTTAACCATTGAGCGCGATTCCGCGAGAAAAAGAAAGGACCAGTATTCTTATGATAAGTGTGAAACCAATGCTCACCCGATTAAATTGTTGATTGGTGTTATAACTGGGTGGCTTGCCAACTTTGTGAAGTGAGGAGAATATAAATGTTTCATCATCGCCGCTTTTTCGTTTTGGTATTGGTGAGCCTGTGCTTAGCATGTGTTGCGTTTATTGGGCATGCAGAAGACAGCGATTGGGTGAAAATACCTATGGATTTTACTCTCAAAGAAAATCAATCCGATAATGTGGATGCTACCGTATATATGCAGTATTGCTTTATAGCATCAGCAAATTTAACAGTGGACATGACCATTGACGAACTGGAAACACTCATGGCTGATAAGCGACTGTATTATGCAGAACGGATACAGGAGAACGACGATGATGGCAAACTGATTACTGAGTATCGTTTTTTGCAGACGTTGGCGTTGCGACTTTATGGAAGCCCAATAGAAAGCGCCATACTTGTTGTATCATGCCCGGAGCATACCGCTGCCCATGTAGAACTTCCTGTTTCCCTATATTACTCAGAAGGGAGCATGCTGGCGGGTCTTGTATCTTATGATGATACGGTCAACGGCCAATATGGCATAGAATGGGGAGGGCAGCCCGTTTCAGAAAAAGCGATTGAGAATTGGAGGACCACATGGAATCTTATGGAGTGCTTTGGAAAGAAGCATTCTGTGGATTATACGGCGGAGAGCACATTGCTGCATTATGCATCATTATGCGCATGGGCCTGCCCTGGTATGACATTTGACGGACTTCAAGTCCTCCTGAAAAGTTTGCTTGCCGATTATTCAAGTCAAATTAGAGCCACTACTGACAATAACGATCAGCAATTCATTTACATCCAACAAGGAGGCTTGTACAAAGACGCTCAGTTGTATTTGGGGTATGTGTTTTCTAAAAACAAACTAACACAGTCTATTATTCTCATGTCACCGCCCCGCTGCAGCGATATGTTTAGTTCCCCGCTAGTCTATGATGAGAGTTCCCGAGATGCTAAAAAAAACTATATTAATACACAATATGCGCCGAGTATAATTACGAACCTTGAAGATTCTTGGTATTTACACTATTTGAACCAAGAAGACTGAACTCTATGAATTTCGGATTGGATCAGGAAGATGCGGATAGGGCTCAACTACTAAGTGGTGTGTATAAGCGATTTGGATATCTATGTTATCTGCTTTTCTTTATTATCATCCATGCGACGATGATCCGGTTCGGAGATAAATTAGGGTTATAACGTTATGAATCCTCTATTGTAAAATGGACCGAGGCAACAAACTGAACTATACCTAAGAGTTAGGAAACCAGCAAAGCTTGCCATCTGTGAATTGCAGATGGCAAGCCATCTAAATCAATTAATTAAAAAATTATGGAAAATGAGAAAGGACCGCCTGAAAACCGTCAGCCACAACACCACTAGCCCACGCCACTCTCGAACTCTGACTTTGTGACGTTGTGGCAGGCGTGTAGTAGCAGAACTTTCGCGCCTGTAGCCCTCTGATCTGCCGGTTTCAAATCAGACAGACCCGTTTCACATCCTCGGATGCTTGTCTGGCTTCAAGTCCTGCTTACCACAATGGCCAGCACGATGCTCAATGTAACGTCGTCCTTGCTCATGGCAAGGATGCTCCCAAACATATAGTTGCACACATCAGTATTCATACCAGTTGTCAGCGAAATCACCACAACGCCAATGGCCAGCGAACTCGTAGATATAAGCGCGATGGCGGCGTCGCCTTTAATCTTACTGTTTTCGCTGATGCGCAGGAGCAGAAATGCAGCCAGCACGACCACCGGAATAGAAACCGTGAGCGGTGCGGCATTCATGGCGGTTGCGACAGCCAATGTACCAAATCCCACATGGGAAAGGCCATCACCGATCATGGAATAGCGCTTGAGCACCAAACTCACGCCAAGCAGCGCCGCGCACAGCGAAACCAGTAGACCGACGATCACCGCCCGAACAAGGAAGGTGTACACAACCAACGCCATCAGTGCGCGGCTGACCGAGGAAGGCATCCCCTCGCCCAGTGGGAAGGGGAAGTGGCATGTCACCACGGTCAGAAGCATCATTTCGAACGAAAAGTACAAAGGCGAAGCGTTGCTGCAAAAGACCGTGGGCGTGGACTTTCTCGAGAAAACCCGCAAGGCGAACGAGGGCGAAGCGCCGCAGTACCGGGTGACCAACTCCCACGAGGCGATCATCCGCCCGG
>JAVBTE010000158.1:0-7406 GCA_031556335.1 Eubacteriales bacterium | reverse complement strand
CCAGCGCCAGCAGCACAATCCAAACGCAAAACAGAAGCTTTCGCATGGTGTCACCATCCTTTGGTAAATGTCGTTCGTATCGGCAGGGCCTGCCTTAGGGCTGAACCGCGGTCAGTTCCAGCGCCGGATAGCTGCCGGTGGCCCAGCGGGTGCCGATGGCTTTCAGCTCCCCCGTCAGCGTACCGATCAGCGTCATGTCCTGGCCCAGCTGCACGCCGAGCAGATCGCCGCAAAGGCAAACCAGGCTTTGGCCCTCTTCGGTGGTCAGGAGGAAGGCGGGCTGCCCGTGGTCGTAGGAAAGGGCCGTTACCTTGCCCTGGTAGAGAACGGTGCGGCCCTCGTAGGCGTCGGGCTTGGACTTGAGCTTGTCATAACTGACGGGTTTCACGCTTTTTTGCAGGGATTTCAGCTCGGCGGCGGTATTCAAAACCCGGGTCACGGTCACGGTCACATCCGTGCGGCGGTACCCGGGGGCCACGCTGCGCAGGGTGAAGGTGTTTTCCCCAGCCTTTTTCAACAGCACATCCAGGGAAAAGCTGCCGTCCTTGGCCACGGGAACGGCGACGGCGTCCGTTTTGCGAAGCAGCTGCACCTTCGCGCCGGGCAGGGTAAGGCCCCGCAGGGGAAGCCGGTCGCCTTCCACCGCGCCGCCGGTTTTGGAAAGCACCAGGGGCGAGGGCTGCCACTGGACCCGCACGGAAAAACGGACGGTGGAAGTTTCGCCGGACTTCAAAAAGGAAGTGACCTCGATGGCGTTATCGGCGTCGGGTTCCAGGTTGGGCACGGTCACGGAAAAAGAGCCGTCCGCTTCCGAAAGGAAGCGGGAGGAGGCCTGGCCGCCCACCACATAGCGCACATAGGCCTTGGGGGCCGTAGTGCCCCGCAGCACCAAAGCGGTGGAACCCACCACGCTGGGCACCGGCTCAAGCCGCAGGTCCAGGTCGTTCCGGTCTACCTGGAACGCGGCCATCTGGTCGGTCAGGGCGGGCTGGGCAGGCAAAGAAAGGGCCGCCTCTTCGGCTTCCCCCGCCTCTGGCTGGGAGGCCGCGCCCAAAAGCAGGGCCCGGGACACCACATCCGTCAAAAAAGCGGTATCCCCGGGGGTCGGCGCCCGGCCGATGACGTCGGTTTGAAAGGAATACACCCGGCCCAGATACAGGGTGCTGAGAGAAAGGGTGTACAGGGCCTCGTTTTTGTCGTCCTCCCCCTGGGTGGAAAACAGCGCGAAGCCGGGAAGGCCGTCCTGAAAGGAGGCGGTCAGGTAGCGGCCGGACCGGGCCACCAGGGTCAGGAATTGTTCCTTTTCCATGGCGTCCATTTGAAACACGCTTTGGGAGGCGAGCCCTTCCGGTTTGTGCGTTACCCGCAAAGACACCTGCCGCCCCTCCGGCGAAAGGCAGATGAGGTATAAATCGTCCCGCTCCATGGCCTGGAGGGCGGTTTCCGCGTCGACCCCAAGGCGGGCCAGGGCCTCCGGGGTGGCCTCCATGCGGGTGAGGGTTTGTTCGTTTTCCAGGGGGAAATAGCGCACGCCAATTTCATCCAGCGGCACGGCCGCGTCCGCCAGGGCCGGGGCTTGAAGCAAAAGCAAAAGAACCAGGAAAAACCCCGGCAGGATTTTTTGAAAACGGATCGGCTGCACGGCCAGGCTCCTTTCAACAGCGGCTTTCTTGGACATTATGGATACGCTACTTATTATTGTAACACAAGAAAGGAAAAATGCGCAAGGAAACGCCTGTAACATTCCATGAAATGATTGGGAAAAAATGACGGGAGGAAGCAAAAACCCGCGAAAAACAAGAGCAAAGGAAAAACAGGCGGGCGGGATTTTTATGCTTGACTTTTGGCTGATCCTCGTGCAGAATACATAGTTGAACATAGGGGTAACAAGCGCCTTACAACCAACGCGAAAACCAAAGGAGAGCTTGACTTTGCAGCACTTATTGCAGGAAGCCGTTGTGTACCGGAGGGGAAAGCTGACGCGAGGAAAGGCATTGCCTTCCCAGGGCGGAATCCTTGCCGTTTCTACTTTTCTTCATTCGTCTGGGCGCACTGTTTCTTCTTTTCAGGGTCATGGCAAGCTGATCATTCCCGGTCTCGTCGATGTTCACGTTCATCTTCGAGAGCCGGGTTTTTTGTATAAAGAAACCATTCAAACCGGCGCCCGGGCGGCGGCCCGGGGCGGGTACACGGCGGTGTGCGCCATGCCCAACCTGTGCCCGGCTCCGGACAGGGTGGAGCATGTGCGACTGGAGCAAGAGATCATCGACCGGGACGCCCAGGTCCATGTGTACCCTTACGGGGCCATCACCCTGGGCCAGCAGGGCCGGGGGGAGCTGGTGGATTTTGCGGCCTTGCGGCCCCATGTCATCGCCTTTTCCGACGACGGCCGGGGGGTGCAGGACGAGGAAACCATGCGGGAGGCCATGCGCCGGATTCGGGGGGTGAACGGCCTTTTGGCGGCCCACTGCGAGGACGAAAGCCTGCTGCATGGCGGTTATATCCACGACGGGGCCTATGCCAGGGCCCACGGCCACAGGGGCATTTCCAGCGAAAGCGAATGGCGGCAGGTGGAGCGGGACCTTCGCCTGGCCAGGGAAACGGGCTGCCGCTACCATGTGTGCCATGTGTCCGCCTGGGAAAGCGTGGACCTGATCCGCAAGGCAAAGGCCCAGGGCGTGGACGTAACCTGCGAGACAGCGCCCCACTACCTGCTGCTGGACGATACGAAGCTGCGGGAGGAAGGCCGCTTCAAAATGAACCCACCCATCCGGGGCCAGAAGGACCGGGAGGCCCTGGTGGAAGGGCTAAAGACCGGGGTGGTGGACATGATCGCCACGGACCACGCGCCCCATTCGGCGGAGGAAAAGGCAAAGGGGCTGCAAGGCAGCGCCATGGGCGTGGTGGGGCTGGAATGCGCGTTTCCGGCGCTGTACACCGGCCTTGTCAAAACCGGGCAGGTGCCGCTGGAACGGCTGGTGGAGGCCATGACGGACGCGCCCAGGCGGCGCTTCGGCCTGCCTGAGGTTGCGCTGGAGGAGGGCCAGCCCCTGGACGCGGCAGTGTTCGATTTGGAGCAAAAAGGAACCGTAAGCCCGGCGGGGTTCGCTTCCATGGGCCGGGCCACTCCCTTTGAGGGCATGGAAGTATGGGGACGGTGCGAAATGACGATGGTGGGAGGCAGCGTGGTATGGCAACGGCAGTAAACCGCAAGCTGGTGATGGAAAACGGCAGCGTGTTCACGGGCGCAGGTTTTGGGGCCTCCCGGGAGGCCCTGTGCGAGATGGTGTTCAACACGGCCATGGTGGGCTATCAGGAAGTGGTGTCCGACCCCAGCTACAACCGCCAGATGGTGGTGATGACCTATCCCCTCATCGGCAACTACGGGGTCACCGACGAGGATTATGAAACCCGCGCGCCCTCCATGGGGGCCATGGTGGTGCGGGAGTATAACGATTTGCCCAGCAACTTCCGCTATACCAAAACCTTGGGGGAAGTGCTGGAGGAATACGGCATTCCGGCCATCCAGGGGGTGGATACCCGGCGCATTGGCCGCATGATTCGGGGGGAAGGCAGCCAGCGGGCCCTGCTGTGCGGCATGGATACCCCCACCGGGGAAGCCCTGGCCCGCATCCGGGCCTATCAGCTGCCCAGGGACAGCGTGGCGAAGGTAAGCGGCAAAAAGGTGTGGTATGCCCGCACCCAAAGCCCCCGCTTTAGCGTCGTGGCCATTGACTGCGGCATCAAGCTGAACATCATTCGCAAGCTGAACGCCTTTGGCTGCAACGTGACGGTGGTGCCCTACGATACCCCCGCCGAAACCATCCTCGGCTTTCGGCCCGACGGGTTGTTCGTTTCCAACGGCCCCGGAGACCCCGCCGACGTGCCGGAGGTGACCGCGCAGATCAAAAGGCTGCGGGGCCAGCTGCCCATGTTTGGCATCTGCCTGGGGCATCAGCTGATCAGCCTGGCCTGCGGGGCCCAAAGCTTCAAGCTGAAATTTGGCCACCGGGGCGGCAACCATCCGGTGAAGGACCTGCGCACGGGCAAGGTGGAAATCACCAGCCAAAACCACGGCTACGCCGTTGATGCGGCCAGCCTGAAAGGCACGGGGCTGACCCTGACCCACGTGAACCTGCTGGATAACACCTGCGAGGGTGTGGAAAGCGTTGAGGACAGGCTGTTCACCTGCCAATACCACCCGGAAAGCGCCCCGGGGCCCCAGGACAGCACCTATCTGTTCGGCCGGTTTGTGGAGATGATGGAAGGGGGGCGTGGATAATGCCCAAGCGCACAGATATCCAGCGCATTTTGGTGATCGGCTCCGGCCCCATCGTCATTGGCCAGGCCGCCGAGTTTGACTACGCGGGCACCCAGGCCTGCCTGGCCCTGCGGGAGGAAGGCTTCGAGGTCATTTTGGTGAACAGCAACCCGGCCACCATCATGACGGACGTGAACATCGCCGACAAGGTATATATGGAACCCTTGACCCTGGAATATGTGGCGAAGATCCTTCGCTACGAACGGCCCGACGCCATTTTGCCCGGCCTGGGCGGCCAGACGGGCCTGAACCTGGCCATGCAGCTGCACAAAAAGGGCATTTTGCAGGAGTGCCAGGTGGAAATTCTGGGCACCAGCTTCGCTTCCATTGAAATGGCGGAGGACCGGGAAAAGTTCAAGGAGCTGTGTATCCGCCTTGGGGAGCCAGTATTGCCCTCCGTCATCGCCACCGGCCTTCAGGAAGGCCTGGCCGCTGCCCGGGAGATTGGCTTTCCGGTGGTGCTGCGCCCGGCCTTCACCCTGGGGGGCACCGGCGGCGGCTTTGCGGACAACGAGGCGGAGTTTGTGCCCATGATGGAGCACGCCCTTCGGCTTTCCCCGGTGGGCCAGGTGCTGGTGGAAAAGAGCATCAAGGGCTATAAGGAGATCGAGTACGAGGTGATGCGGGACAGCAACGACACCGCCATCGCCATTTGCAACATGGAAAACATCGACCCCGTGGGCGTGCACACCGGGGACAGCATCGTGCTGTGCCCCAGCCAGACCCTGACCAACAAGGAATACCAGCTGCTGCGGGACAGCGCCCTGAAGATCATCCGGGCGCTGAAAATTGAGGGCGGGTGCAACGTGCAGTTTGCCCTGGACCCGTACAGCTTCCAATATTACCTGATCGAGGTGAACCCCCGGGTGTCCCGGTCCTCGGCCCTGGCCAGCAAGGCCAGCGGCTATCCCATTGCCCGGGTGTCGGCCAAGGTGGCGGTGGGCCTGCGGCTGGAGGAGATTCGGCTGGCCAACACCCCCGCCTGCTTTGAACCCGCCCTGGACTATGTGGTCAGCAAAATCGCCCGCTTTCCTTTTGACAAGCTGGAAGGGGCCAGCAACGAGCTGAGCACCCAGATGAAGGCCACCGGCGAGGTGATGAGCATTGGCCGCACCATTGAGGAAAGCCTACTTAAGGCCGTGCGCTCCCTGGAGGTGGGGGTGTGCCACATTCACAGCCCCCGCTTTGACGGCATGAAGGACGAGGCGCTGCTGAAGTATGTGAAGCAGGGCACCGACGACCGGCTCTTCGCCATTGCCCAGCTGATTCGAAACGGCGTGGATTTGGGCCTCATCTACGATGTGACCCGCATCGACATGCTGTTTCTGGAAAAGATCAGGAACATTGTGGATTTTGAAGCGGCGCTGAAAGCGGCCCCCAACGACCTGGGCACGTTAAAGGCGGCCAAGCGCATGGGCGTCAGCGACAAGTACATCGGCCAGTGCTGGGGCATGACCGCCGCCGAGGTGTTCCGCCTGCGCAAAAAAGAGGGCGTCCTGCCCGTGTACAAGATGATCGATACCTGCGCCAGCGAGTTTGAAAGCTATGTGCCTTACTTTTACTCCACCTACGAGGATGAGAACGAATCGGTGGTGTCTGGCAAGGAAAAGATCATCGTGCTGGGCTCCGGGCCCATCCGCATCGGCCAGGGCGTGGAGTTCGACTATTCCACCGTGCACGCCATCTGGACCATTCGGGACGCGGGGTATGAGGCCATCATCATCAACAACAACCCGGAAACCGTTTCCACGGACTATACCACCAGCGACAAGCTGTACTTTGAACCCCTCACCCTGGAGGATGTGATGAACATCGTCAACCTGGAAAACCCCAAGGGCGTGGTGGTCACCCTGGGGGGCCAGACCGCCATCAACCTGGCGGAAGGGCTTCACGGGATGGGGGTGCCCATCATCGGCACCGGCGTTTCGGCCATTCGCCGGGCGGAAAACCGGGAGGCCTTTGAAAAGGTGATGAACGAGCTGGGCATTCCCCAGCCCGTGGGCGAGGCGGTAACGGACATTGAGGCCGGGGTGCGGGTGGCGAGCCGCATTGGCTACCCGGTGCTGGTTCGGCCCAGCTATGTGCTGGGGGGCCGGGCCATGCAAATTGTCACCGGGGAGGAAGCCCTGCGCCATTACCTGAAAAACGCCGTGGCCCTGGACGAGGACCAGCCCGTGCTGGTGGACAAGTACATCGTGGGCAAGGAGCTGGAAACCGACGCGGTGTGCGACGGCGAAAACGTCTATGTGCCCGGCATTATGGAGCACGTGGAGCGCACCGGCGTCCACAGCGGGGACAGTATCAGCGTGTATCCCACCTTTTCCGTCAGCGAAAAGGCAAGGCAGACCATTTTGGACTATACGGTGCGGCTGGGCCTGGGCATTGGCATTGTGGGGCTTTTCAACATCCAGTTCATCGCGGACGAACATGACAACGTGTACGTCATCGAGGTCAACCCCCGCTCCTCCCGCACCGTGCCCTTTATCTCCAAGGCGTCGGGCTACCCCCTGGCCGACATCGGCACCTACTGCGCCCTGGGCAAGAGCCTCAAGAGCCAGGGCATCACGGCGGTCTACCCCCCGGAGAAAGACAAGTGGTATGTCAAGGCGCCCGCCTTCAGCTTCAGCAAGCTCCACGGCATCGACGCCTACCTCTCCCCCGAGATGAAGTCCACCGGCGAGGCCATCGGCTACGACCAGAAGTTGAACCGCGCGCTGTACAAGGCGATGCAGTCCTCCGGCATGAACGTGGCAAATTACGGCACCATTTTCGTCACCATCGCCGACGCCGACAAGGAAGAGGCGCTGCCGCTCATCCGAAGGTTTTATAGCCTCGGCTTCAACATCGAGGCCACGCGCGGCACGGCGGAATACCTAAAGAGCCACGGCATCCGCACCCGCGTCAAGGCCAAGCTGAGCGAAGGCAACGAGGAAATCCTCACATCCCTTCGGCGCGGGCACGTCAACTATGTCATCAACACGCGCGACGTGGACGACATCTCGCAGATTTCCGACGGGGCGATGATCCGCCAGTGCGCGGTGGAGAACAATGTGACCATGTTTACCGCGCTGGACACCGTGCGGGT
>JAVBTE010000122.1:0-12391 GCA_031556335.1 Eubacteriales bacterium | reverse complement strand
ATCCGGAAGTGGACGCGGTTTTGCAACGGGGACGGGAATTGATCACAGAAATCCGAGCGGAAAACCAATTGATCCAAGATCCCTCCCTCACGGCGAAGCTTGACCGTTTGGAGAAGCAATGCAGCGAAATTTTTCGCGCTGTCTACGATAAGCCTGCCAAGGCGTCTCAAATTCGCAAATTCATGGATTACTACCTGCCCACCACCTTGAAGATGGTCAAAGGCTACCGGATGCTGGGCGAGCGCAACATGGCGGGGGAAGATACCGCCGCCGCGCAAAAGCGCATCAGCGATGCCTTGGGCGTGGTGCTCACGGGTTCTCAAAAAATGTTGGATAACCTGTATCAGGACGATGTGCTGGACATCACCACGGATATCGACGTGCTGGAGCAGATGCTCAAGCGGGACGGCCTCACGGAAAGCGACCTGGAGAAGGCCGCCGCCCAGGCCCGGCAGGCCGCGATGATCGACCGGGAAGTAAGCGCACGGCAAAAGGCGGAAGCCGCCGCATCGGCCCAAAACGCCCCCGCTTCCCAAACAGCCGCCCCCTCCGCGCCTGCCATGCAGGTGAAGGAGCCCCCCCTTCCCACCGCCCAGCCCTACGACCCCGGCCAGTGGCACACCGGCCAGCAAACGGACGTGGCGAAGCGGGTGGAAACGGTGATGCAGCAGGCGGCGCAGCACGTGCCCCAGGCCCCTGTGCTGGGCGGAAACGGCCAGGCCATGGCCCAGGCCCCGCAAAAAGAGGAATAAAGCATCGACATGTCATGCTGAACATATCCATGGACAAAAGACGACAAGGAGGACCGCCCCATGACTGATATCAACACCACCACCGAGCCCCAGGCCCCGCAAGCCTCCACGGAAACCGCCACTGCTACGGCCACCCCGGTGCTGACGCTGGACACCTCCTCCATGGCACAGGACAAGGCCATTTTGGACCAGGCGGTGCAAAGCCTGGAGCCGAACGCCGCGCCCAAGGCCGTAGAGACCACCTTGAAGGACATGGACACCTCCATGCTCACCGAGGAGGACAAGCGCAGCATTCAGGAGTTTGTGGAAAAGATCGATATCAACAACCCGGACCATGTGCTGCTGTTTGGCGCGGAAGCCCAGAAGAAGATTGCGGATTTCAGCGACAGCGCCCTGGCCACCGTGCGCACCAACCAGACCGGCGAGGTGGGCGGCATGCTGGTGAAGCTGGTGAACGAAATCAAGGGTTTTGGCAGCGAGGCGGAAGCCCCCAAAGGCCTGGGCAGGCTGTTTTGGAACGCCCAAAAGGCCGTGGAAGAAATGAAAACCAAGTTCAACAAGGTGGAGGTCAATGTGGACAACATCGCCACCTCCCTGGAGAACTATCAGGTGCAACTGCTGAAAGACGTGAGCATGTTCAACCACCTGTATGACATGAACACGCAATATTTTAAGGAGCTGACCATGTACATCGTGGCCGGCGGACAGAAGCTGGAACAGGTGCGCGCCACCTCCCTGAAAGAGCTGAAAGACAAGGCCGCCGCTTCCGGCGACGCCATGGACGCGCAGCGGGCCAACGACCTGGCCGCCGCCTGCGACCGGTTTGAAAAGAAGCTGCACGACCTGAAACTGACCCGGCAGGTGGCGCTGCAAATGGCGCCCCAAATCCGTCTTTTGCAAAACAACGACAGCCTACTGGTGGAGCGCATCCAAAGTACCCTCACCAACACGCTGCCCCTGTGGAAAAACCAGATCGTGCTGGCCCTGGGCCTGCAACATAGCCAGGAGGCCTTAAAGGCCCAGAAGGCCGTGACGGACATGACCAACGAGCTGTTGAAAAAGAACGCCGAGACCCTGAAAACGGGCACCATCCAAACCGCCCAGGAGGCGGAGCGGGGCATTATCGACCTGGAAACCCTGACCCAGACCAACCAAAGCCTGATCGACACCATCAACGAAGTGATGCGCATTCAGGACGAAGGCAGAAGCAAGCGCGTGGAAGCCGAAAAGGCATTGGTCGTTATGGAAGACGAGCTGAAAAAGAAGCTGCTGGAGCTGCGGCATTAAGGCCGAAGGGGCCACTCCTTCTCCCAACGCTTTCAACCACAGATCACAGTGAAAGGATCTCAACAAATGAAACCCAAGCTTTCCATTGGCGTGTGCGTGTTAATCTCGCTCGCCCTGGTTCTTTTTGGCCTTCTTTTTGGAACCGCCAGCGGCTTTGCCGACGACCGCCAGCGGGTGAACGCCCTTTTGTCCGGTGAGGGCGGGGTGCTGGAGATGCTCAGTTACCGGGGCGCCGACGGGCTGAACCTGAGCGTCATCACCCGCCGCCACATCAACGGCGACCCGGAAAGCACGGCCATCGAAGCCTTGTCCAAAAGGCTGCGAAGCGCCAAGGCGCCCCTTTCTGAAAAGATGAAGGAGAACGCGCGGCTGACGGAGCTGCTGCCCATTGTGGTGGCCACCCTGGGCAATACCCCCACCTTTCAGGACAGCCCCCGGGACAGGGCGTACCTGGACATGCTGGTCACCGATTTGGACCAGCTGGCCCGCAACCCTGTGATCACCACCTATAACGAGGCCGCCCAGGATTTTAACGCCCAGCTGGACCAGCCCGTCAGCGGCACATTGGCCCGCTTGCTGGGGGTAAAGCCCTGCGAGCTTTATCAGTGAGGTGCGCCATGAAAAACAAGCTTTTTGCCCTGCTGGCCGCCGCGCTGCTGGCCCTGCTTTCGCTGACCCCCGGCCTGGCCGGGGCGGAGGCCCGGTTCCCCAGCCTTCGGGGCCCGCTGACCGACGACGCCAACGCCCTTTCGGAAAGCGTCGCAAGCGACATAGCGGAATTCCAAACCCTGGCCGCCGACCAAACCGATGTGACCCCCTATGTGGCCATCGTGCACTTTTTGGACGGCCTGGACGCCCAGACCTACGCGGCCGAACTGTTCAAGCGCTGGGGCCTTGGGGACGACGATTTTCTGCTGCTGGGCGCGGTGGCTGAGGACAGCTTTGCCAGCGTTTCCGGCAAGAATGTGCTGCGAAACTTCAGCGACCAAAACGCAAAAAACCTGCTGGCCTCCTCCCGTTTCAGCGAGATGTTCAAGGCCCAGCAGTATGACGCGGCCTTTGGCAATTACTTCGTGGCCTTTGCCGATATGCTGTCCAAGCAGTACGGAACCGAGGTGCGCCTTGGCCAGGTGTTTGCGGATTATCAAACCAGAATCCAGCCCACCCCAAAGCCCACCGGTACCCAAAACCAGTGGACCGCAGCGGTATCCGAAATGTGGGATGGCTTCAACGACCGCTTCGCCAGCAGCGCCCGGGACTACGACAGCTATCACGAGCAGCGGGAGCGGGAAAGCAAGGGCCTGGGGCCTGCGGGCTGGATCATCCTGGCGCTGCTTGCGCTGATCATTTTTGGCCAGTCGGACCCTGTGCGCCGGGCCCGCCGCAACGGGTGCGCCGGGTGCGGGTGCTCGCCCATCGGCTGGGTGTTCAGCATTCTGGGCTTGGGGGCGCTGTTTGGAAGATGGCGGAAGTAAGCGCCAGGGGTTTCACCCCTGAACCCCACCAGGGCTACGCCCTGGACCCAACATTGGACCGCGCATAGCGCGGTCCAAAAATATGCTTTATTTTTTCTTTTTGATCGCGCGCAGCGCGGTCAAATAAAGGGGTCTGGGGGCTGGCCCCCAGGCGGGGTGCAGGGGTGAAACCCCTGCCCTCGTCCCCGTCTCCCCTGTCCCTAACGTCCCCGTCCCCCGTCCCCCTGGGCCAGCATCCATTCGATGAAGAGGCCGTAGCCCATGGTGGGATCGTTGACGTACACGTGGGTCACGGCCCCAATGAGGCGGCCGTCCTGAATGATGGGGCTGCCGCTCATACCCTGGACGATGCCCCCGGTTTTGTCCAGCAGCGCCGGATCGGTCACCTTCACGATCATGCTGCGCTGCTGGGGCGCGCTTTGGCGGGCCACCTCCACAATTTGGATGTCGTATTCCTTCATGCCTTCCGCGTCCACGGTGCAAAGGATGGTGGCCGGGCCGGTGTGCACCGCGTCTTTGCGGCCCACGGGCAGGCCCTTGGGGTAAAGGGGCTGGTCCGGTAGGCCCTCCAGGTCGCCGTAAATGCCGAACTGATTGTTCAGGTCAATGTCGCCCATCACCCGGTTTTCCCGCAGAAAGGAACCTTTCAGCTCCCCGGGCACGCCCCGCTTGCCCTTGCGCACGTCCACCACATCGGCCAGCATCACCTGGCCCCGGCTGACGGTCAACACCTGCTGGGTGTCGGTGTCGGTAATGGCGTGGCCCAGCGCGCCGTAGGTGATCGGCACGTCCGCGTTTTCGCCTTTGCGGCGCACCTGGCCGTAAAAGGACAGGGTGCCCACCCCGGCGGTGCTGTCCCGCACCCAGGCCCCAATGCGGAATGCCCCGGACTGCCGGTCTTTCTGGGGTTCCAGGGTCAGCCGCAAACGGCTGTCCCCCCGCAGCACCGTTAAAGGCAGCGGCTTTTCCCCGGAGGAGGACACCATCTGCTGCAATTGCGCCGTATTTTCCAGGGTTTGACCGTTCACCTCGGTAATCAGGTCCCCGGCTTTCAGCCCGGCGGCCCGGGCGGGGCTTTGGCCCCCCAGCCCCGTCAGGTCGCTGGTGCCCACCACCAGCACCCCGGAGGTGTACAGCGCCACCCCCACGGCTTGCCCCCCCGGGAAAAGGGTCAGGTTGTCCTGCACGTCAATCTCCACGTCCCGAAGGGGCAAAAGCCCGAACAGGCTGATGGTGGCGGTGCTCTTTCCCTCAGCGCCCGCTTTCAGGGTCACGGCCCCCAGCCGCTCGTCGGTGGAGCTGATGGCCTGCACATCTCCCTGCCGTACCTGAATGGACAGGGGAAACCCGCCCTGAAAAACCGTTTCCTGCCCCAGGGCCATGGTCAGCGTGCCGGGAAGTTCACGAAGCAGCGCGGCCTGGGGCGACGCGTAGCATAGCACCACCAGCGCGCTGAGCAAGATCCCAATGGCTTTGCGAATGCGCCCGCCGCGCCGCGTGTGGTGATGCATGGTTCCACGCCTCTTTCTGCCGAATGTTTCAAAGCAAGCGTTGACGAAAAACCGTTCCGTTATAATGGCAATTGTTGCAAGCTGCCGCCTGTGGCAGCCAGATTTTGTTTGACAGCGCTATCGTCGCGTGGTATACTCTTTTTGCTTTGAACATCAAACTAGTTGATGGTCAAAGCTCCTTCTTTACCCAAAACCTTTGAACTTCAAAGTTTGAACGCCATGGAAAGGGAGGCGACCATGAAGCAAGCGTACTCCACCATCAATCAGGTTTTGGTAACGCTTTTCAACGACATCCTCCGCATTGAGGAGCGGGCCCTGAACACACCGGGGCTTAGCATTCGCGAAATCCATGTGATCGAAGCGGTTTGCGGGGCGAAAGACTCCCGCATGACGGCCCTGGCAGGAGATTTGCACGTCACCACCGGTTCCCTTTCCGTGGCGGTCACCACGCTGGAGCGCAAAGGCTATCTCCGGCGGGAGCGTCGCCTGAAGGACAGGCGGGTCATCGACATCCGGGCCACGGAAAAGGCGCTGGACATTCAGCGGCGGCACGAACAGTTCCACAACGAAATGACCGGCGCGGTGGTCGGCATCCTGTCGCCCCAGGAACTGGAAACGCTGATGAGGGCCCTGCATAGTGTAGACCGTTACTTTAACAACAAGGAGATGGCGCTGCAATGATTCAGATCGTAACCGACAGCATGAGCGATATTCGCCAGGAGGAGGCGAAGCGCTTTGCCATGACGGTGCTCCCCCAGCACGTGCTGTTTGGCGACAAAAGCTATTTGGACGGCGTCGACCTGGATCTCGCCACCTTTTACCGGCTTCTGGCCACCGAGAAGGACTTTCCCAAAACCAGCCAGGTAACGCCGGAGGCTTTCGCGGGGGCCTTCCAAAAGGCGGCGGAAATGGGCGACGACGTGATCTGCATCACCGGCAGTTCCAAGCTGTCCGGCACCTACCAAAGCGCCGTCATCGCCCGGGACATGCAAAAAGACCCTTCCCGCATTTATCTGATCGATTCCCTAAGCGGCTCGTTAAGCCAGCAGATCCTTCTGTGGGAGGCGGTGCGCCTGCGGGATGAGGGCCTCGCCCCGGGCCCCATTGTGGAAAAGCTGACAAAACTCATTCCCCGGGTCCGTTTGGTGGGCGCGGTGGACGACCTGAAACACCTGGTGCGGGGGGGCCGTCTTTCCTCGGCCACGGCCCGCATCGGCACCACCCTCAGCCTGAAACCCACCCTGCGCCTTCAAGACGGCATGCTGGAGCAGGCCGGCCTTACCCGGGGCAAGAAGCGCTCCTTTGAATGGATGCTGCGGCAGGTTCAGGCCCAGCCCCGGGACCCCCGGTTTCCCCTCTGCTTGGCCTCCGCCAACGCGGAGGCGGAGCTTGCGGAGTTCCGGCAATTTCTGGAAAAGGAAGGCCTGCCCATGGAAGGCCTGCGCACCGTGGCCATCGGCCCCATTGTGGGTACCCACACGGGCCAGGGCATTCTGGCGGTGGCCTGGGTACAGACGGAAAGCTGACCCGTCCCGCGTGAAAATCGCCGGTTGTTGCCTTCAAGCATCGAAATCCTTCCCCTGTTCCCTTGACAAGCCACTTTTCAGCGCCGTACAATATTCGGCATGACGCCTGCGGCCGGAAGGCCGCTGGGCATAAACCATGGAAAGGAATACTCCATGCCATACGCCACGTTAATCCCTCTGCCTCCCCTTTTGGACGGCGGGGACCCCGGTATTTTTGTCCAGGGCACCCACGAGCCCGCGCCATTGGTTCGGCAAAGCGGCTGCTGGATTCGCAGCGCCGGCACCGCCCTGCTGCAGCAAAACCGCTACGAACTTTCCCGCCCCGAGCTTTGCCTGTGGCTGGTGGTGGACGAAGGTACCCTCACGTTTGTCTCCGGCGACGCCAGCTACCCCTTGGTTCGGGGGGAATGCATGGTGATCCCCGCCGGAATCGACGGCTGTCAGCTGCACGAAGCCAAGGACGCCCGGCTTTTGTGGATGACTGTGGAGGGCCCCATGGCCCCCGATTTTTTGCGTCCCATGAACGCCTTGAGCCTGCTGCCCGCCCGCCAGGGCATATTGCCCACCCAGGTGCTTTTGATTCGGCAAATCATTCAGGTGCTGGTTCGCCACACCGGCACCAGCGACGCCAGTTACCAGCTGGCGCAGCTTTTGTGGGGCCTGTTGGCGGCCCACTCCGGGCAAAGCGTGGCCATGGGCGTTACCCTAAGCCATGAAATCGCCCGGGTGGTGGATACCCTGAGGGCCAGCCAATACCGGGATTCCTTTTCTTTGGCGGAGATGGCGGCCATCAGCCGCATGCCCGTGGAAACCTTCCGCAAACGCTTTTCCGCCGAGCTGGGCATTCCGCCCCTGGGCTATTTGCAGTTTTTAAAAATGGAGCGGGCCAAAACCCTTCTTCGCGGCCGCATGAACGTGAAGCAGACCGGCGTGGAGATCGGCATGCCCGACCCCTACCATTTCAGCAAGCAGTTTAAGCACGTCGTGGGCATGAGCCCCACCGCCTATTTGAAGCATGTGGGCGGCGCCGGCGATTTTCTCCCGGACGAAGCGGCGAATGGTGAATAGCACGGGAATTTCCCGATAATACTTGCACAAGCGGCGGCCTCTTGTTATACTAACCAGTGGGATTTCCGTCCCACTGGCATTTTCTCGTAGCCAGCCCTGCCAAACCGTCAAGGCTGCCGCGGGCAACGATAAGGAGAGAGAAACATGAAAAAAATCGGCATTCTGACCAGCGGGGGCGACAGCCCCGGAATGAACGCCGCTGTGGTGAGCGTTGCCCGTTGCGCGGCTATGTACGGCATGCAGCTGATGGGCATCAAGCGTGGATATAACGGCCTGTTGGGCCTGAGCGACGACCCGGAGGACGACATCACGGCCCTGGACCTGGAAACGGTGCTGGACATTGCCGACCAGCGGGGAACCTTTCTGCGCACCGCCCGCTGCGAGGAATTCAAGCAGCCCGAGGTGCAGCGCCAGGCCGCTAAAAACCTGAAAGAGCTGGGCATCGACGCTTTGGTGGTGATTGGCGGCGACGGCAGCTTCAACGGCGCCATGCGCCTTGCGGAGCTTGGCGTGCCCTGCATGTGCATTCCCGGCACCATCGACAACGACCTGGGCTATACCGAGGCCACCCTGGGCTACGATACCGCCGTCAACGTTTGCGTGGATGCGGTTCGCTCCATTCGGGCCACCAGCCGCAGCCACGACCGCCCCGCCGTGGTGCAGGTGATGGGCCGCAACGCCGGCGACATTGCCGTGCGCACCGCCATGGCCACCGGCGCGGAAATGGTGGTGGTGCCGGAAATGGAATGGGATGTGGACGTGCTGGCCGCCCGGCTGAACGACCTGATCAGCAAGGGCAACACCCGGGCCACCCTGGTGATGGGCGAGCATTGCTGGCACAAGATGAAAGAGTTTGACTGGCGCAAGTTTTTGAACGACAACGGCAAAACCGTCTACCCCGGCGAGCCCATCACCGCCGAGCGACTGGCCAGCATTTTGAAGCGCAAGTGCGGCGGCATCGAGGCCCGGGCCACCGTTATCGGCTATACCCAGCGGGGCGCGATCCCCACGGCCTACGACAGCGCCTTTGCCTTTGAGGCGGGCTATCTGGCCCTTCGCCTTTTGCACCGGGGCATCATTGACCAGGCCATTGGCGTGCGCCACGGCCACGTGTTCAATATGCCCATCGGCGACGCCCTCAGCATGAAAAAGCATTTTGATTCCGAGCTGTACGACCTGGTCAACAAGCTATAAACCGCCGCCAGGGGTTCCACCCCTGGACCCCGGCCAGGGCCAACGCCCTGGCCCCACCTTTTTCCTTCCCACCGGGCTGCCCTGCTTTTGCGGAGCAGCCCGATTTTCGTAAATCCTAAAAAATTTCCAAAGAGCGAATCTAGGAACCTGTTTCCCCGTCTAATACACGCAAGCGCATGCAAAACACGCCGGATGATCCGGCGCACCAAGGAGGACCGCCATGAACAGGGAGGACTTCTCTACGCGGGTGCTCTCCGCCCAGGGCGCTATGCACCGCGTGGCCTGCGCCTATCTGCGGGGGGAGCACGACCGGCTGGACGCTGTTGCGGAGGCGGTTTTGAAGGCATGGCAGAAGCTTTCGTCGCTGAAGGACGAGCGATATTTTGAAACCTGGCTCATTCGGATTCTGATCCATGAGTGCGTCAACGTTCAGCGTGCGCAAAAGCGGATGATTCCGGTGGAAACCCTGCCGGAAGAAGCCGCCTGGCCCGGGGAGGGCGGGGCATTGCGCCAGGCCCTGGAGGCGCTTCCCCAAAAGCTGCGCATCGTCACGGTTTTGCATTACATGGAAGGCTATGATGTGTACGACGTGGCCCGGGCTCTGGGCATTACCAAAGGCGCGGTTTGCTCCCGGCTGGCCCGGGGCCGGGAGGCCCTGCGGGCCCTTTTGAAGGAGGAGATAGAATGAAACGGGAAGATTGGCAAAAGGCCTACGGGCCGCTTCCGGAAAGCCTGAAAACGCGGGTTTCCTCCGTGCTTTCCCGCCTGGACGAGGAAACAAAGCCCATGGCGAAGCGCTCCCTGCGCACCGCCGCCGTCGTGCTGGCCTTGCTGCTGTTGCTGATGGGCGTGGCCTACGCGGTGCTTCAGTCCAAAACCGCCGATATCTTCGGCTGGTTTTACGGCCAGGAGACCAAGGATGCGCTGCTTGCGGGGGACATTGCGGTATCCGGCCAAACCCTTACCCTGGGGGATGTTCAGTATACCCTGGACGAGGTGATCTACAAAGACGGCTGGATTTACGGCACGGGCGCCATGCGCGCCCTGGAGGGGGCCAACGTCGTGCTGATTACCGAGGATTACCCCGTGGACGAATCGGCGGGCTATTTGCTCTTCTACGGCAACGACGAAACCGTGCCGAAGGACGCACCCTCTTACGCGGACCTGGCCCGGCAGCGGAACGCCAAAATCCTCCTGACCACCTGCGTCGCCAACGGCGTTGTGGAGGCGGATGGCAGCCTGAACGCCTCGGAGATCGGGTTTTCCCTGTTGCCCCAGCGGGACGGCGCCGTGCGGTTCAATTTCGAGTTTGAAGGCAAAGGGCCGGAGGGCCAGGGAGCCGGCAGCCCCATCCATCGGGCCCCAAGCTACCGCCTCAGCCTGTATTGCGCCAACTGGGAGGTGACCCTGGACGGGGAATGGTTGCGGGAGGAACCCACAAACACCTTGAAGCAGCAGGATTGGATGGTGGAGGTATCGCCGGAGATGGCCGGCGGGGGACGTTAGGGACGGGGGAACGGGGACGAACGCAGGGGTTTCACCCCTGCACCCCATCAGGGCTTCGCCCTGAACCCTTTATTTGGCCGCGCTACGCGCGGCCAATTTAAAAAAGTAAGACAAACTTTTTGGACCGCGCATAGCGCGGTCCAATGTTGGGTCCAGGGCTTCCCCGGGCTTTCAGTCGTCGTGGCTTTCGCTGCCGCTCAGCCACTCGCTTCAAGCCCCGCCTTCGGGTCGCTTTGGGCTTCGCCCAAGGGCCCACAGGGCCCACGCTTCCCTCCGTCGCCCTGGCGGGATGCAAGGGCAGCGCCCTTGCCGTCCCCCGTCCCTTGCGTCCCCATCCCCCCGTCCCCGTCTTTTGCTCGACAAATTCCCGTTTTTGGATATAATGGTATCATTGACTTATCGGGAAATTGCCTGAAGGAGGCCCAGCATGGTTCGCACTCGTTTCGCCCCCAGCCCCACAGGATATTTGCATTTGGGAGGCCTGCGCACGGCGCTGTATACCTATCTGTTCGCCAAAAAAAACGGCGGCCGGTTCATTTTGCGCATTGAGGACACCGATCAGGAGCGGGAAGTGGAAGGCGCGGTAGAGCTGATCTACAAAAGCCTGCGGCAGGCGGGGCTTTTGTATGACGAAGGCCCGGATGTGGGGGGCGAGTACGGCCCTTACATTCAAACCCAGCGGAAGGACCTGTATTTGCCCTACGCTTTGCGGCTGGTGGAATCGGGCGCGGCCTATCCCTGCTTTTGCACCAAGGAGCAGCTGGCTCAGCGCCGGGAGGCGGCCGAAGCCGAAATGCAGGGCCAGTGGAAGTATGACAAACACTGCCTGCATCTTCCCAAGGAAGAGGCCCTTCGGCGCATGCAAAGCGGCGAGCCCTGCGTGATCCGGCAAAACGTGCCCCTGACGGGAACGGCTAGCTTTGAGGACGCGCTCTACGGCCATGTGGAAGCCCCTTGCGACACCCTGGACGACAACGTGCTCATCAAGGCGGACGGGCTGCCCACCTATAATTTCGCCAACGTCATCGACGACCACCTTATGGGCATCACCCATGTGATGCGGGGCACGGAGTATTTAAGCTCCACGCCCAAATATAACCTGCTCTACCAGGCCTTTGGCTGGGAAACCCCCACCTACATCCACCTGTCCCCGGTGATGAAGGACGCCAGCCGCAAGCTTTCCAAGCGCTATGGCGACCCCAGCTTCGAGGACCTGCTGGCCCAGGGCTATGTGCGGGACGCCATCATCAACTTCATCGCCCTGCTGGGCTGGAGCCCCGGGGACGAGCGGGAATTTTTCTCCCTGCCGGAGTTGGTGGAGGCCTTCGATTTGAAAGGCCTTTCCAAGGCCCCCGCCATTTTCAACACCGAAAAGCTGGTGTGGTTCAACCATGAATACATCAGCCGTATGCCCCTGGACCAATACGTGGAAATGGCCACCCCGTGGTTTGACAAGGCCCTGGCCGGGAAGCCTATGGACTACCGGTTCCTGTCCACGCTGATGCATACCCGCACCGAGGTGTTCGACCGGGTGCCGGACATGGTGCGCTTTTTGGCGGAACTGCCGGAATACGACATCGACATCTACACCCACAAAAAGATGAAAACCGACCCGGAGGTTTCCCTGAACGCCTTGCGGCTGGCCCGCCCGGCCCTTGCCCAGCTTCCGGACTTTGCCGAGGAAACCGTGAAGGAATGCCTGATGGATTTGGCCGCCCAAAACGAGCTGAAAACCGGGCAGGTGATGTGGCCGGTTCGCATCGCCATTTCGGGCCAGGCCAGCACCCCCGGCGGGGCTACGGAAATCGCCTACCTGCTGGGCCAAGCGGAAACCCTGCGCCGGATGGACCTGGGCATTCAAAAGTTGGAAGCCGCCCAGGCGTAAGGCCCGTCGGCCCTCTCATCCGTTCCTGTTCAAAAATATTGCCCCTTGCCCGCGCCCAGCGCGGGCCAAAATGGGATTCTCAAGGGGCTGGCCCCATGAGCGGGGTTTGGGGCGGAGCCCCCACGTCCTTGCCCCCACGGCCCCCCCGGCCCCCCCCCCCCCCCCGCCCCCCCCCCCCCCACACGAG
>JAVBTE010000201.1:0-5967 GCA_031556335.1 Eubacteriales bacterium | reverse complement strand
CCGGGGCCCTGCTGCCCGGCGCCTTTGCCGAGGACGCGGTGTATCCCACCTACGAGCCTGTGGTGCTGGGCGGACCCTTTTCGCCTGTGCCGGCCCTGGAAAAAACCCCCAACGGGCCCAAGGCGGAGGGCTACTTGCCGGATGGCAAGGGCTACCGGGACGATTCCCTGAACATTCAAATCGAAACCATGCGCGCCTACGACACAGACATCATGGTGGTGTTTGTGCAGATTGCCGACCCCAGCCAGCTTCGCACCGAGCTTTGCAAGCGCTACCCCTCCCAGGCCACCGCCCGGGCCGATGTGCTGGCCCGCCGGGTGAAGGCCGTGCTGGCCATTAACGGGGACTATTTTGTCTACCACAACGCGGGCATCATCTACCGCCAGGGCCAGCTTTTGCGGGACAAACCCAACGCGGAATACGACGGCCTCCTCATTGACGACAGGGGGGATTTCACCGTCTCCCGTCCCGTGACCGCCGAGGCCTTCCAGTCCTTCCCTGGCAAAATTGCCCAGTCCTTCTGCTTTGGCCCCGCCCTGGTGGTGGACGGCAAGGCCATGAGCAATTTTGTGCTGGAGCGGCAGGCGCCCCTTCTGAAAACCCAGCGGATGGGCATCGGCCAGCTGGGCCCCCTCACCTATGTGCTGGCGGCCACCGAGGGCCCGGAAAACGCGGGCTCCGTAGGGCTGACCTTGCAGGAGTTTGCCAACCTCATGGCCGGCCTGAACGCCAAAACCGCCTACAACCTGGACGGCGGCAGCTCCTCCAGCGTCATCCTGAACGAAAAGAAGATCAACGCCCTCAGCTCCGGCAAGATCCGGCCCATTGGCGACATCATCTATTTTGTCACGGCGGTGCCGGACTAACCGCCAAAACCCCATCACCCCCGAAGGAGGACCCCCGGCATGACCGAAGCGGCGCCCCTGTTTTCCCTGGCAGGCTTTGCTTTTTATCCCTACGGCCTGGTTTTGGCTGGCAGCGTCCTGGTTTGCCTGTGGTTGATCCACGCCAGCCTTCGCCGCAGGCCCTGGCCGGAGGGGCGCACCCCCTCGGCCCTGTCCCTGGTTTTGCTTATTCTGCCCGGCGCGCTGCTGGGCGCGCGCATCGTATACTGCCTGGCCCGGCTGCCCATGATCCTTGCGGACCTGTCCCTTGCCTTCCTTCCCAGGCTGTGGCTGGGGGGCTATTCCGCCGTGGGGGCCGTGCTGGGGGGCCTGTGCATGGTTTTGTGGTACGCAAAGGCCCGGCGCGTTTCCTTTCCCGCCCTGGCCGACGCGCTGGTGCCCGCCGCGGGCTTTCTGCTCATGGCCGTCCGCCTGGGGGAGGTTTTTACCGACCAGGGCCTGGGCCACTATGTCATGAACCCTCAGCTTCAGTTCCTCCCCCTGGCGGTGCAAAACCCCTACGGGGAATACCAGCTGCCCGTATTCCTCTACGAGGGAATCGGGGGGCTCCTCCTGATGCTGATGGGCCTTGCCCCAAGGCAGGGGCGCGCCCCGGGCGCGGTGGCGGGCCAAGCTTTCCTGTTTTTGTGCGTCAGCCAGATCTTTCTGGAAAGCCTCCGCGAGGACGATTTTCTCCGCTTCGGCTTTGTGCGCTTCACCCAGCTGGCCTGCGCCGTGGGCCTTTTCGCGCTGCTTGTTTCCTATTTGACAAAACGCAAAAAAGCCCTGGGCAACGCCGGGGGCCTGGGCGTCCGCGTCCTTGGCTTTTTCCTGTGCCTGGGCGCGGTCATCGCGGTGGAGTTTGCCCTGGACAAGTCCATCGTCAGCAACGTCATTCTCTACGCCGTGATGGCGGTTGCGCTGCTGCTGCTTTATGCCCTGGTTGCCCACGCCCGGCTGGAAACCGGCCGGGGAAGGCGGAATTTTCAGGGGCGTTGCCCCTGAGGGACGTGGCGGGGGACGGGGGGACGTTAGGGGCGGCCGCCCCTAAAACCCCGCCCAGGGGCATTGCCCCTGGACCCTTCTTTGGCCCCGCTGCGCGGGGCCAAAAAAATAGAACATCGAAAAAAGGCGCGCCGGCATGAACCGGAGCGCCTTTCAGTCTGTCGATCAAGCGATATTTTTGAAAGAAATGATTCTTGTGAATTTATGTCGCCGCGTGAATACGCGGTGACATAGGTGACATAAGGGGTCCAGGGCGAAGCCCTGGCGGGGATGCAAGGGGCGGAGCCCCTGCGCGGACCTTTTTTGTAGGCCTCTGTCCCTTAGCTCTTCTGGTCCATCTTCAGGATGGATGGGTCGGGCGTTGCCGCCGGCACGGGGGTGGGCGTAGGAGTCGGCCGCGCGTCCTTGTCCAGGTAAGGAAAGACCAGCGCCCCGTCCCGCATGGGGTATTCCATCATGGGCTCCACGCAATCCGCCGCCACCAGCTCCAGCACCTTGCGGGCCTCCTCCCCGGCAACCAGCCGAGGCTGAAAGTCGTTTGTGACCGGGTCGCCGGAGATATAGGCGGGATAAAGCTTCAAGTCCTGGCCCAAATACTCGCCGCTGTCGGAAAAGCGCAGGGTGACCCGGGCCAGCATGGTCTCCAGGCCCTTCACCATGCTGGTGCCCCCGAACACGAAATTGCCCAGGCTGTACAAAATCCGGCGGTTTTTGTAGTTTTCCACGCCTTCCAGCACGTGGGGATGGTGCCCGATCACCAGGTCCGCGCCCGCGTCCACGGCCTTATAGGCCAGCTTGGTCTGGTTGTCCACATGCTTGGTGGCATACTCCTGCCCAAAATGCAGGTTACAGATCACGGCGTTTACGCCCTCTTTTTTCAGCTGGGTAATCAACCGGTAAAAATCGCCGCCGACGCTGGCGTAATCTCCCCGCCACAGCCCCAGCAAAGCCACCTTGATGCCGTTCTTTTCAAAAATGAAGGGCTTTTGGGCATTGAACCAGGAGATGCCCGCGCCTTCCAGCACCTTTTGCGTGCTTTCCAGGCCCGGCAGGCCAAAATCCCCGGCATGGTTGTTCGCCAGGCTCACCGCGTCCACGTTCCCCAGGGTCAAAATGCTCACAAATTCCGGCGGCCCAAAAAAATTGTACTTCCGGTTGGACCGCTTGTCGCCCTTGCGATCGGTGAAAACCCCTTCCATGTTGGCCACGGTCAGGTCGTCCTGGGCCAGAAGGTCTTTCACATTGGCAAAAAAGTAAGCGTACCCTTTTTCCTGCGCCGATTTGACAAAGGAGTGTTTGTACCGGTTCAGCTCTTCATCCGTACCGATGGTGCAATCGCCCACAAAGGTCATGGTGATGGTTTGCTCCGCCCTTGCCAGGGGCGCTGTGAAAAAAATCAGCAGGAGAGCCAAAGACAAAGTTTTTTTCAGGCGATCCCTCAGGTGTGTTTGTTTTGCCAATGCGTGTTTCAATCCTTCCTTGGCCGCGCGCGGCGCGGTCAATTGGTGGGATTCCAAAGGGATTGATCCCTTTGGCGGGGATGGAAGGGGGGAACCCCCTGCGTTCCCTCCGTCACTTCTTCCGTTTCTTCCGCCCGCCCTTGGGCGAAGCGGCTTTGGGGCCCGGTTTGCCCTTCTTGCCCCCTTTGGCTTTCGCGCCCTTGTCGGCGGGGCCGGGCAGCGTGGTTTTGGGCGCGGGCTGCTCATGGGCCAGCACGGTGGTCAGGCCGGTGTAACAGCGGTTTCCAAAGGCGGCGGCCAGCAGGAAGCGCACCTTGATCAAAAGGGGTTGGGCTTTGTAGATCGTGTCAAAGGTTTGCTTGGCCTGCTGGGTTTGCTCTTTGCCCGGGGCTTTGCGGCTATAATTGCTCAGGGCCATGGCGCGCCACAGGGGCACCAGGGGCGCGGCGCAGGCGCGGATGCTGTCCATGCGCCGGGCAAACAGCAGCGGCGTTTCGCCCCGCTTGGGGGTGCGGCCCCGCATGCGCAGGAGGGTATTGACCCCGTTGCCGTAAATAAACAGCTTGTCCTGCTCGGTTTTTTGCTTGACGGCCACCCGGTCGGGCATGCGCACATGGCAGCGGAAAGCGATGGCCCCGGCCGCGGCCAGCAGGCCCAAAATCCACCAGGGGAAGGAGGGGGGCTGCTCCGGCGGCGGGTTCTCGGTGGGGTCTTGCTGCTGGGTGTCGTTTTCCACGTCCGGCTCGGGGGGCTCCGGCGTGGGCTGGTCCTCCTCGTCGGGAATGGGCGGGGGCGCCGGCGAAGGTTCATCCTCGGGGGGCTGATCCGGCGGCGGGTCCTCCTGCTCTGGGGGCTTTTCCTGGGCCCCCTGCTGGGAGGGGGTAGGGTCAAAGGGTACCCAGCCGAAACCTTCAAAATACACCTCGGTCCAGGCATGGGCGTCTTTGCCGGTCACATAGGCGAAGCCGTCCCCGCCGGGCATGGCCAGGAAGCCTTCCACGTACCGGGAGGGAAGCCCGGCCATGCGGCACATCACCGTCATGGCGGCGGCGTAATAGGTGCAGTAGCCTTCCTTGCCTACATAGAGGAAATAGGTGATAAAATCCTGGTTTTCCGGCGGGTCTTTGGGGGTGAGGGTATAGCGATAGTACTTTTGCAGGTGCCGCATGATGGCCGTGGCCTTGTCGTAGGGCGTTTGGGCATTCTTGATGATGTTGCCCACATCGGTGAACACCTTCTGCTCCAGGTGGCTGGGAAGCCGGGTATACTGGCTGTAAATGGCCTGATAGTCTTTATCGTCTTTCAGGGCGGCGTCCACCAGGGGCTGCAGCCCTTCGTCCCCGCCCTCAAACAGGGGGGCGAACACCGTGTAGTGGTCGTCCCGGTCCAGATCCCTGGTGATGAACAGCTCACTGGCGTCGTTGAAGTAGGGCACCATGTTGCCCGGGGTATCCACCTTGCGAAGGAACAGCGGGGTAAACACCGTGCTGGTGGCCTTGTTTTGCATCTGCACGGACACGGCCTTCTCGTCCAGCAGGCTGCTGGCCTTGCGGATGGCCTCGCTGGGCAGCCCTTCCTGGAACACCTTGGCCCGGAGCGCGCCCCAGCGGGGGTTCACGTACAAATACCGCTTGGCCGAGGAGGTATCCCGAAAGCTGCGGCCCGTATATTCATCCTTCAGCACGGCCCTCAGCAGGGTTTTTCGGTCGGTTTTCACCGTCATCACAGGGTATTCCGAGGGCTCGGCCTTGCCGCCCAGCTGGCTTCCCCCCTCTGGGTAATACCCGTAGGCGCTCAGGGTAAACACGTTGCGGGGCTCGGTAAAAAACAGGTAATCGGTAATGCGCTGCTTTAGTTCAAAGGCGGCCTTTTCCAAAGGCGCGATGGTGACCCGCCCCGCGGGGAGCAGCAGCAGCGCCAACAGCGCCACCGCCAGGGCCATGGGCAGCACGTTCAAAATGCTGATCTTCTCATGGGCGGTTTGGGAGATAATCAACAAAAGGGCCACCAGCGCGGGCAGCGTGTACCACACCAGGCTGCTTTTGCCCAATGCCCACAACCCGAACAGCACCAGCACCACAATGATGGTGGCCGGCAGGAACCCCGCGCCTTTTTTGGAAAACAGGAAGGCCGCAAAGGCCAGCCCCACGGCCAGCAACCCGGCCACGGGCCCGCCAAACAGGGGCATGACCACGGGCAGCTTGTTGAAAAACAGGGCCATGGCCTTCAGGGCTTCGGCGGCTGCGCCAAAAACGCCCATGCGGGGCAAAAACAGCTGCACCGCCAGGAACAGCACAATGCCCCCCACCGCGAACCACCGGTATTTTTTGATGGTGGCAAGGTTCAATAAAAGCAGCGTGGCCACGGCGCTCAGCAGCGCCACGCCCACCTGGGCCCCCAGGCCAAACAGCATCAGGAGCGGCAAAAGGACGCCAAGCATCAGCAGCATGGCCAGCACGAACCGGCTCACGCGTTCCTGGGTCAAAAAAGCGGGTCTTGGCATGGCTTGGCTCCTTTCGTGAAGATGGGGGGCGGGGACGGGGACGGCGGGGGCTCCGCCCCCTGCACCCCCGCCAGGGCTATCGCCCTGGACCCCCTGTTCACCACGTTTCACGCGG
>JAVBTE010000112.1:0-6307 GCA_031556335.1 Eubacteriales bacterium | reverse complement strand
CCCCATGCTCGGCTTTTTCTCTGTTTCTTCTTGTCGGCGCATGTGCCGGTCCCCAATTCGTGCTATAATTGGGAAAAACAGAGAGTGTCAAACGGAGGAACAGACAATGCAAACTGCCAGCCCCTGGTGGAAAGAGCGGGTCGTGTACCAAGTTTATCCCCGAAGCTTTCAGGACTCAAACGGTGACGGCATCGGCGATCTGCCGGGGATCATTTCCCGGCTGGACGCGCTGAAGGACCTGGGTGTGGGCGTCATTTGGCTGTCGCCGGTGTACCAGTCCCCGGACGCGGACAACGGTTATGACATCAGCGACTATTGCGCCATCAACCCCAAGTTTGGCACCATGGCGGATATGGAGCGGCTGTTTGCGGAAGCGGAAAAGCGGGATATCAAAATCATCATGGATCTGGTCATCAACCACACCTCCGACGAGCATGAATGGTTCCGGCAAAGCCGGGACAAAAACAGTCCCTACCGGGATTATTACATCTGGCGGCCCGGCAAGCCGGACGGCGGCCCGCCCAACAATTGGACCGGGTTTTTTATGGGAAGCACCTGGGAGTTTGACCCCCAAAGCGGTGAATACTACCTGCATTTGTTCCACAAAAAGCAGCCGGATTTGAACTACCACAACCCCAAGGTGGTTGAGGAAGTCAAGCGCATCCTGCGGTTTTGGCTGGAGAAGGGCGCGGCGGGGTTCCGGTGCGATGTGATCAACATCATTTACAAATCAAGCCTTGCGGACGGCAAGCCTGCCATTGCCATTCAGGGCAAGGAGCATTACCAGTCCCAGGAGGGGAACCACCGCATTTTGCAAGAGTTGCGGCGGGAGGTGCTGGACCAGTACGACTGCTTCACGGTGGGGGAAACCGTGATGGTGGACCTGGATGAAGCCCGGCTGCTGTGCGACCCGGCCCGGCGGGAGTTGGACATGGTGTTCTACTTTGACCACCTGGAGGTGGACCGGCGGGTGGCGCGGTACATTCCCCAAAAGTTCAGGGCGGAGCGCCTTTTGCAGGTGCTGACCAAATGGCAGCAAGGGCTTTGCTGGAACGCTCTGTACCTGGAAAACCACGATCAGCCCCGCATTGTGTCCCATTACGGGGACGATGGCCGGTATTGGAAGGAAAGCGCCAAGATGCTGGCCACGCTGGAGTTTACCCTCAGGGGCACGACTTTTGTGTACCAGGGCCAGGAGATTGGCATGACCAATTTCGATTTTACGGGGTTTGAACAGCTGAACGATGTGGAAAGCTTCAACATCGACCAGCTGATGAAACGGTTCCACATCCCCCCTGGCCTGCGGTGGAAATGGATTCGGATGGCTTCCCGGGACAATGCCCGCACGCCCATGCAATGGAGCGCGGAAAAGGGCGCGGGCTTTACCACAGGCGTCCCGTGGCTTGGGCTGAACGGAAATTACAAAAGCATCAACTACCGGCAGCAGCAACAGGACCCCGATTCCATTTGGTGGTATTACCAGCGGCTGGCGCGGCTGCGGGCCTCCAGCGAAACGCTGAAATACGGGGCCTTTGCCCCGGCCTATGCCAAAGGAAGCGTCATCGCCTATACCCGGACGCTGGAAGAGGAACAATACGTGGTCATTCTAAATTTTTCGGGAAAGCAAGCCAGGGGGATGGAAAGCCTGGCAGGGGAAGTAGTGATTTCCAATACTGGCCGAAAGGCGTATGACGGGCATTTGGAACCCTATGAAGCGGTGGTGCTGAAAAGGGAAGCTGCCAAAACATGAAAAGATGATTTTGACCGCGCGCAGCGCGGTCAAAATAGGGGGTTTGGGGGCATGCCCCCAAGCAGGGTTTTAGGGACGGCAGTCCCTAACGTGCCCCTCTCCCCCGTTACTCCCCCAGCAATCCCCGGTGCACCGTGGCCCCCAGGTGGGCTTTGTCCAGGACCAGGGTTCGGTCGTAGAAGGTTTTGGCGCGTTCCTGGTCGCCCATGCCGTGGCTGCCCAGGGCGATGAGATAGTCGCAATGGGCCTGATTACAGAGGTTCAGGTCCTCTTCAAAAATTTGCAGGTTGGGCAGGGACACGGCGAAATACTCAATGCGCACGTCGTCGAACAGATGGGCCTCGCCGTAGTCGATCAGCTTGTGGTAGCGGGCTTTGGCCTGGGAGGCGTCGCCCAGTTTTTCCAGGGCCAGGCCCTGGTAGAGGATCAAATCGGCGGGCTGGTCGTTGTAATACATCATGCCAGCGGGCTCGGTGTCGCCCAGGGTGGCCTTGTGCCAATAGGCGCGGGCCTCGTCCATGCGGCCGGTGGCCTCGCACACGCAGCCCAGGGTGTAGTAAATGTGGTTGTCCGTGGCCCCTTCCAGCTTGCCCTCGCCCAGGTTTTCCGGAAAGCGGAGGGCGCGGGTCAGCAGGCTTTCCGCTTCCGCCCAGTTTTGCCGGGCCATGGCCTGCCGGGCCAGTTGCAGAAGCGACAGGGTGTATTGGGTGGTTACCTTGCCTTCGCCCCCCTCCCAGGGATGGAACTTGCGGGCCATCATTCTGTCCAGGGCCTCTTGGGGGCGGCCCAGCAGGTTGAAGAGCGTGATGTATTCCACATACAGGTCGTCCCGCTCCGGGTAGGTGGCGGCGTGTTGGTCCAGAAAGGACAGGCGCTGCGCCGGGGCCATGCCGTTGGCCTTGTGCAGCTGGTCCAGCTCCAAAAGCACCCGGGCGTCGGCGGTGTTCAGGGCAAAGGCTTTTTCCAGCGCTTCCTGGGCGCCCCCGGGGTTGCGGTCTTTGTTGTAATACACCAGGGCCAGGTTCCGCCAAACGGTGGGGAAGGCGGGATCCAGCTTCGCGCTATGCTCCCAAAGCGCCTTGGCCTCGTCGTAGCGCTTGCGGTCGTACAGCAGGTTTCCCAAGGCATAGGGGGCCCGGGCATCCTCCGGCGCGGCCTTCATGGCATAGCGCAGAACCGCAATGTCCTCCAGGCTGTTGGGGAAGCAATAGGCGGGGGAGCATGCGGCGGCGGCTTTCAGGGCCGTTTGGGCCAAAACGTCGTTCCCTGTGCGGGCCGCGTAAAACGCCTGATAATACCGAAGCAGCGGATGGGCGGGGTCGCCCTTTTCCAGCAACGCCAGGGCCCGCTGGAAACAGCCCGCCTCGGCATAGTCCCGAACGCAGCCAAGCAAGGTTTGGGAAGAATGCCGCATCATGGCAAGGGTGGCGGTGCCGTCGCCGCCGCAAAGCATTTCCAGCTCCCAGCGGGACACATAGTCAAAGGGGTCCACGGCGATGTTCTCTTGCAGGCAGGCTTCCGCATCCTTGCCGGCAAGGGTTGCCAGGATCGTGCCTTTCAGTGCCCGAGCCTTGATGTTACGGCTGTTTTTGATCAGGGCGCGCTCCAAAAAGCCCAGCGCGGCCTCCCAGTCTTGTTGGCGGGCGGCGATGGCCCCCAGGTAGTAAAAGGACATTTCCTGCTGGGCGCTGGTCCAGGTGGCTTTGTAGAAAGCATCGAAGGCTTCCTGGTACCGCTCCTGGTAAAACAGGGCAAGGCCCAGGTTGTAACAGGGTTCGCTGTCGTAGGGGTTGGGGTTGCGCTGGGTAAGCCGCCGGAGGGCGGCGCGGAAATGCTCCTCGGCCTTTTCAAACTGGCCCCGGCGCAGCAGCAGCATGCCATAGGCGTTGTTGATGCGGCTGTCCAGCGGGTCCCGCTTGAGGCCCTCCAGGTAATAGGGGTCGGGCGCGTAGGTGGCGTGGCGGTACTGCTCCAGGTGCAGGGCGGTCAGCAGCAGCTCTTCGTTGGTGGCCAGTTCTTCCGGCAGCTTGGCGGCCTGGGCCGGTTCCGGCTGGGGCACGATGGCGGGGGCCTCCGGGGCATAGGAAAGCATCAGGCGGCCGTCCCCGGCGAACAGGCGAAGGGTGAGCTGGGTTTCCGCCGCGCCTTGCAGGTCCACAGACCGCTGAAACACCTCCGTGGGGGAAAGGGTTCCCGTCCAGGAGAGCAGTTCTCGGTCCCCGCAGGACAGGGTGATCCGGGCGTTTTCATACCGGGCGGTGGCATATACGCAGACCCGGGCTTGCCCGTCCACGCATTCCAGGGTGAGCGCCGCCTCGGTGGAAGCGTTTTTCACGCCGCCCGCTTTTTTGTAGGGCATGAAATACTGGGTAAAGCTCTTTTCTTCAAAGGGCTTCAGCCAGGTGAAATCCGGCTGGTTATCGGTGAACATGCCGGTCATCAGCTCGATATAGGGGCCGTTTTCGTCGGTCAGGTTCCGGTCCCAGGCCTTGCCAAAATCGCCGCAGCCCCAGGTCCACTGCTTTTTGCCGGGGGACACATGGTGGTCGGCAATGTGCAAAATGCCGGCTTCCCTGCCGTAATCATAGCCGCCCACAAAGTTGTAGTCGGAATGGTAAGCCATGTAGGAGGTGGGCACGGGGATGTTTTTGTAGCGGGAAATGTCCACACCCGCGCCATAGTCATGCTTGTAATACACCCCGGTGGCGATGGGGAAGCGGGACACCGCGCGCTTGCCGTGGTCCATCACCGCCCGCACATCCGGCGGGAAAATGGACTGGGTGTCGTCGTTCACGGCCACGGCAGGATTGGCCCACCACAGAAAGGTCTGGGGCAGGGGCGTTGGGTTGTAAAGCTGGCCCTTGATTTCCAGATAGGCCTTGTCCGGATACAGGGTGAAGCTGGCCATGCCCTTGGTGCCATACATCTGGTCCACTTCACTGATGCGCACGGTTTTGCTGCCGTCCGGGTTTTCCGCCAGCAAAAAATCCACAGGGCAAAAGGTGGTGGGGCGGTGGTGCTGGGGCCAGTTAAACTCAATGCCGCCGCTGATCCACGGCCCGGTCAGGCCCACCAGCGCGGGCTTGATGACCTCGTTGTAATACACAAAGTCATACCCGTTGGTTTTGTCGTAGGCCCGCTGAATGCGGCCGCCCAACTCCGGCAACAGCATGATGCGGAGATAGTCGTTTTCCAAAAACAGGGCCCGGTAGGCTTTGTCTACCTTCTCATCAAAAATTTTATCGATGACCGGCAGGGGGTAGACCTTGCCGGAGCTGCCCTGGTACACGCGCTTTTCCAAAAACATGGGGTTTGGGTCGGGGTTTCCCACCTCGTAGGTCGGGATCGTGACCCGCTCCTCCCAAACCTCCACACAACCTTTCCTGTGCTCCACGCGCCGCGCCTCCTGTCATAATGAAGTTCAACTGTTTGGTGATGCCTATGGTATCACAATCCCCGCGGGTTTTGTTGATGCCGATTGCGATTTTGTTTTGAAATTCTGCTCTTTTTTGCGCCACAAAAACAAGGCAAAAAAGAAGAAAGATTGACAGAACCAAGCTTCCTTGCTATGATGAAGAAAAAATGAGCGTTTTTTATTATTGCTGTTTTGAAAGAGGGGAGTACCATGAAGCTGACGGAGCGCGGCGTGCTGCCCACCTCCGACGTATACTTTCACACCGCCAGCGAGGCGGCCCGGCGGATGTACTTTTATTTGCGCTGCACAGGCCACTATCATTGCGATGAAAACTACGCGGTAAACCGGCAGAGCTACAACAGCTTTTTGATCCTCTACGTGGCCCGGGGCAAGGGATACGTATACGATGAGGACCGCCGGGTGGAGCTTTCGGAGGGCTGCTTTGCCATTTTGGACTGCTTTGCGCCCCATCGCTACGGAACCCAGTCCGGCTGGGAAATTTACTGGATTCATTTTTACGGGCCCACCGCCCGGGAGTATTTTACCCTGATCGTTCAAAACAAAAGCCAGTGGATTTTGCCCGTAAATCCCTATGCCGCCGCCCGGGACCTGGAGCGGATTTTTCATATGTTCCACACGGAAAAGCGAACCGTGGAGCCCCTGATTTCCAAATACATCACTTCCCTTTTGACCGAGTTTGTCGTCTTTAACGGCAGCCAGCGCCAGGCGGAACAGTCCACCAGCATGGAACAGGTGCTCACCTACATCGCCGAAAATGTGGACAAGCCCCTTACCTTGGCGGAACTGGCCCAGAAAGCCGCCCTCAGCCCTTTTTATTTCTCCCGGGTGTTCAAAAAGGAAACCGGCTATACCCCCCACGAGTACCTCATTGTCGCCAGGGTGAACACCGCCAAGTTTTACCTCAAAACCACAACCCTCTCCGTGAAGGAAATCGCTTTTCGCTGCGGGTTTTCCAGCGAATGCAATTTCTGCACCACCTTCAAGAGGGTCGCCAGCGTCACGCCGCTGGTGTACCGAAACGGGGGGAAGGAGCGGTAGGGGACGGGGGGACGGGGACGAGGGACGGGGACGAGGGACGGGGACGAGGGACGGGGACGTGGGGGGGGGGCGGCCCGAGAACC
>JAVBTE010000001.1:0-30446 GCA_031556335.1 Eubacteriales bacterium | reverse complement strand
CCGGGTGTCCCCTGCTGGGGTGTGTTGGGGCGCGGGCGCGGCGCGCCACCTTCGGGCCCCGGCGCCGCGCGGGGGTGTGTTGCATGCCAACCCCCCTGCCACGCTCTTCCCCCGCGTCCCCATCCCGCTACCGCGACACCGCGTCCAGCTGAGCCAACTCCTCCGCGCTGAGGCGGAAGGTGAAGGCCAGGGCGTTGTCCTTGGCCTGGGCGGGGGTTTTGACCCCGGTGATGACCACGCTGTTGGGCAGCGCATCCAAAATCCAGCGCACGGCCACGCTGCTAACGGGCACGCCGTATTTTTCGGCCATGGGGCCCATGGCGGCCACAATGCGCAGGTTCTTTTCCAGCTTGTCGCCGTAGAAATTGTCGTAGATGGGGCGGCTGCGGCGGTCGTTGGCTTCAAAATGCACGTCCTTGCCGTATTTGCCGGTGAGGATGCCCTGGCCCAGGCTGCCCCAGGTGAGGGGGGCGGCGGACAGGGCGGCGGCAATGGCCCGGATGTTCTGTTCATCGTCCCGGTGGGCAAGGCTGAAGTGGTTTTGGAAGCTGGCCAGCTCATCGGCATAGGGCAGGAAGGCGGGGAGGTCCTTTTCCGCAATGTTGCTGAGGCCGATGGCGCGGATGTCGCCCCTCTGTTTGTGGGCGATGAGGGTTTCCATCAGGAGGGGGACGGGGGTTTTGCCGTCCAGGTAATGCACCTGAAACAGGTCGATGGCGTCGGCGCGAAGGCGTTTCAGGCTGGCGTGAAGGGCGGTTTCGATATAGGCCGGGCTGTTGTCAAAAAAGGTTTTGCCCCCCTCCACCCGCACGCCGAACTTGGTGGCCAGCAGCACTTGTTGCCGCCGACCCTTGAAAATTTCGCCCAGGGTTTCCTCGGAGCGGCCCAGGCCGTATGTGTCGGCGGTGTCGAAAAAATTCACGCCCATGTCCAGCGCGTGGAGCATGGCGGCCTCCACATCCTCCCGGCAAACGTCGCCCCAGCCGTATTCGCCGGCGGGGCAGCCGCCCATGCAAAGGCGGCTGGCGGGAAAGGGGAGGCCTTTCAGTTGCACGGTTTCCATCGTTTGTGTGTCTCCTTTGCTAAGGACGGCGAAGTCCCTTGGGATAGTGGTTTTTCAGCTGGCCCTCGCTGGCCTTGCCAAGGCCCAGGGCCAGGCCTTCGTAGGTGGCCAGGACGAAACCCCGCAGGCTTTCTTCGGCGGGAAGCGTTTCGCCCCGCTGATAGGCCCGCGCCTGAGGCAGGGACAGCGGCATGGCGGGCCACGGACAGGGCATGGCCATGGCCAGGGCATGGTCGGGAATGAAGGTTTTGCCTTTCAGCTGCCCCAGGTGGACGCCGGCCCGAAGCACGCGGACCGAATCCAGGGGCGGCAGGGGCGGGGCGGACAGCAGCAGGTCCCCCAGTTGGGCGTTGGGCTGGGGCAGGGGCTTGCCCGCGGCAAAGTCCTGATAGGCGCTGAGAAGGGCGGCCGAGGGCGGTTTCAGCTGTCGGTCCGGAGGCAGGAAGGCGGCGAAGGGCTGGCCTTCCGGTTCCTTTTTCAGCAGGGCCACGAAATGGCCCTCCCCCTGGATTTGGTGGGGAAGCACCCGCAGCATGCCCTGGCGTGAGGCCAAAACCTGGTCGTTTCCAAGGGGAACCGCAAAGTCCACAGGGCGCAGCTCCGGATGCGCCTCCAGGAGGGCGGCGACCGTCCCCTCGTTTTCCTCCCGGTTCAGGGTGCAGGTGCTGTATAAAAGCCGCCCACCGGGGCGCAGCATGCGCGCCGCGCTATCCAAAATGCGCAGCTGCCGGGCCGCGCAGCGGGCAGGGGCGGCCTCGTCCCATTCCAGGCGGGTTTCCGGATGGCGGCGGAACATGCCCTCCCCGCTGCAGGGCGCGTCGGCCAAAATCGCGTCAAAGGCCTGGGGCCACTTTTCCGCAAGCCTTTCGGGGTCTGAACATACCACCAGGGCATGGGTGGCTCCCATGCGTTCCAGGTTGCGGCTTAGCACCTGGGCCCGGGAGGGCGAAGGCTCGTTGCAGACCAGCAGGCCGCCCTCCAAAAGGCCGCTCAGCTGGGTGCTTTTGCCCCCCGGGGCGGCGCACAGGTCCAGGATTCGCTCCCCTTTTTGGGGGCGCAGCACCCGGGCGGGGATCATGGCGCTGGGTTCCTGCAAATAGTAGGCCCCGGCCTCGTGCAGGGGATGGGCCCCGGCCTGGCTGCAAAGGGACAGATAGCGGCCGTCCGGCTCCCAGGGGATGGGGGAGAGCAGGCCCTCCACTTCCCTGAGGGAAGAAAGGGGTTTGCGGGGGTTCAGGCGCAGGCCTCTGGCACAGGGCTTCGCCATGGCGGCGAAATAAGCCTCGGCTTCCGGGCCCAGCTGCCGCTCCATGCGCCGGACAAAGACTTCCGGCAGGGGCGGGGTGGGCGCCGTCACAGGTCGTCCTCCAGATAATCCGGCTTCATCACGGGAACCAGCGGAAAGAAAAGCGCTTGCATGGCGGGGGGAAGCTGGCTTTTCAGGCGCTCCTCGCCCACCACCAGGCCGATGGGAATGCGAAGCTCAGTGGAGACTTCTTGAAGCAGCGCCTGGCCGTCCATCAGGTCCTGGGCTGTGGTCAACCGCTGCAAATTGGCGTTGTTCACCAAAAAGTCCGGGCGGATGCGGCCCCGGCCCGCGATGCGCTGGAACAGGTCCACAATGTCCTCCGCGGTGCCGCTGAGGGGGCGCAGGGGATTGACCACATACAACACCTGAATTTCTCCCCGGCGGGCGGCAAGCTCCGGGGCATACCGCCCCAGGGCCACGGCCCCGGTGTCGTCTCCGCCCACGTCCACCACCACATGGTCGTACTCCATGGCGAAAATGCGCTGGATGTTGGCGGGCAGCGCGGGAATATCCACCGTGGACATCGCGAAGGAAGGCATGAGCACCTCAATGCCTTCCGCTTCTAACCGGTCTTTTTGTTCCGCGCTGCGGAAATAGGGATTGACAATGTCAAGGTCCACCAGCGCCACCCGGCCCTGGTGAATTTTGCGCATATACCCCGCCAGTGCGAGGCTCAGCTCGGTTTTGCCGCTGCCATAGTGGCCGGTGAGCAGGGTGTAGCGCGCGCCGGGTCGCAGCATCAGTCCTCACCGCCTTCCCCGGGTTTTTTTGGCAGCACCGGAGGGTGAAACGCGTTTTTCATGTTCACCACGGACTGCAGGTCTTTGATGGTTTTGGGATCGTCTTCGTCCATGGGGCTGACCAGGCTGCGGGCCTTTTTGGCCAAAGAGGACAAGGCCCCCTTTCGGCGCTGGGTGCCATCCGGCTCGTCCGCCTGCTGGTAAAAAGGAACATAGGTGGTGTTTGGAAAGTTGAGGGGGGGCTTTAGCAGCGGTTCCTCCGGCGCTATGGCCTCCCCTTCCGGGGCCAGGCCGATGTTTTGCTGGAAGGTTTCCAGGTCCAGCCCCGGATGCACCGGCTGGCTCGGGGCCTGGGGCGGGGCCGGCTGCTTTGGAAGCGCTTCCTCCGGGGCGGGGGGAGGCGCAAAACTTGCCTGTACATCCTGCAGATAGGCGGGGGGATCGGGTTTCACGGCGCCGAAAGCCGGAACCATGCCCTGGGCCGGGTGCTCGTAAGGCGCTTCATAGGCCGCCATGGGGGCAAAGGTTTGGGGCGCGTAGGTTCCGGGGCTGGCAGCCACCGGGGCCCAGGCATCCGTTGCCTCGTCAAACACGGGCTGCACATCATCTTCATAGGCAGCCCCATAGGAGTACGGATTGCTTTGGGATGCGGGAGGATAGGCCTGGGTATGCCCCAGGGGAGCGTACCGGGCGGTGGCGGGATCGCTGTCCTCCACGGGAAGGCGCTCCGGTTCAGTGGTGCCGTAGGAAACCGGATCCTGCCGGGAAAGCTGCTGCGGCCTTTCTGGGGCAATGGGCTGGGGCCTTGTGTAGGCCGGAAAAGCGTAGATTTCCTCTTCGTCGTCCCGCCGGCCGGACAGGCGGCGCTTGAGCCGGCCCAGCTTGGTGCTCCACACATAATCGGGCCGCCAACGAAAAAAATACACGATGCGGTCCACAACAAAGCCGCCGACGCACAGCACCAAAAAGACGGTTTTCCAGCGTTCGCGAAGAAAAGCCATGAAGGAACCGCCGCTTTCGCTGCCCATCAGCCGCCAAAGGTCGTTCACAATGGAACGCAGCCACCCCAGCAACATGGACAAAATGCCGGAGGCAAAACCGTTCATCAAAGAGCCCCTTTCGTATCAAACCTTAGAACGCGGCAGCCGGTTCCCCCTAGGGAACGCTTACGGTAAACTGCGCGTTTTGGGGCGTGATGCCGTAGGAAAACTGCTTTTCATCCACGCCGTCGATGTTCAGCAGGATGGGATGCTCGTAGGCGCCCGGGTTAAAATCGCTCACGTCCACATAGGCGGACAGGGCGGAGGGCTTGAGGCCATCCAGCAGGGTTTTTGGGCCGGTAAGGGTGACAAAAACGGTTTTCAGCGAGCAATCCACGTTGCGCTTGTCCGTTTTGTCCTGAAAGTGGAGGGGGATGGATTCAAAATCCCGGGAGGCGATGACCGGGGCCACCTCCACATACAGGGTGACGCTGTCCGCGCTGAGGTACACCAGCTCCGACGGTTTGCGGATGTTGACCTCGGTGGAAAAGGACTCGCTTTTGTCGGTCACGTCCACGCTATGGTCCAAAAAGAGGGAATCCAGCGCGCCAAGGCCCACTTCGTCGCCGGCGGCCACCAAAATGTTCGGGGTGGCGGTTACGCTGCGCACCTCAAAGCCCGGGGCCGGGGTTCCGGTGGTAAGCACAAGGGAGCTGACAGGCAGCGTTTTGGTGGCGTACAGGGTTTGCTCCACCACCACGGAGCGCAGCAGCACGCCGGCGCTGGTCACATCCACCAGCTTGCTGTCCACGGGGTTGCCGTCGATGTCCTCAAAGCGCATGGGTACGGCGGTACGGGTCAGCCCGGCCTGGGCCGGCAGGCGGGATACGTCAAAGTCCACCACCACCCGGGCGATGCTGTCCACAATGCTTTCCGGGCCGCTGACGGTGACCGCCGAGGGGTCCAGGGTGGAAGAACTGCCGTAAAAGCCTTTGGGGAACTGGCCGCTACGCTCGATGACCACCGGCACCCGGTAGTTGGTGATGTATTTTTCCACTACCACGTCGATGCTCTCCGGGGTCAGCTCCTGGGCGGTGCCATAGGTGGTGGTGGAAGTGGTGGTGATGCGAAGGGTTTGGGGGCCCGGGCTGGTGATTTTGCTCAGGTCGATGCGGGGGTTGAAATTGGATGCGGAGACCGTGTTGTATTCCCGCTGGGGAACGTCCGCCCGAAGGCGCACGGTGAGGGGCTCGGCGTTGAAGTTGGTCAGCACCACCATACCGTTGCGCTGCAAGGTATCCGCGCCCATCACGGTGACGGGAACATCCGTAAACACCCGCTCCCGGGTCAGGGTGGGGTCCTGGGTGATAAGCCCGGCCCACAGGGTAATGGCCAGCACCAGGGCCAGCAGCTTCCACAAAAGGTTATGGCGCAAAAGCCGCCAAAGCCGGGCGGGAAGCTGGGAAAGGGCGCTGCGGACAGAGATTTTTTCCAGGGCTTGCTTTTTTTCGTTCTTTTCGGGTTCCGCGTTCATGCCGCGCCGCCTTTCCGCCGCTTGGTCTTTTCCAGCAGGGTGGACCAAAGGCTGGTGTCTTTTTGATGATACATGGAGGTCAGCACCTGCTCCAGGGCGTTGCGGTCCAGGTGGCGGGTGAGGCGGCCTTCCCGCGCCATGGAAATGATGCCCGTTTCTTCGCTGACAATGAGGGAGACGGCGTCCGTGGTTTCGGTCACGCCCAGGGCCGCCCGGTGGCGGGTGCCAAGCTCCCGGCTGATGCCCTTGCCTTCGCTGAGGGACAGGATGCAGGCCGCCGCCATGATGCGGGTGCCCCGAATGACCACGGCTCCGTCGTGAAGGGGCGTGTTGGGCTCGAAAATGTTTTCGATCAGCGCGCCGGAGATTTCGCTGTCCAGCCGGGTGCCGGTCTCGATGATGTCCTTGAGGCCGATGCGCTGCTCAAACACGATCAGCGCGCCCACCCGGCGGCGGCTGAGCGATTGCAGGCAACCCGCAATTTCCCGCACGATGTGGATGCTTTCCTCCTGGCCGGTCATGTGGGTGGCGTCCCGGATGGCGCCCCGGCCAATTTGCTCCAGGGCCTTGCGCAATTCCGGCTGGAACAAAATCACCAGCACCACCGCGCCGTTGTTGACCACATTCAAAAGCACCCAGTTCAGCGCCGTCAGGCCCAGCAAATCGCTGACCCAGCTGGCCAAAAGCAGCATGGCCAGGCCCTTCAAAACGGCGCTGGCGCGGGTTTCCTTGGTCAGCATCAGCAGCTCGTACAGCAGAAAGGCCACGATAAAAATATCCAGGATATCGGTAATGGTAGGACGGTTGAACACATTCCAAAGAACGGTTTTGATTTGCGTCCAAAGCGTTTGCATGCGTTCTCGTCCCCACTTTCGTATGGATCATAACATCCCAGCGTTTATTATACTACATTTGAAGGGCAAGTAAAACCCCGGGCGGTAAAATTTGCGGCGAAAAATAGAACGGACGGGAAGGGGGAAACCATGCGGCGGCGGGCTGGTTTTCCTTTGCCAAGATTTATGGTATACTGGGCGCGTGGCCCATTGGCTTCAATGCAATGATAGCGGGGCGGGGGAAGAACATGGAACACGGCGGACACCGGGCGCGGATGCGGGACAGGTACGTGAAACAGGGGCTGGAGGGCTTTGCGCCCCATGAGGTATTGGAGCTTTTGCTGTTTTACGCCATTCCGCAAAAGAACGTCAACCCTCTGGCCCATCAGCTGCTGGACCGGTTCGGTTCGGTGCACGGGGTGCTGAGCGCGGAACCGCAAATGCTGCGGCAGGTGGAAGGCATTGGCGAGTACACGGCAACCTTTTTGAGCCTGTTTCAAAAGGTGGGCAAATACGCAGACCTGGAACGGGCCGGGGAGAAGGCGGAGCTTACCAGCCGCAGGGCCGCGGCGGACTATTGCAAAACCCTGCTGAGCGGAGAACGCAGGGAGCTGTTTTATGTCATCTGCCTGAACGGACAGATGCAGGTGCTGCAAAGCGTGCTCATCACCAAGGGGTCCCTTTCCGATGTGCCGGCCTACCCAAGGCTGGTGGCGGAGGCCGCCCTGAACCACAACGCCCACAGCGTGGTGCTGTGCCACAACCACCCGGGCGGCTCGCTGGTTCCCTCCCAGGGAGACGTGGAGGTAACCCGCCAGCTGAGCGCCCTTTTAAGCGGTTTGGAGATTGTGCTGGTGGACCACATCATCGTGGCGGACGGGGAGGCCCTGAGCATGGTGTCCCATCACCTGATCGAGCAGGAGGTGGCCCAGGCGGGCATCACCACCCGGGTGGCGGATTCCGCCGGGGAAACCCGCATTCGCAACGAACTGCTGAAACAGCGGAAAAATCTCAACAAACGCTCGGAGGAACCATGAACGGACAGGAAAGCAAGGCGCCCAAAAAAGCGAAAAAACGAATCATCCCGAGGTGGCTGACGCGCTTGATACTTCTTTTGATTTGTGCGGGAGTTCTTTGTTACGGCGGACTGGTGGCCTATGTGTGCTATGTGGAAACCCATGTGCCCGCGCCGGGGCCGTATGATTCCATCATTGTGCTGGGGGCCCAGGTGCTGCCCAGCGGCGAACCCTCGGTGCAGCTGCGGTGGCGGCTGGACACGGCCATTGAGATGTACCGGGCAAACCCGTGCCCCATTGTGGTGTGCGGCGCCCAGGGCGGCAACGAACCCGCCCCGGAGGGCCAAATTATGCGGCAGCTGCTTTTGAGCGACGGGCTTCCGGCGGAGCATGTGTTTGCGGACACCCAGTCGGAGGACACCAAGGAAAACATGAAAAACGCCTGGGCCATTTTAAGCCCCCAGGGCTGTGAAGCCCCCCTCATTGTGACCAGCGACTACCATCTGCCCCGGGCCCTGTCCATCGCCAAGGACAGCGGCCTTGCGCCCCAGGGCGTGGGCAGCCCCTGCAAACCGGGGCTGGAATACTGGTCCAGAAACCATCTGCGGGAGGCTTTGGCCTGGGTAAAGTATTGGGGCATCAAATACCTGGGGCTGAAGCTATGAGCCTTTCGCAGCTTGGGCGTGAAAACGTGCGGGCGCTGGAAGGGGCGCTGTTGGGCCTGGGCGTTCAAACGTTCCCGGGCACGGCGGAAAAGCTGGTCAGGTACCACGAAATGCTCTGCGACTGGAACACCCGCATGAACCTGACCGGGGACACGGACTTTGACCTGGCCATTGACCGCCACTATCTGGATTCCCTGGCCCCTTTGGGGACGGAGGGGTTGTTTCCGGAAGGAGCCTCGGTGATCGACGTGGGCAGCGGGGCTGGATTCCCCGGCCTGCCCCTTTGCATTGCCAGGCCAGACATGCAAATGACCCTTCTGGATTCCCTGGCCAAGCGGGTGGCCTTTTTGAATGCGGTGGTGAAGGACCTGGGGCTTTCCAATGTGAAGCCCCTGCACATGAGGGCGGAGGACGGAGGGCAAGACCCCGGCCTGCGGGAGCGGTTTGACCGGGCCGTGGCCCGGGCGGTGGCGCCCCTTGGCGTGCTGTGCGAACTGCTGCTGCCCTTTGTGCGCCCGGGAGGAAAGATGATCTGCTACAAGGGCCCTGCCGCCCGGGAGGAGTGGGAGGCCGGCAACCGGGCCGCTGCGGTTTTGGGCGGAGAGCGGCTTTTGCGCACGCCCTTTTTGTTTCCCCGGCAGCCGGACTGGCAGCACGCGGTGTTCACCTCCGAAAAAAAGGAAAAAACCGTTCGACAATATCCCCGCAAAGCCGGCACCCCAAGCCGGTCGCCTCTTGGCTGATTCGACAAAAACAGAAACCGTTCCCCGAAATTTCATTGGAAGCGCGCCTTTTCAAAGGGCGCGCTTGGCTTATTGTGGCGAACGAATCCCCCTTTCACGCGGCAGGAAAACCCGGCTGTTTCCAGAATTTTGGTGTCATGAGCGCGCCCGGTCGGCCGTGCATGCCAAGGGGGAGGGCATGCGTGGCAGACTGGCGCGCTCATACAAAAGCCGAGGAAAGACCGGCGAAGGCACAAGGGGGCGGCAATTTGTTGATGGCGGCGGAACAGGTTTGCTGGGTACCCATCAGCGATATTCAGGGGGTGCAGGAGGACGGGCCCTCCCCGCTGCGCCGTGCCGAGGGGGAGCTGGAAAACGACAGCGCCACGGTGCTGCTGGAGGCCCGGGAGGACGGCGGGTATACCCTTTTGTCGGGCAGGGCGCGGCTTTTGGAGCTGAAAGCCCTGGGGCAAAGCTGCGTGGACGCGGTCATCAGCCCCCATTGGAACCTGAACGACCGGGTCTCCGCGCTGTTGGGCAGGCTGCTGAAAGGCGACCTGCACTATTTGGACGAGGCGGAGGAATACCAGCGGCTTTTGTGCACGGGCCTCATGACCCGGCAGGAGCTGGCCAACCGCCTGGGGCGCTCCTTGCCCACGCTGCAAAAAAAATTGCGGCTTTTGGCCCTGGGCGCGGAGACCAAGGAACTTTTGCGCAGGCACCAGCTTTGCGAACGGTACGCCCACGCGCTGCTGCGGCTGCCCGGGGAACAGGGGCGAATCCGCATGGCGCTGCACATGATTGAAAAAGGATTGTCCGTAAAAGAGGCGGAGGAGCTGATTGACGGCACCCTGTCCCGGATGCCCATTCCCATGCCCAGGGAGCGGAAGATGCTGCCCCTGATGCGGGACCACCGCCTGTACGTGAACGCCATTCGGGGCATTGTGGAGCAGATGCGGGACGCGGGGCTGGACGCCAGCATGCAGGTGGGGACAGGCTCCGCCGTGGTGGAGGTGCGCATTACCGTGCCCCGCTTTTCCCAGCCAAAGAAGGGGTAGGACGGGGAGAAGACGTGCGGGGGTTCCATTCCCGCACCCCGGCCAGGGGCATGGCCCCTGGACCCGTTTGGGACCGCGTGAAACGCGGTCCGGGGATCGTAAAGAAAGTCATAAAAATATGGTATACTAAATAAGATGGGGGGATGGGGTGGCTTTACGATCCAAAAAAACGGGCTTCTTCCTGCTGTGGTTGCTGTGCTTTTGCGCGGTGGCAAACTGCGCCTTGGCCAAAACAGCGGTGTATACGTTTTCGGCGGAGCAGATTCCGGCGGAGCTGCTGGACACGGCCATGCAGGTAAGCGGGGGGGACGTGGCCATCACGCTTACCTTTGCCGGCGACTGCACGCTGGGGGGCGAGGAAAGCGACGCAAACTCGGTAAAAAGCTTTGCCAGCATGGTGAAGTTTCACGGCATGGGGTACCCCTTCGCGCAGCTGCAACCGCTTTTTGGCAGCGACGACCTGACCGTGGTGAACCTGGAAGGCGTGCTGTCGGACCGGGATTTGGAAAAAACCCCGCGCAAGCAGTTCAATTTTATCGGCCAGGCGGAATACGCGCAGGTGCTTTCGCAAGGCGGGGTCGAATGCGTGAACCTGGCCAACAACCATACCTTCGACTATGGCCAGGAAGGCTTTCAGGACACCGTGGCCGCGTTGAAGGCCCAGGGCATCGGCTACTTTGGCGAAAGCGCCGTGACCGTGCTGGAAAAGGACGGGGTACGCATCGGCCTGACGGGCAGCCTGTTCGCCCTGGGGGAAACCCAAAAGGCGGTGCTGGCAAAGCAGCTGGAAGCCCTGCGCAGGGTGGGTTGCCAGTGGATTGTGCACACGCTGCACGCCGGGGTGGAGTATGACGAAAAGCCGTCGCCCAAGCAAAAGGCCGTGGCGGAATTTGTGGCAAGCCAGGGCGTGAGCCTGATGGTGGGGCACCATCCCCATGTGGTGCAGGGCATGGATCTGCTTGGCAAAATGCCCGTTTTGTACAGCCTGGGGAATTGCAGCTTTGGCGGGAACCTGCGGCCCAAAGACTACGACGCCTGCGTTTTGCGGGCGGAGGTGCGGTTTTCCGCCGGAGAGCTGCAAAGCCTGGGGCTGACCCTGTTTCCCATTCGCATCAGCGGCGAAAACCGGTACAACAATTACCAGCCGGTGCTGCTTACCGGCAAGGACGCCGAGCGGGTGATGAAAAAATTGCAGCAGTCCTCCACCATGCCGCTGTCGCCCTTCAAGGAGGGGGAAGGAGCCGCGCAGCCCCTTATCGAATACAAATAAAACAAGAAGCGGTGGCCCAGCACAAATGAGGAGGTCCATGAAAACGATGGAACATAGCATGAAGCAAGTGGCCCAGGCCATGCGGGACCGGGGTTTTACCGTGCGGGAGCTTCGCACGGCGCAGGAGGCCAAAAAGGAACTGCTGGCCAGCATTCCCCAGGGTAGCCGGGTGGGCGTGGGCGGCTCGGTCAGCGTGCGGGAAACGGACATTTTGGCGGCGCTGGAAAGCCGGGGCTGCCAGGTGTTCCAGTCCTGGGGGGCCGCCCCGGGGGACGTGCCGAAGATTCGGGAAAATAGCCGCACTGCAGACGTATACCTATCCTCGGCCAACGCGGTGACCAAGGATGGCCGGCTGGTGTTTGTGGACGGCATTGGCAACCGGGTGGGCGCCATTTTGGACGGCCCGAAAACCGTCATTTTTGTGGTGAGCCACTCCAAGGTGGTGGACGGAGGCATTAACACGGCGGTGGCCCGCATCAAAAAAACCGCCTGCCCCCAAAACGCCCGCCGCCTGGGGCTGAAAACCCGCTGCGCCACCGAGGGCCTTTGCCAGGGCCTGGAATGCGAGGAAAGCATGTGCCGCATGACCGTGGCGCTGGACATGGCTCCCAAAAACCGCAGCATGACCGTGTTGTTTGTGGAGGAAGCCCTGGGATATTGAACGCCTGCTGTTTGCGAAAAAAACCGCGCCATCCGCGAAAAAAAGCTGGCGTGGTTTTTTGGTTTGTGGTACACTAGATGTTGGCATTACAGCGAAACGGGCGGCCATGAGCCGTTCATAAATGAGGTTTTACGATGAATCGCGCTCAAGCACTGAAAAAGCATATGGGAATCGGCGCGCACCAGGCGGTGCTCTTGTGCAATCCTTCCAACATGTTCTATGCATCCGGCTACACCGGAGAGGGCATGGTGTTGGTGACGGAGGACCTTTGCGCGGTGATTACCGATTTCCGGTACACCGAGCAGGCCCAGCAGCAGGCCCCGGGCTTTGACGTCCACATGACGGACAAAAGCCATGGGCATGAGGACATTGTGGCCGGGCTGTGCCTGGAAAAGAAGATCGACCAGCTGTACTACGAGGACGATTTCGTCACGGTGCACGATGCCGGCAAGCTGCGGGAAGCCGCCCGCGGCGTGGAATGGAAGCCGGTGGCCGGAGCCGTGGAGCAGTTGCGGGAGCTAAAGGACCCGGACGAGCAGGCGTTGATGGAAAAGGCCTGCCAAATTACCGGCGATACCTTTGAGCGGATTTTGCCCCAGATCAAACCGGGCATGACCGAGAAGCAGATTGCCGCGCTTTTGGAATACGACATGCGCTGCCATGGCGCGGACCGTCCCTCCTTTTCCAGCATCGTGGCGGCGGGGGTGAACGGTTCCCTGCCCCATGCCACCCCCAGCGATTACGCGGTGCGAACGGGGGATATGATCACCCTGGATTTTGGGGCCAAGGTGGGCGGCTATTGCGCCGACATGACCCGCACCATTGCGCTGGGAGAGCCAAGCGCGGAACTGAAAAAGGTGTACCAGGTGGTGAAGGACGCCCAGCAAATGGCCCAGGACGCGGTGAAGGCCGGCAAAGCCTGCCGGGCCATTGACGCCATCGCCCGGGACTATATCGCCAAGATGGGCTATGACGGCCGCTTTGGCCATGGCTTGGGCCACAGCCTGGGCATTGATATCCACGAGGACCCGCGCTTTAACACCAAAACCGGCGCCACCCTGAAGGCGGGCCAGATGATGACCGTGGAACCGGGCATTTACCTGCCGGGCATTGGCGGCGTGCGCATCGAAAACAAGGTGCTGGTGACCGGGGACGGCTGCCGGGCGCTGACCAAGCCTACACGGGAGCTTATCATACTCTCTTGATCAAACATTGAACGGAGGAAAACCAATGATTACAGCAGGCGATTTTCGGAAGGGCATCACCATTGAGTGGGACGGCGGCGTTTGGAACATCGTCGATTTCCAGCATGTGAAGCCGGGCAAGGGCGCGGCCTTCGTGCGCACCAAGATTAAGAATATCATGACCGGCGCGGTGGTGGAACGCACCTTCAACCCCACCGACAAAATGCCCCGGGCCATAGTGGAAACCAAGGAAATGCAGTATGTGTACCCGGACGGCGAGTTGTTCTACTTTATGGACATCGAAACCTACGAGCAGATCCCGCTGAACAAGGACCAGGTGGAGGACGCCATTCCCTTCGTGAAGGAAGGCACCAACGTCACCGTGAAGTTCTTCAAGGGCAGCGCGTTCAGCGTGGCGGCTCCCAACTTTGTGGAGCTGGAGATTACCGACACCGAACCCGGCTTCAAGGGCGACACCGCCAGCAACACCTATAAGCCCGCCACCCTGGAAACCGGCTATCAGGTGCAGGTGCCCCTGTTCATCAACACCGGCGACCGGATTCGTGTGGATACCCGCACCGGCGAATATATGGAGCGCTGCTAAAGCGCGCAAAATGATGGGAAAGTTTGCCCCTTGCGGGCATGAAGGAGGAACTCCATGAGCAGCTTAACAGATCGCACGGCTTACCTGCGCGGCCTGGCGGAGGGCATGAACCTGGCCAAGGACAAGAACGAGAACAAGCTGATGCTGGAAATGCTGTCCGTGATGGACGAGATGGCCCAAAAGCTGAGCGAGATGGAAAACGACCTGTCCGAATTGGATGAGTATGTGGAATCCATTGACGGGGACCTCAGCGATATGGAAGAGGTTCTGTTCGGCGATGAGGACGACGAGTATTACGATGAGGACGACGAAGAGGACATGGAGTTTGACGACAATGAGGAGCTTTCTTTCGATTGCCCCCATTGCGGCAACCCCATGAAGCTGAAGGCCGCGGACATCGACTTTGACCAAAGCCCCGTTTGCCCCAAGTGCAACAAGCCCTTTTTCCCGGACGTGATTGAGGGAGAGGACGAGGAATAAACGGTTTGCGTCATCAAACGGCCCTGCAGGCTTGGCTTGCGGGGCCGCTTGGCATATGAAGGGCGTCCCCGGTTTCTTTACAATTCGGGGTCCAGGCCTTATAATCAAAGGGAAAGACCGCCGGCATCCATGGAGCCGGACGGCGACCATGCCCGAAAACCGGACAGGCTGCTTTGGGAAACTGCGCAGGGGCGCGCGTCGGGTATCTGGAAAAGAACTCGAACGGAGGAAAAAAGCATGGCGACAAAAGAAGGTTTGGAAAAACGCGGAAGACAAAGCAATGCCATCCGCCGGATGGTGGTGGCGGGCATGCTCAGCGCCATTACGGCGGTGCTGGTGTTCACCCCCATCGGCATGATTCCCTTGCCGCCGCCGCTTTTGGCGGTGACCATGGTGCACATTCCCGTCATTTTGGCGGCGCTGGCGGAGGGGCCCGTGGTCGGCCTGACGGTGGGGCTGGTGTTTGGGCTTTGCAGCCTGATCCGGGCCTGGGAAAGCGGCATGGTGGGGCTGACGCTGTTTTTCCGAAATCCCCTGGTCAGCGTGCTGCCCCGGCTGGTGGTGTCACTGATGGCCCTGGGCGCGTATCTGCTTTGGAAAAAGCTGGTGCGTCAAAACAAACTGACGGACAAGCTGGGCATCGCCGTGGCGGCGGCCCTGGGCGCGGTGACCAATACGGTCTGCTGCCTGGGCATGATCCTCGCGCTGTATGGCGGGGAGCTGAACGAGCTGATTGCCGGCATGGTCCGGGCTGGGAACGCGGAAGCCGTCTATTCCGGCAACGCGGCAGGCTGGCTCATCGCGGTGGTGGGGCTGCCCAACGGCATTGCGGAGGCCATTGTGGCGGCGGTGTTGCTGCCCGTGATCAAAACCGCCGTGGATTCCCTGAAACGGCGCACCGGCGGCGGGCCTTCGGGCACGGCGCGGGCCGCAAAGGAGAAAAAACAATGATTTTCACCATGGACATTGGGAATACCAATATCAAGACGGCGCTGTTCGACGGGGAGCGGATGCATAAGTATTGGCGCATCTCCACCAGCAAGACCTATACCTCGGACGAATACGGGCTGCTCATTTCCGGGCTGTTCGCCCACGAGGGCGTGGACACGGAGGACGTGGAAGGCATCATGATCTCCAGCGTGGTGCCCACCATCAACTTTACCGTGGAACACATGTGCAAGAACTATTTTGGCAAAGCCCCCATGTTTGTGGCCCCGGGCATCAAAACAGGCATCAACCTGAAGTATGAAAACCCCCGGGAGTTGGGCAGCGACCGCATTGCCAACGCCGTGGCCGCCTACGAGCAATATGGCGGGCCCTGCATTTTTATCGATTTTGGAACCGCCACCACCTTTGGGGCCATTGATCAGAGCGGGTCGTTTTTGGGAGGGTGCATCTGCCCGGGCATCAAGCTGGCCAGCGAGGCCCTGGTGCGGGATACCGCCAAGCTGCCCCGGTTTGAGCTGATCAAGCCCGACCATGTGATTGGCAAAACCACGGTGACCAACCTGCAATCCGGCTTGATTTACGGGTACATCGGCCAGGTGGAATACCTGGTGCGGCAGATCAAAAAGGAGTTGGACGCGCCCAAGGCCTTTGTGGTGGCCACGGGGGGCATGGCGGTGCTGGTGTCCAAGGAGGCCGCCATCGACAAGCTGGACGGGCTGTTGACCCTGAAGGGCCTGCGCATTTTGTACCAGCGCAACCAATAAGCATGGCGCGGCCGGAAGGCGGCGAAAGGATGAATGGTATGGAAAAGACCGTGAAAATTGGGTTTCTGGGCTGCGGCAATGTGGGCGGCGGCGTATGGCGGCTGCTGGAGGGCTTTGCCCGGGAGATTGAACACCGCACGGATCTTCGCTTTGAGGTGAAAAAGGTGCTGGTGCGGGACTCGGAAAAAAGCCGAGGCATCGACTTCCCCGCCGGCGTGCTGACGGAGAACGTGGACGATGTGCTGGATGATCCGGACATTTCCGTGGTGGCGGAGTTTTTGGGCGGGGAGGAGCCTGCGTACAGCTGGATGCTGCGGGCCCTGTCCTGCGGGAAAACCGTGGTGACGGCCAACAAGGTGGCCTTTGCGCTGCATTGGCACAGCCTGCAAAAAGCCGCCAAGGAGCACGGCGCGGGCCTGTACTATGAGGCGGCGGTGTGCGGCGCCATTCCCATCATCCATTCCCTGGAGGAAAGCCTGCAGGCCAACCGCATCGACAAAATTTACGGCATTGTGAACGGCACCACCAACTACATCCTCACCCGCATGAGCAAGAACCAGGAGGATTACGACGCGGTGCTGCGGGAAGCCCAGCGCCTGGTCCTGGCCGAGCCGGACCCCGCCGCCGACGTGGAGGGGCTGGACGCGGCCTACAAGCTGAGCATTTTGGCCAGCCTGGCGTTTCATGGCCGGGTGCCCTTTGAAAACGTCTACGTGGAGGGTATTACCAAGGTAAGCGCCGAGGACGTGCGCTGCGGCCAGGAACTGGGCTACACCCTGAAGCTGCTGGCCATTGCCAAGCGGGATGGCCTGACCGTGGAGACCCGGGTGCATCCCACGTTTATTCAAAGCGACCATCCCCTGGCCAACGTGTCCGGCTCGTTCAACGCGGTGTTTTTGCGGGGCCATGCCTGCGATGAGATGATGTTTTTGGGCCGGGGCGCGGGGGACATGCCCACGGCCAGCGCCATCGTCAGCGACCTGGTGCGGGCCGCTGCCGCGCAAAAGCACCTGTACCCCACCTTTGAAAACGAGCTGGCCCCCACTACCCCCCTGCAAAAGAACGCGGACTGGCATTGCCCCTTTTACATTCGCCTGCTGGCCAAGGACGCGCCCGGCGTGCTGAGCCAAATTGCCAAGGCCTTTGCGGACCAGGGCATCAGCATTGCCGCCATGCAGCAGAAGGGCCAGCGGGCCGACGGCTGGGTCACCATGGTGGTGATTACCCACAGCGCCGGGGAAAAGTCCATGCAGCAAGCTTTGCGGGGGATTTCCCAGGACATTGCCACCCTGGAGAGCATGATTCGGGTGGAGGAGGAGTAAGCGGGGGGGGACGTTTGCAGGGGTTTCACCCCTGCACCCCATCAGGGCTACGCCCTGAACCCTTTATCACCGCGTTTCACGCGGTGAAAGAGAGGACAATGTCCTTCCACATGCAAGCGCGGCCTATCCTGATTTTTTCAGGACAGGCCGCGCTGCGTTTATATCATTTCTTGTTTCACCGCGTGAAACGCGGTGAGGAAGGGGTTTGGGGCAAAGCCCCAAGCAGGGTTTTAGGGACGGCAGTCCCTAACGTCCTCCCGTCCCCCCTCGTCCCGCCCCGCTCAGCCGAAATACCGCTTGAGCAGGCCGTCGAAGCCTTTGCCGTGGCGGGCCTCGTCTTTGCACATTTCATGAACGGTGTCGTGGACGGCGTCCAGGCCCAGTTCCTTGGCCAGGGTGGCCAGCTCTTTTTTACCGCTGGTGGCGCCCCATTCCGCTTCGGCGCGCAGTTCCAGGTTCTTCTTGGTGCTGGCGGTGACCACTTCACCCAGCAGTTCGGCAAACTTGGCGGCGTGCTCCGCTTCTTCCAGGGCATAGCGCTTGAAAGCCTCGGCCACCTCGGGGTATCCGTCCCGGTCGGCCTGGCGGCTCATGGCCAGGTACATGCCCACTTCGGTGCACTCGCCCTGGAAGTTCATGCGCAGGCCTTCCACCACGCGGGGGTCCACATCCTTGGCCACGCCCACGCGGTGCTCGTCCGCGTAAGACTTGTCGGCGGCCATGGGCTCGAATTTCGCTTTGGGGGCCTTGCACTGGGGGCAGGCTTCGGGGGCTTCGGGGCCTTCATGTACATAACCGCAAACTTTGCAAATCCACTTCATAAAATCGTTCCTCCCAAAATTCAATCTTTGATTTGAAAAAACCAACCTTCGTGTCATTGTTACCCGAAGGTTTGAAAGTTGAAACACAAAACGCGAAGAAAATTTTTTCCGGGGCGGACGGCTCAGCGGTCCTTTTTTGCCGTGCGCAGTTCATTGAGCAGCGCGCTTTCCATCATGGCGGGTTCGCAAACGGTTTGGTGGCGAATGGGCAGGGTTTTCAGCTGGGCCACCTGCGCCGGCATGGGAACCCGGGTGTATTCCCGCAGCTTGTCGGCGCACTGGAAGGCGTCCAGCTTTTCCGTGGCGTCCGGGCCCAAAAGGGCGGCAAGCACGCTGTCGGCAAACTTGTAGGGGCTGGCGGTGGACACCAGCACCGTGGCGCTGTGGTCGCCGGTTTGGGCGCGGTACTGGCCCAGCACGTGGCTGGCCACGGCAGTGTGGGGGTCCAGCAAATAGCCCTTGCGTTCGTACACCCGCTGGATTTCCTCCGCGGTCATGGTGTCGTCGGCAAAGCCCGCCCAGAAATCTTTTTGGAGCTCGGCAAGCCGCTGGGCGCCGATGGAGAAGCTGCCGCACTCGGCCATCAGGTCCATCCAGGTTTTGACCAGCTTGGGGTCCCGGTCGGCGCTTTCATACAGCAGGCGCTCCAGGTTGGAGGAAACCAGAATGTCCATGCTGGGGGACAGGGTTTTGAAGAAGGTGCGGTGGGTGTAGTAGATGCCGTCCGTAAAAAAGTCGGACAGCACGTTGTTGCGGTTGCTGGCGCAAATCAGGCGGCCCACCGGCAGGCCCATGCGCTTGGCGTAGTAGCCCGCCAGAATATCGCCGAAATTGCCCGTGGGTACCACAAAGTTGAGGGGCTGGCCCATGCGCAGGGCCCCCCGGGTCACCAGGTCGGTGTAGGCGGTAAAATAGTACACCACCTGGGGGGCCAGGCGGCCAAAGTTGATGGAATTGGCCGAGGAGGGCAGTTTGCCCATGGCATTCATCTTTTCGTGGAACTCCGGGCTGGAAAACAGCTTTTTCACCCCGGTCTGGGTGTCGTCAAAATTGCCCTTGACGCCGATGACGCGGGTGTTGACCCCGCCGGTGGTGGTCATTTGCAGCTCCTGCACACGGCTGACCCCGCCATAGGGGTAAAAGACGGAGCAGCTTGTGCCGGGCACGTCTTTGAAACCCTCCAGGGCCGCCTTGCCGGTGTCCCCGCTGGTGGCCACCAGAATGCAGATTTCCCGCTGCTCGTCGTTCTTTTGGGCGGCCAGGGTCACCAGGTGGGGCAAAAGCTTTAGGGCGATGTCCTTAAAGGCAAGGGTGGGGCCGTGGAAAAGCTCCAGCACATGGGTGGTTTCGTCCAGAGGCCGCACGGGGGCGACCATGGCATCGTCAAAGTTTTGGGCGGAATAGGCGCTGCTGACCGCTGCTTCGATTTCCGCGATGGAGAAATCCTCCAGAAAATCGCGCAGGATGCGGGCCGCGCGTTCCTGATAGGTGCCCTGCTGAAAGGCGGTGATGCGCTCGCTGGAGATTTTGGGAAACATGGAGGGCACATACAGGCCCCCATCCTTGGCCAACCCCCAAAGCACCGCCTGGGAGGCGGTGACGCAGGCGCCCCCGCGGGTGGAAAAGAAGGACATGCAATCAGCTCCTTGATCATCCCCCAGATGACCAAAAAAGTGGGCAAACCCACTTTTTGGCCATCCAGGGCTTCGTGTGCCTGATGAATTTATGATACACGTTTGGGGGACCGGTGTAAATACCTTGCCTCAAATGACGTATTTTTTCACGAAATCGGGGAGATCCGCCGGATCTTCGCTGATGGAAAGGACAAAATCCACGCTGTGCTTTTCGCTGAGGGCTTCCAGCCGTTCAAACAGCCACGCGGTGGTGGAAAGCTCGGCCTTGATGAGCTTTTTGAACGCGTCGATAAAAATGAGCCCGACGTCGAAGTTCTGCGCGACCGCGCCGCAGAGGAAACCCATGAACATTTGGTCGCTGACCAGATTGTACTCGCCCGCGTTGATGAAACGAACCTCGTGGCGCAGGTCGAACATATAACGGTTGTCATCGTCGATAAAAACGATGTCATGTTTGCTTTCCTGGGTAGCCTGATTGGTCATGTCGATAATCCGCTTGGTCTTACCCGAGCCTTTTTTGCCGGCAATCACCTGAATCAATGGTAACGCCTCCTTACAAATATGGTGTTTTTGCTGATGGAACTAGGCGGCGAGGGTACGGGCAAGCCGTCACGCACGGGTCGCCTTCCACCATTATTATACATGAAGCCAGCGGTAATAGCAACGCTTTGGGGGCAATTCCTCCCGAAAAGGGTCAGGGTTCCAGCCCGCCGGCCGGGGAAAGATGATCCCGCAAGGCTTTGATATCCATGGCGGGAAGGGTTTGGAAGGCGGCCCCTTCGGCGGCGGGGTCAAAGCCGCAGATGTCCGAGAAATCACAGTGATCGCAGGCGGTTTTGCCGCCGTCCTCCACGGGGCGAAGCGCCGTATCGCCGCTGAAGATGCCGGCGCTGAGGGCCGTGGCCACCTCCCTGGCGTGGGCCAGCAAAGCCTTAAACTGGGGCATATCCAGGGCTTTGGCGGCGGATTTCACCTGGCCTGATTTGTCCAGCATGGCGGGCAGGGCCACGGGCAGGTCGCCTTCGTCCATGGCGGAGAGGATCTCCACATCCGCCAGGGCGATGCCCCGAAGCTGCAAAAGCTGCCGCAGTTCGTCCTCCACCAGGGCTTTCACGTCGGTTTCGCTTTCCACCCGCGGGTCGGCCACGTAGAAATAGAACGCGCCGGCGGGCAAGGCCCCGGCCTGTGCGCAAACGCAGGCGTCCAGGTACAGCAAAAGCTGCAATTGCAAGCCCCACCAGGTGCGGGTGGCGTCCAGGTCCTGACGGCTGCTTTTGTAGTCAATGACCCGGAGATACACGCTGTCCCCGGTTTCGTAGCGGTCGATGCGGTCGATTTTGCCCCGCAGCATCACCTCCTTGCCGTTTGGCAGGGCCAGCACAATGGGCGGCATGCCGCCGGGATAGCCAAAGGTGGCCTCGGTTTCCGAAAGGCGAAACCGTCCGGCGGCCAGGTGCCGGGTCACGGTGAGGGCCGCTGTGCGCACGGTGCTCCGGGCCCGTTCAAAGATGGCCTGGCTGCGGGCGCCGTCCCCCATGGGGCCTTGCATCAGCTCCGCAAGAAGGGGCGCGATGGCCTCGTCCGCCAGGGCTTCCACCTCTTCCGGGGGAATGTTCGGATATGCCTGCCGGGCCTTGGCCAGCCCCGCGAAGTTGTGAAGGCTGGCGTGGTAGAAGTTGCCCGTGTCGATAGGCTCCACCTTCCACTCCTTCACAATTTGCGGCCGCAGGCCGTACTCCACAAAATGCTTGAAGGGGCAGCTGGCAAACTGCTCCAGGCGGCTGACAGACAGGGTTTCGTCCCCGAAAAGGGCGGCGGCCTCCGCCGGGGGCAAGGAGCCGGAACCAAGGCGGTGGTTGGCCGCTTGAAGCAGGCGCATGGTTTTTTCACCGGTGGCCTGGCTGTGAAGCAGTTTTCCCAAAAGTTGCTTCCAGTAGTCAGGAAGCGGGTTGGTTTCTCCGGTGCCGTCCGAAAAGGCCCGCAGCCGAAGGCTCAGCTCTTGCAGGGCCTGGGGGGAGGAGATGGGCAGCGCCTCCGGCTGGATGTGGGGCGGGTCCTTCAAAAGGCGGTCCCGCAGGGTGACGGCCAGGGACAAGGGCCGGAGGGCCGTGCCGTCCGGGGAGGTTTTGGCATAGCTGACGAACAGGAATTGCGTGGGCAAGGTCATGGCCCGTTTCAGGTCCAGCCGGGCCAGCAGCACGCGGCTCTCGTCCGTCAGCCCCAAAAACGCCCCGGTGTCCCGCTCGGTGCGGGCCCGCTCCTCTTCGCTTAAAAGGCTGGCGGTTTCCCGGGCCAGCACGCCGTCGCTTAGCCCCAGCAGGAACACCGCGTCCATTTCTTCGGCCAGGTAGTGGCCCAAAAGGCCCGCGTGCAGCATGTGGGAAGCCGGGGGCAACGCAGCCAGAGACACCGCCGAAAAGCCGCATTCCAGCCGGTTCGCAATGTGCCGAAGGGGCACCCGGGCCCCGTCTGAAAGCGCGTAAAGCTGGTCCAGCATTTGCAAAAGGGCGGACCACACCTGGCTGTTTTGGTGAGCCCGAACCTGCAGGCCGTTTTGGAGCAGGGCTTCCTCCTCCGCCTGCAAGGCCTCGTAGGCGCCCACGTCGGTCAAAAGACCGAACACAGCGGACAGGGAGGCGTGGGTATCCCGGGCGGCCACCAATTCTTGCCGGGCCTTGAGTAAAGGCGCCATCAGGCGCAGGCGCAGGGCTTCGCAGGCCGCTGTGTGCTCCGGGCTTGGGCCTTTTGCGAAGGGCTTTGCCCAGCGGGAACGGTTTACGCCGTAGGAAATGGCATAGTTTTCAAGCATGCAGGCTTCCTCAAAGGCCAAAGAGGAGTACCCGCTTTTGAGCATGCCCAGCATGCTTTCGTTCTGATAGCCGTCCGCCATGGCCCGGAGGGCGCAAAGAAGATAGCGCACCAAGCCATGGGAGGTGGCGGGCAGCTTTTGGTCGGTGTAGAAGGGAAGCCCGCTGTCCCGGAGGGCTGCGGCCACGGCAAAGGCATAGCCGTTCTGGTCGGGATAGAGCACCGCGATGCGCTCGATTTCCATGCCGCTTTGGCAAAGGCCCATGATCTGCCGGGCCGCCGCCGTGGCTTCCTCAAAGGGGCTTTGGTATACGGACACATAGACGCTGGTTTGCGGTTCCTCAAAGGGTTTGGGGGGATGAACGTAGAGGGCCTTATCCAGGTGCCGGAGGGCGGGGGCGGCGGGGAGTTCCTTGGGGGGCTGCGGCTCCTGCCGGACGCTGAGGCCCAGTTCCGCAAGCCTGGCCGTGAACCGGCCAATGCCCTGGCGCACGGGCAGGTACAGCTCCCCGTCCGGGGCGCTTTCGCCGTCGCATACCAGCGCCACGGTCAGCTCCCTGCAAAGGGGGGCCATGGACAAAAGCAGCTGCGTCAGTTGCTCCGGCAAAGCGTCAAAGCCGTAGACAAAGACGTTTTGGTTTTCCATCAGGCCGCTTTTGAAAAGCCGGGAAGCCACATAGCGAAGCCTGTCCTCCCCGTCGGCAAAGCCCTTGCCGATGATCTGCTCATAGGCGGCGTACAAAATGGCGATGTCCCGCAGTTTTTCACCGCTTTCCAGGGTGGAGGCGTATGCCGAAAGGCTTTCCGGGGTCAGGCCCCCCCGCTTCATATCGGTCATCAGGGCGTTCAGTTTTTCGGCAAAGCCCCGGCGGTGGGCGGAGGAGCGGTAGTAGGCGAGCTGATCCTCGCAGCGTTCCAGGGCCCGGCTGACGGCCATCAGCCGCCCGGCGGCATCCAGCGGCGCCCTGCCGTCGCTGCCCGCCTGGGCGAGCACAAGATCGGAAAGCCGGGAGGGGGACAGCACCTGCAGGGTGAAAAAAGCGTTCATGCCCAGCCGCGCAAACAGCTCCCGCTCAGCCCCCAGGGTAAACTGCTCCGGCACCAGCAAAATGCAGCTTTCTCCCCGCCGGTGCAGCGCGCCGATTTCGGCCAGCACGGGCGAAAGCAGGCGGTGGGCCCGGGCGGTCCAGATCCGGATGTCGGGCATGGAGAACGCCTCCTTGAAACCTCCGTGAAAGAGGTTTTGAAAATCCTTCGCCTCCATGATATCATAAGAACGAAAAAGCGCAAGAAAAGAGGGAGCGCATGGAACACACGGATACCATCGTCGGCGTCGCCACGGCGGCGGGGGCGGGAGGCGTGGCCATTGTGCGCGTCAGCGGCAAGGACGCGGTGGGGCTGTTTGAGCGGGTGTTCGCCTCCAAAACCCGGAAACCGCCCTACGAAAGCCACCGCCTGATGCTGGGCAGGCTGATGGACGGCGGTGATCTGCTGGACGAGGTGATGGGCGTGGTGATGTACGCGCCCCAAAGCTATACCCGGGAGGACGTGTGCGAGCTGCATACCCACGGGGGCCATGTGGCGGCGGCCCTGGCGGTGAAGCTGCTGGTTCGGCTGGGGGCCCGGCCGGCGGAACCGGGAGAGTTTACCCGGCGGGCGTTTTTGAACGGCCGCATCGACCTTTCCCAGGCGGAGGCGGTGATGGGGGTGATCTCGGCCCAATCGGCGGCGGCCCTCAAGGCGGAGGAGGCGCAGCTTTCGGGCGGGCAAAGCCGCTTCGTGGGCGAGGCCCAAAGGACGCTGACAGGGCTGTTGTCCGGGCTGGAAGCCCACCTGGATTATCCGGAGGAGATCGACGAGACCGAGGCGCTGGCGGGCCTTGCCAAGGGCCTGGACCGGCTGATGGAGACCCTGCAAAAAGCCATGGACGAGCGAAGCGCCCGCATTGTGCGGGAGGGGCTGCGGGTGGCCCTGTGCGGCCGTCCCAACGCGGGGAAAAGCACCTTGTTCAACGCCCTTTTGGGAGAGGACCGGGCCATTGTGACGGACGTGCCCGGAACCACCCGGGATGTGCTGGAGGGCACCTTGTGGCTGGACGGCGTGTGCGTGCATTTGTCCGACACGGCGGGCCTGCGGGACAGCGGGGACGCGGTGGAGCGCATCGGCGTGGAGCGGGCCCGGAAGGCCATTGCCCAGGCGGATGCGGCGCTGGTTTTGATTGACGCTTCCAAGCCCCTTAGCCCGGAGGAAAAGGAGCTGCTGGCCCTGCCCATGCCCTGCCCGGCGGCGGTGCTTTTGAACAAAGAAGATTTGTCCACGGCGCTCAGCCCGGAGGACATGGAAAAAGAAACCGGCCTGAGGCCGGTGATACTGGTTTCGGCCAAGACGGGCCAGGGCCTTGAGGCGGTGCGGGCATACCTGCAAAGCCAGCTTCGCCTGCCCACGCAAATGCTGCTGACCAACGAGCGCCATCTGGCGGTGGCGGCCCAGGCCCTGGAAAAGCTGCGCCAGGCCAGGGCCACGCTTGAAAGCGGCCAGCCCATTGACCTGGCCGCCGTGGATTTGCACGACGCGCTGTATTTGCTGGGCCGCATCACCGGGGAAAGCGTGGACGAGCGGCTACTGGACGAGATCTTCTCCCGCTTTTGCGTCGGGAAATAGCCGGGTGCTTTCCGCGTCCATAAAGGCCGGGGTAAAGGCGCTGTCCGCCGCGTCCTTTTGCTGGATGTAGCCGGGCAGGCCCAGGGCCTGCATATGGTCCCTCACCCGCAGGTATTCCCGGCTGGTGAGGCGGCGGTCCAGCCCCGGAGCCTGTATACCGTGGATGGGGGTGTACTGTCGCATCAGGCTGACCGGGGTGCCCTTGGGCAGGCGGGCCGCGATGGCGTCCAAAAGGGCCAGGCTTTCCCCGGTGCGCAGGGGCAAAATCAGGTGACGCACCAAAGTGCCCCGCAGCATCAGGCCGTCGCCGTCGTACACCGGCGGCCCGGTTTGGGCGCACATGGCCTGAATGGCCGCCAAAGCGACTTCAAAATAGTCGGGGGCGTGGGCCAGCTGGGCCCCGGTTTCCGGGGCGTGGAATTTCAAATCCGGCAGGTAGACGTCCACCAACCCCTCCAAGGACCGCACCATTTCCACGGTTTCATAGCCGCTGGAGTTCCAAACCACGGGAATGCCGGGCTTCCCAAGGCGCAAGGCATTGGCGATGGCCGGGGCGAAGTGGGTGGGGTTCACCAAATTCAGGTTGTGAACCCCCAGGGCCTCCACCCGCCGAAAAACCGCCGCCAGTTCCAAGGCGGTCATCCGCTGCCCCAGGGGGTGATGAGAGATGGGCTCGTTCTGGCAAAACACGCAGCCAAGAGAGCAGCCACTGAAAAAAACGGTGCCGCTGCCACGGCTGCCGCTGAGGCAGGGTTCCTCCCAAAAATGCGCGGCGGCCCGGGCCACCACCGGCAGGGCGCCCATGCGGCAAACCCCTTCCCCGGTTTCCCCGGTTCGTGCCGCGCCGCAGCGGCGCGGGCAAAGGACGCAGCGGTCCATGAAAGCACGCTTCCTTTCTTGCCCAGGCAGGGCAACGATTGCAGGCATCAGCATATCACAGCCCCTCGCTGGGGGCAAGACGGCCTCCGGGCGGCGGAAAAAGGATGCGCAAAAGTTCATAAAATTTTTACATTTTGGGCATCCCCACAGGAAAACCCTTGTGTTTCCGAAATTGATGTGGTATACTGCTACCTGTCTACAAGAGTGGATAGGTTTTTTGTCCTGATTCCAACCGACCCGATAGAAAGAAGGGCTTATCGAAAGAGTGGATATTGCTTTCCTTTTCATGCCGTAGGCTTCGCGAAGGCGAAGCGCGCCGGGGTGCTGGCTCAAAGGTTTTCTTTGACTGGCCCGGGCGCATTTGCGGACGAAAAGGCGAGGCAATACAATGCCGCTCTTTTTGATTGCTACGACAAAACGCGCGTCAAGCGCCGCTAGGAGAGACGATGGCCAAAAAACAAGCCGCATCCGCGCAGGCCGTGGAGCAAATGGCGCTTGCCCTGGCAAGCGAGCTTCACCTGGAACTGGTGGAAGTGACCTTCCAAAAGGAAAGCCGTGGCATGTGCCTGTGCGTGTACCTGGACAAGGACGGCGGCCTGACCCTGGACGACTGCGAGCGTTACCACAAGCGCATCCAGCCGATGCTGGAGGACGTGGAGTACGACTTTTTAGAGGTGTCCAGCCCCGGCATCGACCGCCCTGTGGAAACCCAGCGGGATTTTGAAAAGAACCGGGACGGGCTGGTGGAGGTGCGCCTTTTTAAGCCCGTGGAAGGCGCGAAGGCCCACACCGGCCGCCTTCGCGGCATGGACCGGGAAACGGTGACGATTGTACTGGAGGACGGCAAAGAGCTGGCCTTCCCCCGCAAAAGCGTGGCGGTGGTGAAGCCGGTGATTGATTTGGCGGGCCTGGACGACGAGGAGCCCTGATTGGGCCGGCCAAAATAGAGCAAGGTTAAAAAACAAGGAGTAGTTGGAATGAAGGCGACAAAAAAGAACCAGGCGGACAACCGCCAGACGGAAATTATCGATGCCGTGCGCGCCCTGGCCCATGAAAAGGACATCAGCGAGGACATGCTGATCGGGGCCATTGAGGAAGCGCTGAAGGCCGCGTATAAAAAGAATGTTTCCAGGGAGAGCGGCGCTCCCGCCAACCTCTCTGTGTCGCTGGACCGCACCACCGGCGTGGCCCACGTGTTCGCCCGCAAAACCATCACAGACGAGGTGGAGGACGAAACCAACCAGATCACGCTGGAGGAGGCCCTCCAGATCCGTCCGGATTACCGCCTGGGCGACATCGCCGAGATCGACGTAACCCCCAGCGGCTTTTTGCGCACGGCGGCCCAAACCGCCAAGCAGGTCATCATCCAGCGCATCAGGGAGGCCGAGCAGGGCAAGATTTACGACGAATATTCCGAAAAAGAGAACGAGATCCTCACCGCCATCGTGCAGCGGGTGGAGCCCAAGGCCGTGTATGTGGAACTGGGCCGCACCGAGGGCCTGATGGAGCAGAACGAATGGATGCCCGGCGAGGAATACCACATTGACGACCACATCAAGGTCTACGTGCTGGAAGTGGGCCGCAGCGGCCGGGAAATGCAGCGCGGGCCCCAGGTGCGGGTGAGCCGCGTGCACGTGGGGCTGGTGAAGCGCCTGTTTGAAATGGAAGTGCCGGAGATCGCCGCAGGCGTGGTGCAGATCAAGTCCATCGCCCGGGAGGCGGGCAGCCGCACCAAGATGGCCGTGTATTCCACCGACGCCGTGATCGACCCGGTGGGCGCTTGCGTGGGCCCCCGGGGCAACCGGGTGGAAAAAGTGGTGACCGAGCTGAAAAACGAAAAGATCGATATCATCAAGTGGTCGCCGGACCCCGCCGAATTCATCGCCAACGCGCTGAACCCAGCCCATGTGCTCAGCGTCTTTGTGGCGGAAAACGAAAAAGCCTGCCGCGTGGTGGTGCCCGATAACCAGCTGAGCCTGGCCATCGGCAAGGAAGGGCAAAACGCCCGGCTGGCCGCCAAGCTGACGGGCTGGCGCATCGACATCAAGAGCCAGTCGCAGGCGGCCCAGATGTTCGGGCTGGTAGAGGAAACCATGGAAGAACCCATGGGCTACCAGGAATACTATCAGGAACCCCAGGAGGACGGCGGATACGAAGAAGGCGGCCTGCCGGAGCTGTCCGAGCTCCCCCTGGAGATGCCGGGCGCCGAGGACGATACGCTGTAAGGCGTTTTGCCGCTTGACGGAAAACCCATACCAAGGGAAAGGGGAAACAGCATGCTGAAGCCACGCAAGATTCCCATGCGCATGTGCGTTGGCTGCCGGGAGATGAAACCAAAGCGGGGGCTGATCCGCGTGGTGCGTTCCCCGGAGGGCGAAGTGACCCTGGACCCTACGGGCAAGAAAGCGGGACGGGGCGCATATGTTTGCAGGAGCGCCCAGTGCCTGCGCCGGGCATTGAAGCAAAAGCAGCTGGACCGGGCCCTGGAGGTTCGTTTGGACGAGGCGGTGAGCGGGCAGCTGTCTGCGACGCTGGAAAGCCTGCTGAAAGAGCCGCAAAGCCCGGAGGAGGAACAGGCTTGACCAGGGAAAAGACGGCCCAGGTGGCCGGATTTTTGGGGCTTTGCACCCGGGCCGGACAGGTGTGCTTTGGACAGGACGCCTGCGTGGACGCGGTGCGAAGGCGCGGGGTGGGGCTGGTGCTAGTGGATACGGACAGTTCCGCCAACACCATGAAGCGGTTTACGGACGCGTGCACAGCCCATGGCGTGCCCCTGTACGGCCTGGAGGCCGACATCATCGCCCGGGCGGTGGGCAAGGAAGGCCGCAAGGTGGCGGGCGTGAGGCCCGGCGGCATGGCCCAAAAGCTGCTGTCGCTGCTGGAGGGAGAACCACGGCTGGCCCCGGCACAAGCGCCGGACAGCGAGTAGATAGCGGGCGCGGGCCCGATCGCAACCAAGGAAGACTCGGCCAGAATGGTGGCCACACGATACACAGCGTAATTTATGCGGGGGTGCAAGCGGTACAATGACCAAAGTGAAACTCAAGGACGCCACCAAGGAACTGCTCAGCGGGGCGGAAGAGGTGCTCACCAGCGCGGCGGAAGTGCGCAAAGGCGCGGACGATCTGATGCAAATGGTGCGCAAGCTTGAAGGCCAGTTCATCCGTGAGGAAGAAAAGCGCCGGGCGGAGGAAAAGCAGGCCGAGCAGGAGCGCTTGGTGCAACAGCATACCAAGGCGTTCACCATGCCGGACACGGAGGAGACGGAAGCCTCCGCCGCCGTCAAGGAAGAAGCCCGGCAGGAGGCCAAGGCGCAGCCCGAGGCCGTGAAGCCTGCTGCCCCCAAGGAAGAAGCCTTGGAGAAAAAGGACGTTCCGCCTGCCGCCCCACAGGCCGCAAAAGAAACGCCCAAGGCCGAGGAGCAAGCCGCGCCCGCGCCCGCCGCCGAGAAGCCCGCAACGCCTGCGGCGCCTCAAAGGCCTGCGGCCGAGCCCATGCGGCCCGCCGCGCCTGCCATGAAGCAAGCCTATCAGTCCCGTCCGGCCCCCCAGGGCCAGGGCGCGCCTGTTCGCCCCATGAACCCCCAGGGCCAGGGCCCCTATGGCCGTCCGGCCAATCCTCAGGGTCCCTATGGCCGCCCGGCCAACCCCCAAGGTCCGTATGGCCGCCCCGCGAATGCGCCGGCGGGCCAGGGCCCCTATGGCCGTCCCGCTAACCCCCAAGGGCCCTATGGCCGTCCCGCGGGGGCGCCCATGGGCCAGGGTCCTTATGGCCGTCCGGCCAATCCCCAAGGCCCCTATGGCCGCCCTGCGGGCGGCCCGGCGGGCGCTCCCCGGCCTGCGGGCGCGGGCTATGGCCGTCCTGCGGGCGGCGCACCCGGTCGGCCCATGGGCGGACCCGGCCGCGCCAAGCCGGCGGAAATGACCCCCGCCGTGGAAAAGGAACGGGTCAGCAATTACGACCCCAACAAGAAAAGCTATATGCGGCAGCATGATCCGGAGCGGGTGGCCCGCAACCGGAAACAGCTGGCCAGGGAATCTTTCAGCGGCATGGACGACGATGTGGTGCGCGGCGGCCGCCGGGCCCGGGCCAAACGGCCCAGCGCCCAGCAACTGATGGCGCCCATCCGGATCGAAAAGGCGTTTATGACCGCCGAAACCATCACCGTGAAGGACCTGACCGAGCGCATCGGCAAGCCCGCCGGCGACATTCTCAAAAAGCTGCTGCTGCTGGGCGTGATGGCCACCATCAACGCGGAGCTGGACTACGACACCGCGCAGTTGGTCGCAGGCGAGTTCGGCGTGGAGCTGGAGCTCAAGCTCGACAAGACCGCTGAGGACGCTCTGGAAGAAGAGGACGTCACCGACGCCGAGGAGGACCTCGAAGCGCGCGCCCCGGTGGTCACCATCATGGGCCACGTCGACCACGGCAAGACCTCGCTTCTGGACTACATCCGCCGCGCAAAGGTGGCCTCCGGCGAGGCTGGCGGC
>JAVBTE010000019.1:0-7242 GCA_031556335.1 Eubacteriales bacterium | reverse complement strand
CCCCGGCCGTCCAAATCAGCAGGGAACCCAGAATGTTCACCACGTCAAACACCACGTCGTTTTGCCAAAACCGGGTCAAAAAATAACTGAGGGCCAGAAGCAGGCAGCCGCCCAACAGCAAAGCCCCGCACCGAGCCCGGTTCCGCCGGGCCAAAAGCAGCAGGTTTAATACCCGCAGCCGCAGGTTTTGCCGGATGATCTCCGTAAAAGCCTCCGGGGTGTGGACGCTGTCCGCCGGGGGTTCCAGCAAAAGCCGGGCCAGCCTGTCCCGGGGCAGGCTCAAAAGCATGCGGTCGATGTTGTCAAAAACGTCCTGCTTCAGCCTGGGGATTTCGCCCCCGGACAGCGCCGCCTGAAACAGCTCCTCATCCGAGGAAAACCGCAGGGACACAACGCCCTCCTCCGTGGGGAAAAACCCCGCCGTCAGCCCGTCCCGGGCCGTTAGAATCTCTTTTTCAAGCTGCCGCTGGCCGGATGTTTTCATGCCCCTTCCCCCTTTTGCGTCTGTCTTTACCATAGTACAAAACCGCCCGGCTTTCAAGCCGTTTCCAGAAAAAAGGAAGATTTGGCCCTGGTTGTTCGTTTGATAAGAAACCGCTTCTCTCCAAGCAGACAGGAGGACAACCATGCGTAAAGCCGCGCAAACCACCATCCTTTTCCTGTGCCTGGTGTGCTTCCCCCTTCTTCCCGCCCAGGCGGACATGGACATCCAAACCGTGGACGACAGCAGCATCTATCACTACCGGGTCTCCACCTTTCAGGGCGAACTGCCCCCCGTGCTTGCAGAGGTTTTGGCCCAAAAGGGCTTTGCGTATGACGCATGCCACGCCGGGGCCATGCTGGAGGAGGCGCTGGACGACCCCTCCGCCGAGAATGTGGCTTCTTTGCGGCAGCAGTATGCGGCGGCCAAGGGCCAGCCCTTCCAGGTAAGCCAGCACGCCATCGCCCTGGTATCCCTGGACCGGGGCGGCCAGCGCACGCTGGTGGGGCTGCTGCGGGGGCGCGGAACCGGCGTGTGGGCCATGGAGGAGCTGGGGCCCCAAATGCTGCTTTCCGGCAGGGACTTTACCATCGAAATCCGGGGCGCGGGGGTCGTTTCCCGGCTGCCCGCGTCCTCCCGGCTGTGCACGGTGTACCAACGCCCGGAGGGCGGAACGGAAGCCTATGGCTTTTTGGCCCGGGAGGACTGCCCCTGGTACGTGTGCAGCTATGAAACCGTGGACTCCAGCGGGCAAGGGACCGCCGTGCTCAACGCAGGGTTTCCTTCCTGGCTGCACCTGATGGCGCTTCCCGCTTCCGACGGGGCGAGCGGGGAAACTTTCACCAGCGACGCTCCCCTTTGGACCGCCTACATGAACAGCATCGCCGATTTCCCCACCACCAGGGCCCAGCTGGAACGGCATGGGGAAGAAAGCCAACGCCGCCTGGACGGCACCGATTTGGCCAAAACCGCCCAGGTGAACCTGCGCACAGAGCCCACCGGCGGCAGCCCAAGCCAGGGAGAGCTGCGGTATGGCACCCTGGTGCATGTGCTGGGCCAGAAAAAGGGCAAGACCGATCCCTGGTACCATGTGCGGGTGGGCGATTTGGAAGGCTGGGTGGCGGGCAACTACATGGGCATGCCCTATTCCCGCAACTATTGGGACTACCTTTCGCTGCCCCAGCCCCTGGCCCGGGCCCTTGGGCCCCTTTCCCTGCGGGAGAAACCCGCAAGCGGCGCGAAAACCGTGGCGGAGCTTGCGGAGAACACACTGGTGCACGTGGCCCTGGTCAGCGGCGACGGCTGGCTGTATGTGGTGGCGCCAACGGCCGATCTCTCCTGGCAGATTGACGTGGACGGCATGGGCGGCTATGTGCGGGCCGAGGAAGTGGCCCAGGGCATGACCCCCGCTTCCGTCGCCCCGTAGAACCCGCCCCGGATGCGACAGAAAGGAAAGAAACGAATGATGCGAACCAAACGCCTGACAGCCCTTTTCCTGGCCATGGGAACCGTTCTTTGCGCTTTGGCCTTCCCCGCCCTGGCCCAGACGAAAACCTGGGACGTGCAGGACGGCCACACGTCCTTTTTCCGGGCCACCACCTTTGAGGAGGACATCCCCCCGGAGCTGCGAAAGGCGCTGGACGAAAACGGCTTCAGCGGGCAGCCGGCCTCCCGGGGGGCCATGCTGCAATCCGTTTCTGCGGAGGACCAGAGCATTCCTTGGACTTTGGCCCTGGTGGCCCTGGAAACCGGCGAAGGCCCTGTTTTGGTCAGTGTGGAACAGTTCCAGGAAAGCGCCTGGATTTTGGAACCCCTGGGGGCCAAGGTTCTGCTGCCTGGCCGGGCGTTCACCCTGACCCTTTCCGATGTGGGCGGCTCAGGCTACTCCGATTTGGGCCAGCGCTTTTCCATCGTCTATGCCAGCCCGGAGGGCGGCGCGGAAAGCTACGGCCTGTGGAAGGGCTGGGGGCCCTGGTATGTGCAGTCCTACGCATCGGTGGACGAGAGGGGGAAGGGCTATGCCATTGTGAACCGCTATCCCTTCTACGGCTTCCGCCTGATCGACCTGCCCCTTCAGGGCAATACCGAGGCCTCCCCCTTTTGCCCCGCCTATGTGCCCCTGTGGCTGAGCCACATGAACGCCATCACCGATTTTCCCACCTCTTTTGAGGAGGCCCTGCGCGTTTCTGAGGAAAGCTGGAAGCGCTTTGACGGCACCGACCTTGCCATGGCCTACGGCCAGGTGAACCTGCGGGAGACGGCCAGCACCGCCAGCAAAAGCCTGGGCCAATACGGCTCGGGAACGCTGGTGCACGTGCTGGGCCAGGAAGCGGGCAAAGACGCGCCCTGGTACCATGTGCGGGTGGGCAACGTGGAGGGCTGGATGTCCGGCGTGTATGTAAAGTTCCCCAAAGCGGAGGATTTTGCGGAAGCCCTGTGGCACACCCCCCTGACCACCGCCATGGCCAACGGCCCCTGCACCCTGATGGCAAGCCCGGAGGCGAACGCCGCCGCCCTCACCACCCTTGCCCCCGATGCGGAGATGCACGTGATGGGCGTAACGGCCGACGGCTGGCTTCACGTCATGGTACCCCCTGGGCCTATCGGCTGGGAAATGGACGTAGACGGCCTCAGCGGCTATGTGCGGGCCGGAGACGTGAGCCTGTCAAAGCTTTTCGTCTTTGAACCCTGAGCCCGGCCCCGGCCCTTGAAAAAAAGTTCCAACCCGGGCGGTATTTTGGCGGCAAAGCGCGAAAATACCGCCTTTCCCTTGCCAAAACCTTTCTTTCCCCTTATAATGATGCGATGATACGGTCCAAACCCGTTTTCTGGAAAGAGGAGGCGCGTACGATGGAAACCCCCGAAGCAAGATCAAACTTTATTTGGGACGCCATAGACGAGGATTTGCGGAGCGGGCGATACCAAAGCGTGCGCACGCGCTTTCCCCCGGAGCCCAACGGCTATTTGCACATTGGCCATTGCAAAGCCCTGGTGGCGGACTTCCTCACCGCCCAGCGGTACGGCGGCCTCACCAACCTGCGCTTTGACGACACCAACCCCTCCAAGGAAGAGACCGAGTACGTGGACGGCATCATGGAGGACATCCGCTGGCTGGGGTTTGAATGGAAGGGCGGCCTCTATTTCGCCAGCGAATACTACCAGAAGTGCTACGACATCGCCGAGGACTGGATCAACCGCGGCCTGGCCTATGTGTGCCAGCTTTCCCCCGAGGAGGTGCGGGAATACCGGGGCACCCTGACGGAGTCCGGCCGTAACAGCCCCTACCGGGACCGCCCCGCCGCCGAAAGCCTGGATTTGTTCCGCCGCATGCGGGCCGGGGAATTCCCCGAAGGCAAGATGATCCTGCGCATGAAAATCGACATGGCCAGCCCCAACATCAACATGCGGGACCCCGCCATGTACCGGGTTTTATACAAGGAGCACCACCGCACCGGCAAGGAGTGGTGCATCTATCCCATGTACGACTTTGCCCATCCCATTGGCGACGCCATCGAGGGCATCACCCACAGCCTTTGCTCCCTGGAATATGAGGACCACCGGCCCCTGTACGAGTGGGTGGTGGAAAAATCCGCCCACATGCTGCCGGGCCGGCCCCGGCAAATTGAATTCAGCCGCCTGAACCTGACCCGCACCATCATGTCCAAGCGCTATTTGCGCATGCTGGTGGAGGGCGGCTATGTCTCCGGCTGGGACGACCCCCGCATGCCCACCCTGTGCGCCATGCGCCGCCGGGGCTATACCCCCCAGGCCATTCGCGATTTTGTGGACCGCATCGGCATCTCCAAGGCCGACAGCGTGGTGGACCTGGCCTTCCTGGAGCATTGCGTGCGGGAGGACCTGGGCGGCAAGGCCCCCCGGGCCATGGCCGTGGTCAGACCCCTTAAAGTGATCCTCACCAACTGGCCAGAGGACAGGCAGGAATCCCTGCCCATGGAAAACCACCCCGACCACCCGGACATGGGCAACCACACCGCCGTCCTCACCCGGGAAATTTACATTGAGCAGGAGGACTTCATGGAAGTCCCCGTCAAAAAATACTTCCGCATGTTCCCCGGCAACGAGGTGCGCCTAAAAGGGGCCTACATCGTGCGCTGCGACAGCTGCGAAAAAGACGCCGACGGCCGTGTGACCGCTGTTTTGTGCACCGTGGACATGGACACCAAAAACGGCACCGAGGGCGCCAACCGCAAGGTGAAGGGCACCCTGCACTGGGTCAGCGCCACCACCAACCTGCCCTTTGAGGCCCGCCTTTACGAACCCCTGCTGCGGGAAGAGGACGAAGCCGAAAGCGCCGACGCCCCCGAAACCGCCGCCCCGGATAAAAAGGACTTTATCGCCCGCCTGAACCCCGCCAGCCTGGACGTATGCCACGGCTATGCCGAAGCCTTCCTGGCCGCCGCCGTCCCCGGCGACACCTTCCAGTTCCTGCGCCTGGGCTATTACTGCAAAGACCCGGACAGCACACCCCAAACCCCCGTCTTTAACCGCGTAGTCGGCCTGAAGGATACGTTCAAGAAACAGTTGGGTGGCGCTTAGGGGTGGGGGAGGACGGGGAAACGCCGAGGGGGGAACGCTGAGGGGCTCCGCCCCTCAACCCCGCCAGGGGCAAGCCCCTGGACCCATCATTGCCGCGCTGCGCGCGGCAAAAAATCAATCAAAAGCAAATGCGCTTCGGTTATGCCAAAGCGCATTTTTGTTTTGTCTATTGGCCGCGTGGAATGCGGTGAAAGAGGGGTTCAGGGCGACGGAGGGAAACGTGGGCCCTGTGGGTCCTTGGGCGAAGCCCAAAGCGGCCCGAAGGCGGGAAGCTTTCGGCGCGCGTGAACGGCAGTGATGCGCGCGCCGTAAAAGCTGAACCGGCAGCCCCTAACGGTGCCCTCCCTACAATCTTCGGTTCATGATGGACAAAATCAGGTTGCCGTTTTCAAAGGCCTTGGCCAGCGTGCTGGCCTGCACCGCTTCCTTAAACTGGGGCAGGGGCACCACGCTTTGCAAAATGGGCATCACGGTGAACACCACGAAGCACAGCGCCACGCCCAGCAAAAAGCCAAACACGCCGCCAACCAGCCAGTCAAGCTGTTTAAGCACCGGAAAGTGGAACACCGCCCGCAACATGTTCACCACAATGGTCAGCACCAGAAAGCAGACCACAAAGCAGGCCAGAAAGCTGAGCACGTTGATGCTGACCGAAAGAATGGTCTGGTTCACATAGTCGCCCACGTTGGTGGCCAATTGCCCCAAAGGGCTGAAAACCTGCTGGTTCAAATTGTGCTGCAAAAGGGTATCCAGGGGCACCGGCAGGCCCGCCTTTTCCACAATGGTGGCCACATTGGCGCTGGTCAGGCTGGAAACCGCCTGGCTGCTGAGGCCCAGGTCGCCAAGCAGAATGCTGGAATCGGTATAGCTGCTGATCATGCGGGTGATTTCCGTATTGGAAGCCACCGCGTCGGCCAAATGGGGGAAGAGCAGAAAAGAGCCCGCAAAAGAAAGCAGACACCCGCCCAGGTTGAGTACCGATTGGATGAACCCCCGGTAAAATCCAAACAGCACACAAAGCCCCACAATGCCGACAATGATCCAGTCGATGATGTTCATTGGTTCTCCTCTCACTCGGCCTGGCCGCGGGCTTTGCCCGTGTCCAGGCTACGCGGCTGCACACTCGCTGCGCTCGTTTTTCGCCGCTCGTCGGGGCCGTGCCCCTCCAACTGAATTCGTATCGCCCGGCTTTGCCGGGCGGGCGGGCGTTTGCGCGCCAGCGCAAACATTTCCCGCAAATTCGCAAAAGTGGCGTTCGCCACTTTTGCGACCGTTTATTACCGGCTCTCCGGCAGGGTCAGAAGGTATACCTCGTCCCCGCAGGCCACAATGACCCGGCCGTTGCTGGTGGTGCCCACAAAGCGGGTGGCGGGCTTTGCCAGCGGCAGGTCAAACTCCGCAAAGCGGCTGTCTCCCTGGGCCGCGCGGTACAGCTTGGCGTCCGCCACGGCGTAGATGGTTTTGTGCCACACCGTCGCGCCAATGCAGGTGGACGGCAGGCTGTACCGCTTGTCGTTCCCCCCGCTGATCAGCCGCAACTCCCGGATGTCAAACTGGTTGTCCGTCTGGGTGGTGGGCGCGAACAGCATCAGCGCGTCTCCCCGGTCGGGAATTTCGTTACCAATCAGTCGCCAGCCGTATACCAGCACGCTTTGGGAAATGTCCTCGGTGCCCCGGTAGTTGAAGGACAGCATTTTCCGCGTTCCTATCGTCCTTAGCTTGCTGTTTTCATACAGCACGCCATAGGTGATGCTGTCTCCCAGGCTCACCTCGCCAGTGTTCATCTTGCCCACCTCAAAGGTGTTCAGGATGGTGTTGGCCGCCGTGCCAAACACGTCCAGGGCCAACGTCCACATATACTCGCCGTTCTTGCCGTAAAAGCCCACATTCAGCATGATCAGGTCCTGGTACGCGTCGGCTTCCTCGTCCATGTGCGCGCCGGCGTGGTCCTTCACCACCAGGCGGGGCTTGGTGGTCTCGCCGATCACCGCCGCCACGTATTGCTGGCCCGCCCGCGCAAACTGGATGTTCTCCCCCAGGTCGTCGTTATAGGTGGAGTTGCCGCTTTGGTCCAGAATGTAAATGGTGCTGCCCGCCCAGGCGGCGACCACCTTGTCGTTGCAGTCGTACCCGGCGCCAGAGCCGATCTGGAACGACCAGCGCACCGCGCCCGTTCCGGACATGCAATGGATGTTCACCCCGTC
>JAVBTE010000168.1:0-16578 GCA_031556335.1 Eubacteriales bacterium | reverse complement strand
GAAAAAGTGACATGCGTCACTTTTTCGAGGGTACGGGTGTTGTTTCCGCGGGCGCGGAATCGCCCTGCGTGAAAGGAATTTTTTGACAATCCGGGCAGCACGGCGAAAGCCGTGCGGCCCATTGAAAAGGAGAAGAACATGCCAAACTTGAAACTGGAACAGCCCGGGGAGATTCGCCTGATGATTAACGACGACCCCGGGCGCATGCTGGTATTCAACCCGGAGGACGTATCCTTTGCCAACCGGTTTTATGAGGCGTATGAATATTTGGCGGAGCGGCAGACCCATTACGCGGCGCTGGACGCGGAGCTGGAAGCCCTGCCAGAGGGCGCGAAGGACGGGCATGGCTTTGATTTGAAGGCCATTGGCCGCCTGAGGGGCCAGATGGACATGTGCGGGGACATGCGCAAGGCCATTGACAAGCTGTTTGGGGAAGGCACCTGCCAGATGGCCTTTGGGGACGCCAACGTGCCCAGCCAGTTTATGCAGCTGCTTTCCGGGGTGATGCCCTATTTGACGGCGGCCCGGGAAAAGAAGAGCGCAAAATACAGGAAAAACGGGGCCGGCGCCCGGGAGGGCGCTGCCGGGACAAGTGAAAAATGAACGTGCTGACAGACCCGTTCCCCACAAAGCTAACGGTGGGGGACGAGGAGATCCCCATTGAGGCGGACTTTCGCACGGCGATCCGGATTTTGCTGGCGTTTGACGACCCGGAGCTGGCTGAGGCGGAAAAGAGGGCGGTGGCTTGCGAGCTGCTATACAGGCAAAAGCCCGGGGACATGGCGAAGGCGTATCAGCGGGCGGTATGGTTTTTGAACCGGGGCAAGGAAACGGACGGGCGGAGTGGCGGGGGAGACGGCGCGCCGTACAGCTGGGAGCATGACGCGCCCTACATTTATACCGCCATCCGGCAGACCTATGGACTGGATTTGGAAACCACGCCGGATTTGCACTGGTGGAAGTTTTTGGGCATGTTTTTGGACCTGGGGGAGTGCTTTTTTTCGCGGATTCTGTATTACCGGGCAGGGCGACGGGCCGGGAAGCTGACCCCGGAGGAGCAGCGGGCCGTGGCCGGGATGCGGGACGCGATTGACCTGCCGGTGCGGCTGAGCGCGGAGGAACGGGCGGAGCTGGAAGCCTTTGAGCGGGCGCTGGACGGATAGAAAAATGGGGACGCGGCAAAGCCGCCCGATGGAAGGGCGGCTTTGCCGTGGGAGAAGGTTATTTGACGGAGAAACAGTGGCCGCAGTCTTGGCAAAAAACCACATAACCGCGTTTTGTACCGATACTGGCACCGATGAGGGTCCCCAGGATCGGTACAACGAGGGTGCCGAGAATGACATTGCGAAGGACGGTACCCTTTGGAACGCGCCGCAATACGTTCACATTCAGGCTGGCGCATCTTGGGCATTTCATATAGCTTTCGCCTTGGAACATTGATATTGCACCCCGTTGCTTTTGCATGATGGAAACAGAAAATTATCGAATTCGGTAACGATAACCGCAGTCGGTGCAGTACACTTCACTGACATGCTTTTGGGGAAACAAGCGAAATGGCTTCCGGGGAACGATTCGCCAAAATGGGAAAAGGAAAGGAGGCCGGATGACATAACTTTCTGATTGGCGTTGCGGTTCGCCTTGCTGCAAAACTTGAAAGTGAAGGCTATTGCATTTTGGACACCTGACAGTATTGCTGACGGTTTTCATATGCTTGCCTCCGTTGCTTTTGTAGATTGCGGGAGAAGGCTATTTGACAGAGAAACAGTGGCCGCAATCTTCGCAAAATAAATCATATTTTCCTTTGTTGCCAATTAGACCGGCGACGATACCAACAGGAGTATGTAGCGCTAGAGAAGTTAAACCCAAACCAATGATACCTTTCCCTACGGATATGGCTTTTTTGCGTTTGTTTCCCAGCAACTGGACATTGAGGCTTTTACATTTTGGACATTTGATATTTCTTCCCATAATAAACGCGCTCCATTCACTCCTAAATTTTGAAACGAAAGAATGTTGTATTGAACATTTTTCGACAATTGAGACAGTTTTCCTTTGATCCATAAGCATTTTGTTTGATTCTGATGGAAGCAAGTTGAAAACCTGGAGGCATGCGGGGGTGAGGGTGCTGCAAGAATTGCATGCCGCAGACACGAAAAAGAAAAGGAAGTGAGTTGCAATGGCACCCAAACCTACGATGGGAACGATTATCATTGACCCGACCATTAAGACGGTGGAATTTGACCAGGCCCTGGCGAAGATGGAAGAAAAGGCTGGCAAGGTACTAAGTGGAATGAGCGACAAAATGAAATTTTTTGTCGATGCAATTCGAGAAACACAAGAGTCAATGGAGTCTATCAGTTTAATGGTGGATAGAACAAACGCAGATGGGCAATGGGAACTAACCCAAGCGATATCGACATTGAAAATGGAAATTGGCGCGACAGTTACGCAGATGTCTGTGGTTTTCCTGCCTGCGGCGACAGTGATGGAAAGCACTTTGACCCAACTGGCAGCCCTGGCAAGGCAGGCGGCCCAATGCATCGCGCTGGTATTTGGAAAACAGCTGATTGTTGGATATGGCTCCCTGGCAAAGGGGGCGGACGGCGCGGCGGACGCACAGAAAAAGTTGGGGAAGGCCACCCGCTCCGCCGCCAAGGTGGCCAAGGACGCGCTGGCACCCTTTGACGACCTGCATGTGCTGCAAAAAGACATTGCCAGAAGCGGGGGCAGTGGCGGCGGCGGAAGCGTCGGACTGGTGGATGAGGAAGGATTTGCGAGCCTTGCCGATTACCTGACGCTATCGCCCATGATGCTGGCGTTTTTGGAGAAACTGCGGGAAATGATGGAGCCGCTTTCGAAAATCAGCCTAGAAAACCTGGGGTTGGCGTTTGAGAATTTGAAGGAAGCCATCGGGGAGGACTTACAAAGCTCGCTGACCAATTTTGAATGGCTGTGGTACAACGTGTTGGTGCCGATGGCGAAATGGACGGTAGAGGATGCGCTGCCCGCTTTTTTGAATGCGGTTGCCGGAGGGCTGCGCGTGATGACCGCTGTGGTGGAGATTTTTCGGGAAGCTGGGATATGGCTATATGATCACTTTCTGATTCCCATCGCGAAATGGACGGGTGGCGTGGTGGTTGAAGTGCTGAAACTGCTTGGAAGCGTACTGGAAGGGCTGGCGCGCTTTTTTCGGGAAAACAAGGACGCCTTTGTGGAAGGCATCAAAATGCTGACCAGCCTGGCCATGGGATTTGGGGTTGTGATGCTGGCACAGGAAGCGTGGGGCGGAGCCGCAGCCGGGATGGCAACCGCAGGGATAAAGATTGCAAAAGCACTGAAAAGCGTGAAGAGCCTGTTTGAGACCATTGCCCTAAGCATGATGATGCATCCGTACATCGCCCTGTTTACCGCCATTGCGGGAGCCATTATTTACTTTGCCACCAAGGTGAACGAGGCCCACGAAAAGGCGCGGACAGAGGAGCTTGGGAAGCGGTTTGGCAAGATGACGCTGAGCCTTCAGGAGTTGGAGAAGGAGTGCAAGCGCGTGCAGACCCCCTTCACCCAGGCCATGGAGGGGGTGCTGCGCCAGAGCGAAAAGGCCCAGGAGGCCGCCGAAAACGTAGGGAGCTTACAGCAGGCGCTGGGCATGGGGGTGGCCAAGCTTTCGCTGACCCTGGAAAGCAAGGGGATCAGCGAGGAATCGAAGGCGGACGCGAAAGAGCAGGCCCTGCATGAGGTGGAGGAGTTCATCCAGGGGGTGAACGATTCACTGACAGACCAAAAGCTGCTGGCGAAGATGAGCTTTGAGGCGATGCTTAGCGACAACCCGGAGGCCTTGCGGCAGGTGATGCAGGACCTTGACGCATTCCTGACGCCGGTGATGGAGGAAGCCGCGGCGCTGAGCCAGCAACTGCGAGACCAGATGGTGGACGCCTTGCAGGACGGCGTGCTGGACGACGCGGAGCAAAAGGCGATTCTTCAGACCAGCAAGCGGCTGAACGAGATTCAGCAGCAGATTGCCAGCCACGAAGCCTATGTGCAGATGGAAAAGGTACGCATCCAGTACAAGGCGGAGGACGGGAGGCTGTCGCTGGAGGGCTTCAACGAGCTGCAGGGGGCCTTGCAGGACAAGCTGGCCAAGGACTTTGAAAACGCCGACGCGATGCACATTGAGACGTTGGCTTGGCTGGACATGGTGTACCAGAACGATCCTGAGAAGATGGCGGAGATGAAGCAGGAGGCCGAGGCCGAGTTTTACAAGCAGAAGATAAACATTTCGTGGGAGGTGCAGACGGCGGAGCTGCGCAACTTCAACGAAATGCTGGCGGGATACGGGCCGGAGATTGGCGCGGCCAAGAGCATGGACGCGATGCCCAAGCTGGGGGATTACCTGGAGGCCGCCACCAAGTATGTGATGGAAAACGCGGCGGCCCTGGGGGTGGAAAAGTCGGACCAGGAGGCGGTGGCGGCCCACATCAACGCCCAGATGCAGCAGATGTACAAGGACGCCATGGAGGGCATTACCCTGGACGACACGGAGACGGGGGTGGCCAAGGAACTGCTGGGCGCCATGGAGCCCAACGTGCAAAGCTGGCTGGCATTGAAGGAGGCCTACAAGGCCCAGGGCAAGGAGATTCCGTCGGAGGTGGCCAAGGCCCTGGAGGACTACGACGCGCTGCAAGGGATTGTGACCGCCTCGGAGGGCATGGTGGACTACGCCGGGGCGGGGGTGGAAACCGCCGTGCGCACCCTGGCCCAGGAGATTGCCCTGAACGGCGGGGTGATTCCGGACAGTTTACAGGCGGGCATGGAGGCAAAAAAGGAGCAGATCAATCAGGCGGCGCACGATTTTGCCCAGCATGCCCTGGAGGGGATGAAGCCGGAAGAGGCGCAAAAGCTTTCCCTGACGGATGTGATTGGGGAATTTAAGGCAACCGCGGAGGAAAAGGAGAAAGCCAGGCAAAGCGCGGCCCAGTACGCGGGGGACATTGGCGACGCCGCCGCAAAGGCCGCCGAGGAGAAAAAGGCGGCGTACAAACAAGCGGCCTCCGGCGGGGTGCAGGCCTATGTGACGGGGCTGGATACGGGCAAGGAGGGGGCGATTGCCGCCGGAGGCGGCGTGGCCCAGGCGGCGGCGGGCGGCATGCAGGCCGCGGCGGAGGACAGCGGCAAGGGCTTTGGGGCCCAGGGAGGATTGGCGGACAAGCAGTACGCCAAGGGCATGGCGGATAATGCGGCGGCCACCAGCGGCAAAGCGGCCAAGGGCGTGGCCCAAGGAGCGGTGGCGGCGGCGAACACGGTGATGAACGACAAGGCAAGCGGCCCCCAAAGCGCCGGCAAGAACTTTGACGCGGGGGTCGCAAAGGGAGTCGCTGACAACGCCACCACCGTATATGACGCGGTGAAGAAGCTGGCCAAGGGCATGGTGGACACGCTGAACGAATCGCTGAAGATCAAGTCCCCGTCCAAGGTGGGGGCGGAAAGCGGCGGACATCTGGCGGAGGGCGTGGCACAGGGCATTCTGGGCGGAATTTCGGCGGCGGTGCGGGCCGTGAGTACCCTGGGCGGTTCCATAAGGGCGGCCATGGGAGAAATGTCGCTGGTGCCGGAGGGCCTGGGAAGCCGGATGGGGGACGAGATTGGCGGGCAGATGATGAGCGCGCTGAAACTGGCGGGCGCGGGGAGCCTGCCCATGCCCGCCCTGGCCAGCGGCTTGGTGATGACCCAGGGCGCACGCATGATGCAGGCGGCATCGCTGGGGGGAAGCGCTTCTCATGGCGGATGGATGGCCGACGAGGAGGGTCTTCGCGCCCTGGTGCGGGAAGAGGTGGGCGAGATCGTTCGCGGGACCGCCGTGCACTTTAAGGGGCCGGGGGCGAGGTTCGCCCGGGCGCTGTCGCCGGAGCTGGACCGGGAAAGCCAGCGCAGGGGCGTAAAACTGGTGACGGGAGACGTGGGATATGCTTAAGATGAAAATTGACGGGGAGACCTACGAGCTGCCGATTTTGCGGGACGCGATCGAGGTTTCGGCGGAGTTTTTGGAAAAGTCGGCCAACCGTACCGAGGACGGCGTGGTGCACATTGTGAACATCGGGCTCTACGAGATTTACCAGATCTCCACAGGGCGTTTTCCCGACCGGGCCGAATATGAACGGCTTTACAAAAAACTGACCGAGACCCGGCGCATTCACAGCGTGACCCTGCCGGGCGTGAACGGAGAAAGAAGCTTTCGGGCGTATTTTTCCGGCATCAAGCACAAGCTGCGCCGGCGCGACGGGGCGGGGAAGTATGACTGGGGCGGGCTTTCTTTTCGGGTGACCCCGGAAGGGCCGAGGTAAGAAGAAAAGGAGGCGGCCTATGCCGACGGAGATTACATTCGGCCTGATTGACGTGACGGCCAAAAAGGACAGCGCCCCGGTGACCAACGGGCAAAAGCCCTTCTCCGCGTTGGCGGATTTGCGCAGGAACGACGGGGCTGCCCCCCACGTGGCCACGGGGGAGGACTGGCAATGGCTGCTGGACGGCAGCTATGAGCCGTTTCCGGACGCGCCGGAAAGAAGCGGGGGCTGGGGGTGGTTTTCTTCCGCCCAAAGCGACGGGACGGGCAGGTTTGTAGAGCCGCCGGAGATGACCATCGCCTTTACCAAGCCGCACTCCAGCGCGGGGGTGACGCTGCACATGGGGGACCCGTGCCCCCACAGGGTGCGGGTGAGATGGCACAGCCTGACGGGAACGCTGCTGGACGACAAAACCTTTACCCTGGACGGCCTGACGGCCGATCCGTTTATGGAAAACGCGGTATATGGATACGGGAAGCTGACGCTGACGTTTTTGGAGAGCGGGTTGCCACACCGGTATGTGCGGGTACACGGCATTGATTTTGGCATGCTGCACACCTTCGCGGGGACGGAGCTGACCGAGGTGACGATTTTGGAAGAGGTAGACCCCACCCTCAGCACCCTGCCGGACAACACCCTGGAGGTGAGCGCCTATTCCGGGGACGTGGATTTTTCGATTTTGGAACCCAAAGGCGTTTATACCATGCTGTCGGAAAACCAGCCGTTGCGGGTGACCCACAACGGCGTTTCTTTTGGCACGTTTTACCTGAGCGAGTGGGAAGTGGGCGACATGTGGATGGAGGACGGGGAGAACGGGCCTGAGAACTGGACCGCGGCCACGCTGCGGTGTGTGTCCGCCATTGGGGTGCTGGACCAGGTGAAGGTGCTGGGGGGCATTTACAGCGACGCAAAGATGGAAAACGTGGTTGCGGAAATCATGGCGGACACGGCGGTGGACTACGTGCTGGACGAGGCGCTGAGAAACGTTGCCGTGAACGGCTGGCTACCCATTTGCACCGCACGGCAGGCATTGCAGCAGGTGGCCTTTGCGGCAAACGCCAGGGTGGACGCCAGCCGCAAGGATTTTTTGTCCATCGCGCCGGCGGATGTATCCAGATCCTGCCGCTGGATCGGCAAGGAGCGCAAGCTGACCGGAGGGGTGATTCGGCTGGCGCCTTTCGTGTCCGGCGTGGAGGTGGTGGGACACAGTTATACCTTGGTGGCGGCGGACGCGGCGGTGGCCCTGTTTACCGGAAAGCTGGGGGAAGGCGAGCACCAGGTGGAGTTTGGGGCCCCTGCCCACACGTTTACGGCGACCAACGGAACGCTGCTGAAAACCGGGCCCAACTACGCGCTGATCAAGGTGACGGCGGCCCAGGCCGCGCTGGAACAGAAGATTACCGGCAAGCCCTACCAGGAGGGCACCAACACCGCACGGGTGGGCGATTTGCTGACAAAGGTGGACAACGTGATTTCCGTGACCGACGCCACGCTGGTATCCCAGACCGCCGCGCTGGGCATTGCAAGGCGGCTGTATGACGCAAGCCAGAGGAGGCACATCAGCGAAAGCGGGCTTTTGATGGGAAGCGAGCAATGCGGCGACCTGGCGGAGATTTTCGCCTTGGAAAAGCGGACGGCGGACGGCGTTCAGACCCGGACGGTGTGGGGCGACGTGGTGCGGATGGAGATCAATTTGGCGGAGGAAATGGTGGAAAAGGCGGTGATTCGTGGTGTGGCCCGGTGAGGAGCTGATTTTTGACCGAACAAAGGCGGATGTGGAAAACCGGACCGAGAAGGGATTCCTGATGTGCCGGGACCTGAGCCGCATGGGGCGGTGCGCCAAAAGCCTGATTGATTTTGCGGGGCTGCGCCTGAGCCCGAAAACAGACTGGGCCCAGGGGACCTTTCCCACGGCCGCCCGGCTGAAAGACTTTTTGACGGCGCTGAAAAAGCTGCGGGAGCAGTTTCCCGTGCGAAAAACCACGCCTGAGTTGCCGGAAACCATGGCGGGGCTGACGGCGGAAGAGGCCAACGCGATGGAAAAAATGCTGTTTGACATGTGCGTTTTGCGGGAGATGATGCCGGGGGCGTGGCGGTACTCGGGAGAAATAAGGTGCGGGGAGGAGTAGAGAAATGGCGTATCAGCCTATGATTTTCAAAGACAGAACAGTGGAGCGGCCGGACGGCTATGAGATGACCACGGACGGCGGGGGAAAGCAGGCCGTGCGCTTGAAGCGGGACCCGGGCGCGGTATACGAGGAGGGCACCCCCATCAACGCGCTGGCCATGAACTATTTGGCAAACGGCGTGTATGAAGCCAAAACCACCCGGATTTCGCCAGGCCGCAGGCCGGACACCGAGGACAACGCGGCCCAGGGCATGCATGCGGGGGACCGGTGGCTGATTGGCAAAACGGAAGTGACCAACCTGGTTCCGGACAACTGGAACAAGCTGCAAAGCTGGCCGGAGGACAAAACCACCGGCCCGGCCCCGTACACCTGGAAGGATGGGGTGAACGAACAGGGCATCCGGCAGATTGGCCTGAACCTGCAAAACACGGTGAGCACGGCTTCCGGCACGTACTTGCTGAGCGGCTTGCCCATGCCGGACCTGAAAAAAGGGCACAGGTACTATGTGTCCTTTACCTTTCGCCACGAGGGAAATACCAGCGTGGTGTATTCTCCGGTTTTTGGCCTGAAAGGCAAGGGAAACCCCAGCTTCTATATCGCCTCGGCGCTGGCCACCGTAAGGCCGAACGACAACGCCGTGAAGGTTGGCTGCATTTGCAGCACCATGAACATGGACGCGACGAACATCATCGCGGAGTTAAGCGTTTTCGGCAATGCGCAAACCGGGACATGGACGGCGAACTTCGCCTTTGAAGGGCTGACCGTGATCGACCTGACCGAGGCCTTCGGAGCCGGCAACGAGCCGGAGATTGCCTTGATGAAGCATTGGACCTCCTGGCCTTTGACATGCAACCTGACGGCGGACAGGGAACGGTACTTTGCCAGCGCCTGCGTGGGCCGGCCCCGCGCCTTTGCCTGCGCCGGCTCGGGCCCCCAATACGCAAGCTGGGAAGAACAGCCCAGCCTGAGCTTTCCGTTTACCTATGACCCCAGCACCGCCGAAGTGATGTACAAAACCGGCTTTTCTTTCGGCGAGGCGGGGCTGCCCAGGTACTACCGCTTTGGGCCTTTTGTGTATTTTGAGATTTCGTTGACGGCCACCGTCGCCATGACCGCGGGAACCGTGAAGGCGGCCTTGACCGGATTGCCCATTCCAAACCACGCGCTGAAAGTGCCCCTGAGGGGGCTTGGGGCGACCAGCAACCTATTTTTGCTGTTCGACCCCAAGGAGGACGCGACGAGCTGGTATGTACAGGCGATTACAGCCGCCGCCGTGAACGATGTATACCGCGCGTCGGGCCTATATCTGGCAAGGGACATGGGGGACGCGTAGGGGAGGGAAAAAAGAATGAGAGACAGTGACCTTGCGGCCAGCTTTGAGGAGATCCTCGGCTGGCCGTACGCATCCCCCGGAGTGACGGGAGACGCGGGAGAGCAGCTGGGGATTGATTGCTCGGGCGCTTTTGTGCGGGCGTTCCGCAAGCATGGGGCCGTGATTGCCCACGGCAGCAACACCATTTTTCGCAAATACTGCACAGAGACAGGGCGAATTGAGGGGAACGGACAAAGCCTTGCCCTGGGCATGGCGGTGTTCAAACGGCGGGACGACGGCGGCGAGCCGGCGGCGTACCGGGGCGACGGGCAAGGAAACCTGTACCACATTGGGCTGGTGACCCGGGCATGGCCGCTGCGCATTGTGCACGCGACGCCGCCCGTGGCCAAAGCGGACACAAAACTGGGCAACTGGGCCTATTACGGGCGGTTGAAAGAAGTGGAGTATGACGGCGGGAGGGATGAAAGGATGGAGGAAAAGGAACCGGGAGAGCAGGCGGTGGTGGTTTCCCCGGATGGAAACCCCGTGAAATTGCGCCCCACCCCATCCGTGGAACGGCCCTATCTGGCGAAAATTCCGGCAGGGGTTTGGGTGCGGGTACGCCAGCAGGCCAGGGCGGAGGACGGGGAGGTTTGGGCGCAAGTGGAAGCCCAGGGAAAGACCGGATACATGATGGCGCGGTTTTTGGAACCGGCGGAAAAGGAAGAGGCAGAGCGGGACAGTGGCCCTGAAGAGGGGCTTTTGGAGCGGATTTTTGAAATTGAGCGGCTTCTTGCCGAGCTCAGCGAACGCCTGACCCTGCTGGAAGGCGGTGGGGACGGTGATTGAGCTGATCAAGAAATTTTGGATGGAGTGGGCCATGGGGCTGATTGCCACTGCCTGCGCGCTAGGATACCGGCGGCTGGTAAGGCGTATGAACCGGACGAACACCGAAGGGGAAGCCCTGAAACAGGGCATGCGGGCCCTGCTGCGGGACCGGATCATTCAAGGATACAATTACTATATGGACAAGAAGTGCTGGCCCATTTACGCCCGGGATACGATTCTGGACATGTTTCGGCAATATACCGCCTTGGGGGGCAACGGCACCGTGACGGACCTTTTGGAGGAACTGAAAGAACTGCCCACGGAAAAGCGCGGGGAATAGCGGGAGGCGAACGCGGCAAGCGAGTGTGCAGCCGCGTACCCAGGGCGCGGCCAAGGCCGTGCGTGGGCAACCAAAGAGGCAGGGGCAAGGCCCCGACAAAGGAGGGATACCGGATGGATTGGAAACGGAAATTGACCAGCCGAAAGCTTTGGCTGGCGGTGTCGGGTTTTGTGGGAATGTTGCTGGTGGCTTTTGGCGTGAGCCGGGAGACGGCCACGCAGGTGACGGCCATCATCATGGCGGGGGCCTCGGTGGTGGCGTACATCCTGGCGGAAGGCTTTGTGGACGCCCAAAGCGCGGGGGCCTGGGAGAACGAGGCGGGCGACGGAAAACAGGGCGAGGAAGAGGCGGATTGGGCGGAATAGCGCAGAAGCGGGATGAAAAAGAATGCCCCGGAAACCGCCAGAGGAAGCGGTTTTCGGGGCTTAGACTATTGAAAAAGGCCTGTCTGCATTGTCGGCATCGGCAGCAAAGGGGAACCACGTACGTCCCTGTACGCTCATTCCGCCTCCAGACAAGTTCATCGGCGGGGATGAAGGGCGAGTTTTACATACCCGATGGCACCTTGGGCAGACCGGCGAAGCTTTTTGCAAGCTCCTCCTGGGTGGGAACAGAATCCGTCATTTTGCCGTCGTGGAATTTTTCGTAGGCGTACAGGTCGAAATAGCCCGTGCCGGTGAGGCCGAAGAGGATGGTTTTTTCCTCGCCGGTTTCCTTGCAGCGGAGGGCCTCGTCCAGGGCGACGCGAATGGCGTGGCTGCTTTCCGGAGCGGGAAGGATGCCCTCCACCCGGGCGAAATACTCCGCCGCCTCAAACACCGAGGTTTGCTCCACGGCCGTGGCTTCCATCAGGCCGTCGGCATAAAGCTGGCTTAAGGTGCTGCTCATGCCGTGGAAGCGCAGGCCGCCCGCATGGCTGGCGCTGGGGATGAAGCCGCTGCCGAGGGTGTACATTTTGGCCAGGGGGCAAACCATGCCCGTATCGCAGAAGTCATAAGCGAATTTGCCCCGGGTGAAGCTGGGGCAGCTGGCGGGCTCCACGGCGATGAAGCGGTAGTCCTTTTCGCCGCGCAGTTTTTCGCGCATGAAGGGCGAGATGAGGCCGCCAAGGTTGCTGCCGCCGCCCGCACAGCCGATGATGATGTCCGGCTGGATGCCATACTTGTCCATGGCGGCCTTGGTTTCCAGGCCGATGATGGACTGGTGCAAAAGCACCTGGTTCAGGACGCTGCCCAGCACATAGCGGTACCCCGGGCTGTGGGTGGCCACCTCCACGGCTTCGCTAATGGCGCAGCCCAGGCTGCCTGTGGTGCCCGGGAACTGCTGAAGGATTTTGCGGCCCACTTCGGTTTCCATGCTGGGGGAGGGGGTGACCGACGCGCCATAGGTGCGCATCACTTCCCGGCGGAAGGGCTTTTGTTCGTAAGAGCACCGGACCATATACACTTTGCAGTCCAGCCCCAGGTAGGCGCAGGCCATGGACAGGGCGGTGCCCCACTGGCCCGCGCCGGTTTCGGTGGTGACGCCCGTGAGGCCCTGCTGTTTGGCGTAGTAGGCCTGGGCGATGGCGCTGTTGAGCTTGTGGCTGCCGCTGGTGTTGTTGCCTTCGAATTTATAATAGATTTTGGCCGGGGTTTGCAGCTTTTCCTCCAGGCAGTAGGCCCGCACCAGGGGGGCGGGACGGTACATTTTGTAAAAACTGAGGATTTCCGGGGGAATGTCGAAATAGGCGGTCTCATCGTCCAGTTCCTGCCGGATGAGCTCGTCGCAGAAAACGGGTTGAAGGTCCGCAAAGCTCATGGGTTGAAAGGTTTCCGGGTGCAAAAGGGGCGCGGGCTTCACCTTCATGTCCGCCCGGACATTGTACCACTGCGACGGCATCTCGTTTTCGGACAGATAGATTTTGTAAGGGATTTCCTTGCTCATGGATACCGCTCCTTTCATGGCGACCGTGAGGCCGCATGGGGCAAAAACATAGCAAAATGCTCCTGTCCCATCGTTTTCGATGCTGGGACAGGAGCATGGTTTTCTCCTGCGGTGCCACCCGGCTTGACGCGAAACCGCGTCCTCTTTGCGCGTACTACCATACGCCTGCGGCTGGTAACGGGGCGCAACCCCGCCTTGCCTACTGGGAGCGCACGCTCCGTTTTCGGTTCGGCCTCGGAAGTCCATTCCGCATTGCGTTTCGCACCGCACTCCCACCAACGGCGGCTCTCTTTGGCGAAAGAGGCATGGCGTACTTGCTCTTCCTCATCGGTTTCACAAAACATAGCATAGGATGGCGGGGTTGTCAAGCGGATTTTTTTGAAAAATGAAGATAACCGCCGGTTTTTCGGCCCTGTACGCAAGTATTGATTATTGTGCGCTTCTTCGCGTATAATACAAGCGGTGCATTGCGTTTTGAAGAGCAGGCAAGCGATGGCCGTATTTTTCGCAAAGCGGGTGTAAGAATGACGACCCCTCATATCCGGGACTTTCTGGGAAAGCACATCCATATGATCGGCATCGGTGGCTCCAGCATGAGCGGCCTGGCGCAGATGCTCAAGGAAAAGGGCTATCGGGTCACCGGCTCGGACAATTTGGAGACGTATACCACCAGGCATTTGCGGGAAACCGGCATTCCCGTGACCATTGGACATCAGGCGGAAAACGTTCACGGCGCGGACATGGTGGTGTACACCATTGCCATTTTGCCGGACAACGCGGAGCGGGTGGAGGTTGCGCGGCTGAACCTGCCCAATATCGAACGGGCCACGCTGCTGGGCCAGCTGATGGAAGGATACGGGGTGGCCATCGGCGTATGCGGCGCTCACGGCAAAACCTCCACCACCTCCATGCTGTCCCAGGTGCTGATGGAAACGGGGCTGGACCCCTCCATTCATATTGGCGGCTCGCTGGATTTTATCGGCGGCAGCACCCGCATCGGCAAAAGCGACATTTTTTTGGCGGAGGCCTGCGAGTTCAACGCCAGCTTTTTGAACCTGCGGCCCACGGTGGCGGTGGTTTTAAACATTGACGCCGACCATTTGGACTATTACCGGGACATTGGCCACATTCAGGAAACCTTTGGAGAGTTTTTGGCGCTGCTGCCCAAGGACGGCATCGCCATTGGCAACGGCGACGACGCCCGGGTGCGGGAGCTTTTTTCCCAGCTGAAATGCAAAACGGAAACCTTCGGTTTTGGCAAGGACAACGACTGGCAGCCCGGCCATTTGCGGGAGGACGAAACCGGCCATTGCAGCTTTGATTTGCAGCTGCGGGGGAAAAGCCTGGGGCATGTGGATTTGAAGGTGGCGGGCAGTTTTCATGTGCTGAACGCCCTGGCCAGCCTGGCCTGCGCCCATTGCCAGGGCGCAGATATGGAGCGCGCCTGCGCCGCCATGAGCCATTTTGAAGGGGTGCACCGGCGGTTTGAACTGACCTCCACCATTGAGGGCGTGAAGCTGTACCACGACTACGGCCATAACCCGGCGGAGATGCGCAACATTTTGTCCGTGGCGGCCAAGCAGCCCCGCAATCGCTTGTGGGCAGTGATGCAACCCCATACATACAGCCGGGTGAAGCGGTTGTTTGACGACTATCTGACCTGCACGGAGGCAGCGGACATCACGTTGGTGACGGACATTTACGCGGCCCGGGAGAAAGACCCCGGGGACATCAAAGCCCAGCAGATTGTGGAGGGCATGAAGGCCCACGGTGTGAACGCCGTGCACACGCCCACCTTTGCCGATACGGAAAAATACCTGCGGGAACACTGGCAGCCCGGAGATTTGGTGCTGACCCTGGGCTGCGGGAACATCAACCAGCTCAACGACCAGATGTGGGAGCACGAGCAGGAAAAGCAGGGCAAATAGGAAAAGCAATCTTCATTCTCTTGCACGAAAGGAAAAATGGAATGAAAAAAACGCTGGGTTTGTTGCTTGCGGCAATGATGGCGCTGGGCGGTGGCGCTTCGGCCACGGAGGACGAGGCCTTTTTGGCGGGGGATTTTCAGTATGCGGCCCAGGAGGGCGGCCTGGAGCTGGTGCGGTATACCGGCGCGGACGCCCAGGTGACGGTTCCCTGTGTGGCCCAGGGGATGACCGTGGCGTTCATCGGCCCCGGGGCATTTGCCGGCAAAGAGCAGCTGGAGACCGTTGCCCTGCCGACCACGGCGCGACGGATTGACGCGGGGGCCTTTCAGGGCTGCGCAAACCTTCGCCAGGCGGTGATTCCGGACTCTGTTACGGAGATTGCGGCGGATGCCTTTGCCGATTGCGGACCGGGGCTGAGGCTGGTGGGCGACGAGGGCAGCGCGGCGCAGATGGTGGCCGAGCAGGAAAAATTGAATTTTGAAACCATTGACAGCCTGGCGCTGAAAGCATACGAACAGGGCGACATGCAAACCGGCATGGCCTGGGCCAATCAATATGCGGCCATGAAGCCGAAGGAACCAAAGGCATATGCGTTGCGGGCAAAGCTTGCCTTTGCCTTGGGCGATCTCCAGCTGACGCTGGCGGACGCCAGCTATGCCCTGGCCCTGGACTGCGAGCCGGAGGACGCGGAGGCGCTTTTACAGCTTCGGGGGTCCGTGCTTTTAAGCCAGGAGCGGTACGCCGAGGCGGTTCGGGACCAGACGAGGCTGATCAAACATGAGCTGCAATTGCAGGACTCGCTTCAAAACCGGTCCTATGCCCTCATTCAGCTGGGCCTGTTTGACGAGGCCATGGCGGACATCGACGAGGGCCTCAAACAGTTTCCGGACGCCCTGGGCCTGTACAGCAACCGGGCCATTTTGCATTACCTGACAGGGGAATACGAAAAGGCCGTTCAGGATTACGAAAAGGTGCAGGAGCAGTATGGGTCGGTTCCGGTGCTGTATTACAATATCGCGGAATCCTTGCATTTGCTGGGAGACCATGAGAAGGCCGAGGAAGCTTCGCAAAGCGGCGTGGCCCTGGGCGGCGAGGCCTCGGACGCGGAGGGCGCGGCGGGGCGGCGGCAGGAACGGCTGGATCTGATCGCGGCCCGCAACCAGGAAATGCAGGATACGGAGCCCCTGAGCCAGAAGGTTGACGAAGCGGTGATCATGATCAACCATACCCAGCAGGACGAGGCCGTGGCGGTGATGAACCAGGCGGTGAAGGCCCACCCCACCGAGGCGGACGCTTACTTTTACCGCGCCGTGGTCTTTCAGCAGCTGGGCCTTTTCGCGGAAGCGGCCGCAGACGCCGCCTGCGCCACGTCCTTGGGCAGATCCTCCTCGGCCTACGCCACCTATGGCGCCAGCCTCATTTATCTGAACCGGCACGAGGAAAGCCGCGCCGCCCTGGAAACCGCCATGAAGATGAACCCTGAGGAAGCCAGCTTCCGTTATAATTATGCCTTCAGCTTTTTCCACGAAACCCGCTATGCCGACGCGCTGCCCCAGTATGACAAGGCCATTGAGCTGGACGGTGCTGTGTCTCTGTTTTATGCCGGCAGGGGAGACGCGAATTTGAACCTGCAACGGTACGCCGAAGCGGTGAGCGATTACCAAAAGACCCTCGAATTGAACCCCGACGACCTGGCGGCGAAAACCTGCCTGGAGGCCGCCCAGGCCGTTCTGGGCCAGGCGGAGTGACGGGGGACGGGGACGGGACGGGGACGGGA